>JBLHSI010000020.1:0-21683 GCA_047626655.1 Halioglobus sp.
GCCGTGCGAGACCCGCTTCATACAAATTGTATTCCGTTAGCAGATCGGCATTTTGTAAACGTAGACTTTTTTCCATGCGCCGGCTATTGGCGTAAGTTTCGATGCCGACTGGGGTAACCCCCTGCCCATATACCAGGTCCCACAATGACAGGCCATAGCTGAAGTCAACGTGTAGTTCCCAGCCCTGTTCGCCAACATAAGAAATGCGGAACGCTTCTACCGGTATACCTTGAATCGTCAGTTTTCGTGTTGCAGCAAACGGGAAATTCTCCTCGTCCCATGCAGCTGGGTCATCGGCAATGGCCTGAATCGTTGCCCGCGCATTGGGGCCCCAGACACCCAGGCAGCCGACGTGATCCGATCGGTCCTCAATATAGACATGCCAGTTGTTGTCCTGTGCCATACGTTTTAGCCAGATATAGTCACGGTGCCCCGCGTCTGCCCCGTCGATGACGCGGAAACGATCTTTGGCGTGGCGAATAACCGTGAGATCTGCGCGTACCCCACCGCGCTGGTCGAGGAAGTGCGTGTAGACGCCTTTACCAATCGCTGTGTCGCCGCCGACTTTAGCGACGCAGGCATATTCCATCAATGCTTCAGCGTCTGGACCAGACACATCATAAACCGCGAAATGCGACAGGTTAATCATGCCGACGTTATCTGACATTGCCAGTTGCTCGGCGTTAGACACGCGCCAGAAATGACGGTTATCCCACTCGTGCTCACGCACGGGTACACGCTCGCCGTATTTCTCCAGCAGGTGATCATTGGAAGCGTAGCCGTGCGCGCGTTCCCAACCCGACAGTTCCATGAAGTGACCGCCCAGTTCCTGCTCGCGCGCCCAAAAGGGACTGCGTCGCAAATTGCGACCCTTAGAATATGGTTCACGGTTATGCACCGCAGGGTTGTAAATCTTAAACGCGTTCTCATAGCAGCGGTCGTAAATATACGCTGGCGTTTTCTGAATCGGGTAGTGCCGTGCGGTATCGATACCAAAAAAATCCATCTCGGCGACACCGTCGGTCATCCAATCGACCAGTACTTTGGCTATGCCAGGCGCGTCTTTAACCCAGACTGCCACCGCGTACCAAAGTCCGCGGGTCAGCGAAGATTCGCCCACCGAGGGACCACCGTCGGTAGTGACCTGCAGCAAGCCGTTAAATGAGTGTTTCTCGTTATAGCCAATTTCACCGAGAATGGGAGTCAGCTCTATCGCTCGCTCCAGTGGCGCAATAATCTGATCGAGCTCGAGATCGCGTTGTGAGGGCGACCAATGGCTGTCACCTATTTCCGGTAAATCACGCGGATGGACAAGTCTCGGTTCCTTTTCCTCATAGTAACCCCACTCAATCTGACCTCCATCGGGGGTTTTGGGGTCACCTGTGTCGCGCATGTAAGCAGAGTTACCTTGGTCTCGCATAAGCGGATAACCAATGTCTTTGCCAGTACCTTGAAACTCATTGAAGGGGCCGAAGAAAGTGAGTGGGTGATCGACCGGCATTACCGGAAGGTCTTCTCCCGCCATTTCGGCGATGGTTCGCCCCCACAGCCCGGTGCACACAATAACGTGATTGGCGGCAATATAGCCGCGACTGGTTTCCACACCCACGATGCGACCTTCTTTTATATCGAGACCTGTCGCATTGGTATTAGCAAAAGACTGGGCTTTACCAGTCTTAACTGCGTTCTCAACCAATATGCCAGCGACCGTTTGCGATCTTGGTTTGACCAGACCGGCGTCAGGGTCCCACATAGCGCCTTGAATCATATCTTCTTCGAGCAGCGGAAAAAGTGCCTTAGCTTCAGCCGCGCTGATCATCTTTACGTTGGTGCCGAAGGCCTTACCCGATGCAACCTTGCGCTGCAACTCCATCATACGGTCATCGTCGTCCTTACGTGCTACCTCAAGGCCACCTATACGAGAATAATGGCCCATCTTGTCGTAGAACTCGATGCTGTAATGGGTGGTGTAGCAGGTGAATTTACTGTGATCGGTAGCGTAGCAAAAATCGGATGCGTGTGAAGTTGATCCAATGTCGGTGGGAACCGAAGTCTTGTCGATCCCAACGATGTTATCCCACCCACGTTCAAGCAGATGGTGCATGACCGAAGCACCGACGATACCACCCAAACCGATAATGACGACGTTCGATTTCTTTGGAAACTGTGCCATGAATTTTCTCCGAATAGACCTCGATTCTATCGCAGAGCTCGATCATACATAATGGGTGAAGCGACTCAGGCATATTTAAAAACGGCATTGCCTCACTACGCAGCAGCCGCAACTGCAAAGCAAGCATTAGTTAATCTGCTAAGCTAAAAGCCGCACATTTGATGGTGAAAATTAGTGTCGCGCGAGTCGCACGTCCCGTGGTGGCTTACCGTAATATTCGCTGTAGCACTTACTAAAGTGAGGCGCGGTGGAAAAACCGCAGCTAACGGCGACCTCGATAATTGGCATATTAGTCTGCAGCAGCAGTAATCGGGCGCGGTATAGCCTTAGCTCTAGATAATAGCGCGACGGCGCACAATGCAAGTATTTGTCGAATAACCGCTCCAATTGACGTCGTGAAATCCCAACATAGGCCGCTACATCATCCAATGACAAGGTCTCCTCAATATTGGCCTCCATCAATGCTACGGCCTCCACCAGTTTGGGTTGGTTGGCACCAATGAGGTATTGCAACGGCACCCGTTGAGCGTCCTCTTGTGACCGCACACGTTCGCAGGTAAATTGCTCGGAAATCTCCTGTACGAGTTTGTGTCCGTGGATACTGGACACGAGGTTTAGCATTAAATCGATAGAACTAATGCCCCCGGAGCAGGTATAGCGATCTCGGTCTATCACAAACAAGCTCGATGAAATCAGTAAACGGGAAAATTGCTCCCGCAAACTGGGCAGGTTTTCCCAGTGAATGGTGCAGCGATAGCCCTCTAACAAACCCGCTGACGCCAGTGCGTAGGTGCCGGTGCACATCGCTCCCAGCGGGACCTTCTTCTTCGCCAGTTGGCGCAATAACTCCAGTAACCGGGGTGTACAATGTTGTTCAATGTTGTAACCACCACAGACCATTAGTATATCGACGGGATCTTCTGAGTTGACGGTACTGATGGTGCCGTCAAAGACGAACTCCATGTTGGAGCTGGACATCACCGGTTCGCCGTCCACGCTCAGGACCGACCAGCGGTAAATTTCTCGCCCGCTCTGCCGATTTGCCATTCGAAGAACTTCTACCGCATTAGCGAAAGGGCTCAGCGTGTACTCCGGTACCATCAAAAACCCTATGTGTACGGGCGGACCTTCCACCGGGGTGATTTCAGTAATTTCTCTCATTCGTGCTCGCCTGCTGGCCCTGAGGCCGACAACTTTATGTACCTATAAAATACATTCAAATTATTTTTCATGCCATTGAATATATTAGGAAATACTTATTATTTTTTGTATCCTACGGGGATATCTATTGCTCCCCAGGTGAAGCATCATTTGACATTGCCGCCCTCTCCCTGTTCCTCATGCCGTCGTGAATGAGGGCTTTTATCAGGGAAAGCCCCATTAACGCCATGATTAACGAGAACGGCAGAGCCCCCACTAGCATGGATGCGCGCAGCGCCTCTACTCCACCGGCTACCAATAACATGGCAATCACTAACGTTAGGGCCACGCCCCAAATGATAATGTGTACATGACTCTTTTGACTCTCGTCGCCACCGGAATTAATAGTATTTACGATAAGCACAGCAGAGTCGGCCGATGTGACCAGGTAAGTCAGTAGCAGTAACACCACCACAGAACTCATAGCAATGGCCATACCATCAGACAATAACACCCTCAAAGTCACGAACAACTTTGATTCCTGACCCGCGGCGAGAATCGCGCCAGCGGCATCGCCATTCAACTCAAGCTCTATTGCCGTACCTCCCACAAATGTGAACCAGATAAAGCACATAAACGAGGGGGCAATCATTGCGCCCAGTACAAATTCACGAATGGTACGACCGCGCGAAATACGGGCCAAAAATAACCCCACGAAGGGAGCGAAGGCAATCCACCAGGCCCAGTAAAATACTGTCCAGGAGACAGACTGCCACTGATAGAGCGCAGCAGCTGTTTCTTGTTCGGCAGGCGCCCAGTAGGTGAGCATCATTGATGGGAGATTAATCAGGTAGTCCCATAGACCCATCAGCAGGCCATTGAGCGCCAAGCTGGTGGCACCAAACACGAGAAAAAAAGCCAGCAAGCCAAAGGTCAGCACCATGTTCACGTTGGACAGCCATTTAATACCTTTACCTACGCCAGAAAGAGCTGACAGTGTAGAAGCGGTCATGATGACGCACAAGCCACTGAGCATCGCGGCATTGGTGGGTGCGCCGGCACTGTCGACCAACCACTGCGCACCACTTACCTCATAGATACCTGCGGCGAACTGGCTGACGCCGAAGCCAATGGTGACAGCGACGCCAAGAATGGTGGCGATGACGGCGACGATGTCGATCACATGACCCAGCATGCCCGACAAGGCCCGCCCGAACAAAGACGCTAGTCCCGATCGAATAGTCAACGGCAGGCCACGATTAAAACTGAAAAAGGCCATACTCATGCCCACCAGCGCATAACAGCCCCAGGGACCTAATCCCCAGTGCAGAAAGGACCACTTGAATGCGTGGCGCACGTTTTCCGCACTCTCGCCTCGAGCATAGCCGAGAATAGTATCGGGGTTGCTGGCGTAGTGATAAATAGGTTCGGCGGTGGAAAAGGTCAGCATACCAATACCAATACCCGCACCGAACATCATTGATACCCATGAAAAACGCGAAAACTCTGGCTTCTCGCCAGGTTTGCCCAGCTTGATAGAGCCGGTTGCAGGAATCACAGCCAGCGAGATACAGGTCACAGTGTAAAAGGCCATGATATAAAGGTACCAGGCGCCAAAACGGGCAAAAGACCAATCCTTAATCTCGTTGAGCACGATTCCTGCTTGATCGGGAAAAACGGCAGCCCAGATAACCAGTGCTGCAATAATCAACTTGGAGCTAATCGTAACAACTTTGTTAAAACCGAGATAAAAACCGCTATCTTCAGTGTTAATGTCTAGTTCTGTCAGCGGGTCTGAAATTGTAATTATATTCTCCTCAGATCTATCCGTAGCTAAGATACACAAAACACTATATAAACGTAATGCATACACCGGTTTCTTAATGGGCGATCATGGAAAATTACCAACCAATAAGAGCATGGGCTATGCACAGGCTTTCCTGAGTGTAATCGAGCTATGGCAGGAAGAACATAGAGACATGCTACCGGAAGCTCTACTAACACAATGGGTTTCGACATAACAAAGGTGATTTCATGACAACTATGCCCAGCAAAGACAATACCTTTATCCTCACCGTAAGCTGTCGTGCCGTCGCCGGTGTGGTCGCTAGTGCAACGGGGTATCTGGCGGACAGAAACTGCTACATCTGCGCTCTGGAACAGTACGATGATGAATCGACGGGAAACTTTTTTATGCGCGCGGTATTTCGTCTGCAAAAAAAATCACCGTCCATTGAGGAGATTAAACAGTCGTTCATTGAGATCAGCGATGTGTACGATATGAACTGGAAAATACACAAGTTCGACGAACCCGTTAAGGTTCTAATCATGGTATCAAAGTACGATCACTGTCTTGACGACCTGCTCTATAGACACCGTAAGGGTGAGTTGGCAATGGACATCGTTGCAGTAGTGTCTAATCATCAAGACCTGAGGTCGATGGCGGAGCGAGAAGGTATCCGCTTCGTTCACCTGCCGATCGACAAAGAAAACAAATTACAACAGGAAGAGCGGTTGTTGCAGATCATTAAAGAGACCGGCACCCAACTAGTCGTGTTAGCTCGCTATATGCAGATTCTGTCTAACAATCTTACCGCGCAGTTGAGTGGCCGTTGCATTAATATTCACCACTCCTTCCTGCCCGGCTTCAAAGGTGGCAAACCCTACCACCAGGCTTTCGACAGAGGCGTAAAAGTAATAGGCGCTACTGCCCATTACGTAACCACCGATTTAGATGAGGGCCCGATTATCGAGCAGATCCTCACTCGCGTAGACCACACTTATCAACCTGAGCATCTGGTCAAGGTTGGACGAGACAATGAATCCATGGCTTTGGCAAAGGCTGTGAGATACCACATCGAGCACCGTGTATTTCTGGACGGTAACAAGACTGTTGTGTTCATGGGCGGCTGAACGAGGAATAGATCGATGCCATCGAATTACACCGAGTATCCAATAGCGCCTTCTCTTTCAGTTAGTTCACGGGGCATTGACAGGCCACGAAATACATTGTCATATGATCAGACGATTGGAAGAGAATCTGGAGCACGCTGCCATGCCTCATATTTCATTGATGGAGAACGGCCTTGAGTTATCTATCGACGGCGACATTGCCTACTTCAATTACTTCTGGTTGCGCGACAATTGCAGTACATCATGGGACAGTAGTACGCAGGAACGAGTGTTTAATATTCTTGCCGAGCCCGACGATCTGCGCCCCCAATGCGCCCAACTGAATGGCTCTCAATTGGAGATCTCCTGGTATAACGGACACCGTAGTTGCTATGACCTGCGGTGGCTGGAGCGTTGGCATCGAGGAGAAAAGCACGGCGATATAGCGATTCGCACGCGTAAACCATGGTGCAGTGATCACTACTCGAGCATGGCGCGCTTTCACTACGCTGACATAGCCGAAAATCCAGCCAGTGTAGCTAACTGGGCGGAGGCGATGTTGGATGAGGGCATCGCTTTAGTTCAGGGCATGCCCGATACCGATGAAGCCCTGTATTCAGTATGCGAACTTTTCGGCAGGGTGCGTCCTTCATTCTCCGGCTATGTGTTCGATGTGTTCTCTAAAGAAAACCCGGAAAATCTCGCTTACACCAGCAATGCACTGGAGCTGCATACCGATTTGCCACCCGAAGAACTCGCTCCAGGTATTCAGTTTCTACACTGTCGTATCAATAACGCGGTGGGCGGCGACAGCCTATTTGTCGATGCGACCGCGGTAGCCAACGCGTTTAGGGAGAAATACCCCAACGATTTCAGCATACTGACTGAATACAAAACCGCTTTTCGCTACACCACTGAGAATCAGGACGTACGCGCCAAACAGAGAATCATCGAGCTAGACCCTAACAATGGCGAAGTGAGCGGGATAAATTTCAGTCAGCATCTAGCGGATGTATTCGATTTTACTCAGCGTGAAATGGACGATTTTTATCCGGCGTTCCGCAGATTTGGCCTAATGTTACAAGAACATCAGTACCTGATGACCTTTCGTCTACACGCGGGAGAATGTGTAGTGTTTGATAATCACCGCATTGCCCACGGGCGTGCCGCCTATCAAGAAGGCAGCGGCGCCAGACATTTGCGGGGTTGTTACGTTGACCGTGGTGAGCTACGAAGCACCTATCGGGTGCTTCGTGCCAGGCATCCCGTAAATAACTAATGCAAGGAATCACCATGTTGTCCGAGAACGAACTGCGTATCGATCTAGCTGCAGCTTTCCGACTTATCTATGAACTGGATATGCATGAATCGGTTGCCAATCACCTCAGTGCAGCCGTGTCTGAAAACGGCAAAAAGTTTCTGATGAATCGTCGATGGATGCACTTTGCCAATGTAACTGCGAGTAAGCTGCAGCTACTGGACTGCGAAGATAAAAGCGTCATGCAGACGGACGATGCTCCCGACGAATCGGCATGGAGTATTCACGGCAGCGTTCACAATACTCTTGCAAGTGCGCGTGTGGTACTCCACGTGCATTCAAGCTATGCGACAGCACTGTCAACACTTAAGGACCCGCGCATTCTGCCGATTGACAACAACACGGCGCGCTTCTATCAACGTATTGCTTATGACACTAATTTTTCCGGCATAGCCACAGATGAAGCCGAGGGTAAGCGTATCACCGAAGTACTTACTGGTAAGTCTATATTGATGATGGGTAATCATGGAGTAACCGTTGTGGGAGAGACAGTCGCGGAAGCATTTGAGCGCTTGTACTATTTGGAGAAAGCCTGCAAAACGATGGTATTGGCCTACTCCACCGGGCAGCCTCTCAATATACTCCCCCACGACTTGGCGCTGCAAACAGCCCAAAGCTGGGACGACTATGATGACGCATCATTTGCCCATTTTGAACAGTTGAAGGCAATGCTGGATAAAACAGACAGTTCTTATCGAGACTAATTATGATCGGGGTGGCAAGCCGCCCCCGAGTGCTTTACCACCCAGCTATGGGACTAAATAGGGGCATCTGAACTAGGCCGGGAACGACGGCGACGGCGTCCGCCGCCGATGGACTCCGCCGATTGCGCCACTTTTTCAGGCGGACGATCAACGACCGTAAACAAATTGACAAAGGGATCAGTTTTGTGGGGAAAAGCCATGGCGTCTATGAAGTACTGCTGAAACTTTTCCTCTACTGCCGTTTCAATTTTTTCAATATTCTTGACAAGAGTTTCTATTTCTTGCCGCGATTGTTTGTTTAACAATGCAATCCTAGCGCCAGTGCCCGCCGCATTGCCGGCGGAAGACACCTGCTCCAAGGCACAGTCTGGAATCAGACCCAATACCATGGCATGCTTAACACTGATCTGGCTGCCAAAAGCACCGGCGAGCCGTATGCGCTGTACCGTTTCAGTGCCTATTTTATCCAGTAATAACTTGACGCCGGCATAGAGGGCCGCCTTGGCTAGCTGAATCTGTCGGATGTCATTCTGGCTGACGCTGATTTGCGCTTCACCGTTGTGGAGCACATACGACCACGTCCTATCGTTTTGTATGATGCGTTCGCTGCGCTTGCTGAAGCTGCCATCAATAACGCCATCAACACTCACAATGCCGCTCAGGAACATCTCGGCAACGACCTCAATAATTCCCGACCCGCAAATACCGGTTATCCCAACGTTTGCGGCCTGCTCGGTAAACCCCTCCTCGTCGGACCACATGTCACAGCCGATGACCTTGAACCTGGGTTCCAGACTCTGCGGATTAATGCGAACCCGTTCGATAGCGCCTGCGGCGGCGCGTTGTCCGCAACTGATCTGGGCGCCTTCAAAAGCAGGTCCAGTCGGGCTAGAGCAAGCCAGAAGGCGATGCTTGTTGCCCAATACGATCTCTGCATTTGTACCTACATCCACCAACAGGGTCATCTCCTCCTGCAATTGTGGTTCTTCTGACAGGATGACCCCCGCTGTATCTGCTCCTACATGTCCGGCGATACAGGGGAGCACGTAAATGCGGCCACCCGGGTGTATTGTAAGATTGAGATCACGCGCCGGGAAACACAGTGCAGCATCAGTGGCGAGAGCAAAGGGTGCCCCACCCAACTCCACTGGGCTGATGCCCATTAATAAGTGGTGCATGATTGGATTGGCGACGACGGTTAGCTCTAATACATCCTCCACCTTGGCGGAAATTTCTGCTGTCACTTGTTCAATGAGTTGATTCAGCGCCTGACGAATTATTTGGGTCAGCTCCACCTCCCCGCCAGGGTGCATCATCAGGTAAGAGACTCGGCTCATCAGGTCTTCACCAAACCGTATTTGCGGGTTCATCAGGCTGCTACTGGCGAGGACTTCACCACTACCCAGGTCGCAAAGGTGTGCGGCAACGGTAGTGGAACCTACATCTATAGCTATCCCATATGCCACATCGCGAAACTCCGGCCACAGACCGATAACCGTCTCGCCGCGGTAGACCGCCGCTGTAACAGCCCACTTGCCCTGCCGTAAAACGCTCTGCAACGTCAAAAGTAACGCGGGATCACAGTTGAGGCCGCTGAGCTGCCATTCTCGATGCAGGGCTTCCAAGAGCCGCTCGTAGTCGCCTCTGGGGTCATGCATGTCTGCCTCATCCACCTTGACATGAAATAGCTGAACACTGGGGTCTAACCGAATATCCCGATGCTCTGCCTCTTTGCGCACGATCTGGCGGTGAACCTGGCTCTCTGCCGGCACATCGATGACCACATCGCCCAGTAACAATGTGTGGCAGCTCAATCGTCGAGATTGTTGCAAAGGCTTTTTGCGTTCGCTGTAGCGCTTCTCAGTTTCTGACAAAGGCGTTAAATGTTCGCCTAGTGAGTGTATCTCGTGTTTCGGGAAAGAACCTTCAGCACAGATAATTTGGCAACGACCGCACAGTCCACGGCCCCCGCACACAGAATCTATATCTACACCCAATACTCTAGCAGCGTGTAATAACGGCGTGCCCACCGGAAATGTACCCCGGCGACCCGACGGCGTAAAAACGACTTTAACCTCTTCTGAACTCACGCTTCCTCCCTACTAATACTTTGAATGTTGGAGCACTAGGCACGTCGACGGCGCCGGCCTCGATTCCCACGCGCTCCCTGCTCACTGCCATCCGCTGCGGGTTCACGATAAGCACGTATCCATTGGCTACAATCAGGGTCGTGTCCCATCATTACGTCAGCACCGCGAACCGCCTGCATCACCTCCGGATGTAGCGGACTAGTTATGGCGGAAGTCATACCCGCTGCAATGGCCATATTGAGAAACGAACTGTTGATGCCATTGCGATTGGGCAAGCCAAAACTCACGTTGGAAGCGCCGCAGGTGGTATTGACCTTAAGCTCTTCACGCAGGCGCTTCACTAATCGCATGACCTGTAGCATCGAGGAATTAATAGCACCGATCGGCATTACCAACGGGTCTACTACCACGTCACTGTAATGGATACCGTAGTCGGACGCGCGCTCGATAATTTTTTTCGCGACCTTAAAGCGCTCGTCGGGATCCTCAGAAATGCCCGTCTCATCGTTTGAGATGGCCACTACGGCTGCGCCGTATTTGGCGACCAGCGGCAATACTCGTTCTAACACTTCGTCTTCTCCAGTGACGGAGTTCACTAACGCTTTCCCTTGGTATACCGCAAGCCCTGCTTCCAGTGCTTCTACGATAGAGGAGTCGATAGAGATCGGTGTGTCGGTAATCGACTGGACTAACTGTATGGCCTTAGCCAACATTGCTGGCTCATCCGCTAGGGGTATGCCGGCGTTCACGTCCAGCATATGCGCGCCCGCCGCTATCTGAGCAAGTGCGTCGGCCTCTACCCGGCTATAATCCCCAGCTTTCATCTCTTCGGCTAGAATCTTGCGACCGGTCGGGTTTATGCGCTCACCGATTACGACAAAGCGCTCATCGAAGCCGATCCTGACTTCCTTACTAGCCGAACTCACGATAGTCGTTGTCATGCTCTACTCTCCACTGTATTGCTGGCGTCACACCCCGGTGTAACCTGTATTATTTGATCCGGTCTATCGTCTGGCTGCCAGGGATGACCGCCGTCCAAAATGCCGGTCTTTTCCACTATCTCGGACACACGATGCTCCTGTTTATAAGCCATAATATGCACTCCGGCGACACCTGCGATTTCGCGCAGTTCATTGATCATGTCAATGCAGATGTTGGTACCCTCCTGTGCCTGATCAGAGGCACCTTTTAAACGCTTGATCACCGCATCAGGAATATGGACGCCCGCCACATGGGTGCGAATCCACTCCGCCGAACGGGCGGAGGCTAGAGGCCCTACACCCGGTAAAATAAACACCTTTTCGTGCAACCCCAAATCTCGAACTCGCAACATATACTCTTTGAACATGTCCATATCGAAGCAGTATTGGCTCTGAACAAACTGGGCACCCGCCGCCACTTTCTTGGCCAATCGAAGTGGCCTGAAATCGAACGGTGGTGCGAACGGGTTTATCGCGGCACCGAGAAAAACCTGTGGTGGATGGGTCAGCTTCCTGCCACTGAGGAAATGTGCCTCATCACGCATGCCGCGCAACATCTGCAGCGAGGTCATACAATCCATATCAAACACCGGCTTGGCTTCCGGATGATCTCCCGACTGCACTCCGTCGCCGGTCAGACAGAGGATATTAGATACGCCCATCGCCGAAGCACCCAGCACATCGCCCTGTATTGCGATCCGGTTCTTGTCGCGGCAAGAGACTTGCATCACCATCGAGTAACCGCGTCGGGTGAGCAGAGCGCACATACTCACACTGGACATATGACAGTGCGCGCCAGAGCCATCGGTGGCATTGATCGCATGGACATAGCCATCAAACATGCTGGCTCTTTCGTAAACCTCTAGCGGATCAGCTGAATCTGGAGGGGCAATCTCTGTGGTGACCGCAAAAGTGCCTGCACGCAGCACACGCTCAAGGCGTCCTGGGGATACATGCCCTGCGAGAATCGGCAGATTTTCACCTACTGCAGGTTCGTCTTCAAATCGCATAGTGTCTAGCGGGCTCGCTGTTGAAGTTTATCGCGCGCGGCACGCAACCACGCAGAGCTGCCCGTGAGCCTTGCATCGACGGGATTCTGCACAATTTGGATGGCCTGCTCGCCGTTTTTCACTCGCTGGCTACCTTCCCATGCCGTTACCCAGACACAGATCATGTCCGGCTTCACTTCACAGCCACCATCTGGACGCACACCACCACACGGTCCATTACGCAAGGTCTTGGGGCAATTCATGGGACAGGCCATACCGGTGGAACTGAGCGTGCACTGACCGCAGGACTGCGAATCAAACAGTAAGCTCTTAATAGGTTCCTCTACGATCAAAATCCAGCGTTCTACACGTTGATAGCCAATGCGGACAAACAGCGGATGGAGCGCCACCAATACTGTCTCTAGACCTTCGTATAGCATGTTCAAATAACGGGCGTACCGAACAGACCACTGGCGCACTCGATACATCGCTATCTCACCCTGTAGCCCACGTCGGCAACCATTTTTGATAACACTGCATCGCTGAAGTCTGACTCAATATAATCCGCTACCAGCTGCGCAACCTTCTGCAGGCTCCCCACGCCCGTGTAGGGAGAGGCTAGTCGACGCCAGTCTTCGAGGTAAGCATCACTGCCAGCCTTGCCAGCACGCATCGCGGCTTTGTCTATGGTTTCTTGAAAGCGCTCACTCAACTGCACGGTAGCACGTTCGCGGCGGTGCTTAATAATGACCTGAGCGGGAATATCCCGCCAGCTAACAATAATCTTTTCCATCTTTACGCTCGCCTAAGCAAATGCAATTAGCTGTGACTCGAGACCCTTTTCGAGATCGCCATAGCCGCAGTGTTGGTGTTCAAAATCCAGACCGAGAAAGTCTGCGGCATCGTGCGCCATCTTCAGCAATTCCTTGTCCCTACGTTGAGACAGATATACCACTCGCTGGTAGTTGCCGAAGAAGTCATCGAGTAGCTCGGGGTGGATATCCAGTTTTAGGCCCCTGATGATCAAACGCTCAAAATGCCGCGCAAGAAAATCAGTGAGATAAAAGGTGGCAGGTTCATCTTCTGCCAATTCATTAAATGTCTGCTCTGTGGCATAAAACGAATAGCAATGCGCACCGGGCAGGCGCTCTATTCCCTCTTTTTGTAATACCTTGTCAATTTCACCGGCCGTACCGCAATCTGCGTAGGCGACAAATATACTGTCGTATTGGTCTCGATACTGATGGATCTTCTCACGCAGCTTTGCTGGTATTAGTTGCGGCCGGTTGTGAAGATCGGCGGGGAGGCATTGCACTTGTACATGACTCCAGCCGTTCAATGTTTTCAGCTGTTGAATTTCGTGAGACAAAGCACCACAGGCGATGACCAGTACCGGCGAAGGCGCAGGGCATGATACGCCGGCGCTGTCATCGATCGGGCTGGGGTCGCTAGTGAGTATCGAATCAAGCACTGGCAGATGCCCTGCGTTCGGTGACCATACGCACTGCTGTGGTTGCGGCGTCTGCCGCATCTCGACAGTATGCGTCCGCGCCTACCGCCTCACCGAACTCCTCGTTGAGCGGAGCACCGCCTACCAGCACGATGTACTTGTCCCGCAGGCCCTGCTCCACCATGGCATCGATAACTACCTTCATATACGGCATGGTCGTAGTTAACAGTGCTGACATGCCCAAAATATCGGGCTTGTGCCTCTCCAGTGCGGCGAAGTAGTCCTCGACTGAGTTATTGATACCAATGTCGAAAACTTCCATGCCGGCACCCTCCATCATCATGGCCACCAGATTTTTTCCGATATCGTGAATGTCGCCCTTCACGGTACCAATAACCATAGTCCCCGCCGACTCTGCGCCAGTCTCCGCCAGCAGCGGCCTCAATAGCGCCATGCCACCTTTCATGGCGTTGGCGGCCAATAACACCTCTGGAACGAACAGAATGCCGTCGCGAAAATCAACCCCGACAATAGCCATACCGGCAACCAGTGCCTCTGACAGAACCTTGTCTGCTGCCCACCCGCGCTCCAGCAGTATTTCTGTGCCTTCTACAATTTCATCTTTAAGACCGTCGTACAGATCGTCGTGCATTTGCCCGACTAACTCTTCGTCGGACAGCTCCGATAAAACGATGTCTTCTTCGGCGTCATCCAAGTCGTTCTGGTCGTTGATATCGTTAGCCATAGTCCCAGTTCCTTCACTCAAGCAAGTTACTTAATATTCTTTGTCGGGAAACGCTGCTTTGCGCCGCGTCATAAAGTCGAGTAGAGCCTCGTCAACCGCCGGATCTAGAGGCGGTGCCTGGTAATCATTGAGCGTCTTTTTCCACTGCTTATTGGCCCGCTGAGCGCAGTCGAGAGACCCCTCAGATTCCCACTGTTCAAAACTGTTGTTATCCGCCAAGGTAGATCGATAGAACGCATCCTCGAAGTTGGCATGCGTGTGCGTGGCACCTAGGAAATGCGCGCCGGGACCCACCTCTCGCAGAGCATCCATTGCCTGACCGTTCTCTGACATGTCCATGCCCTTGAGCAAGACTTCAATCATGCTGGCTTGATCGCAGTCCATGACGAACTTCTCATAGCCCATGGACAGCCCTCCCTCCAACCAACCGGCCGTATGCAACATGAAGTTAACACCCGCCAGCGCAGCTGTTTGTAGGGTATTGGCAGACTCATAAGCGGCCTGAGCGTCGGCTATTTTTGAGGCACACAGACCACCGCCGCTGCGAAACGGCACACCCAGTCGACGTGACAGTGCTGCGGCTGCATAAAGAACCATGCTCGGTTCGGGTGTGCCAAAGGTGGGCGCGCCATTTTGCATCGATACTGCGCTGGCGAAAGTGCCAAAGATCACTGGCGCGCCCGGCTTAACCAGTTGCACAAAGGCCATGCCGGCCAATGCTTCTGCCAAAATTTGTGTGGTTGTGCCAGCGGTGGTAACGGGCGACATGGCACCGGCTAAAATAAACGGCGATATCACGGTGGCCTGATTATGTCGCGCGTAGACCTTAGCGGCACCCAACATGGTCGCGTCGAAGGTCAAGGGCGAATTGGCGTTAATGAGGCTAGTACATACAGTGTTTTCTTCGACGAATTCGTCTCCAAACACCAACTTGGCCATGTCTACGGTATCCTGCGCACGACTAGGATCAGTGACAGATCCCATAAAGGGTTTGTCGCTGTACTTGATGTGGCTGTAGACCATATCAAAGTGGCGCTTATTAACGGGCAGATCTACCGGTTCGCAGACCGTGCCACCGGAGTGGTGCAGACCGGGAGCCATATAAGCGAGTTTTACAAAGTTCTCAAAATCTTTAATGGTAGCGTAGCGGCGCCCTTTGTCCAGGTCGCGCACGAAGGGAGAACCGTAGGCTGGTACTAGTACCGTACGCTTGCCGCCAATGATGACGTTGCGCTCCGGATTGCGGGCATGCTGGATAAACTCGCGCGGCGCCGAAGCTTGTATAATAGAGCGGCACATACCCCGGGGAAAACGAACCCGCTCCCCAGTTACATCGGCACCGGCCTCTTTCAGAATGGCTAGCGCTTCGGAATCATCGCGAAATTCGACACCTATTTCTTCGAGAACGGTATCCGCATTATACTCAATGAGTTCCAGGCTCTCTTCGCTGAGCATATCGTAATAGGGGATTTTACGCTCGATAAACGCCGTCGTCTTGGCTTGTGCTTGCTGGCGTGCCGCACGTTTGGCATCTCTACCTCGCGTCTTTTTTCGCCCCGCTTGTTCACTCATTGACCGACTCTCCGCAGGTACCAGTAATGGCCCACTTATTCGTTTATTTTTCAGAGTTTGCGTCAATATTCGGGGACACGCATCCAAATCTACGACATTCGAATGTTCAATTACGACAAAGGAACTTGGTGGCAATATGAGCGACCAGGCAACATTTTAGTCCGCTTAGTCGTCAGGTCCGAGTATATTCCAACAGTTACTGGAATCAGGATTATGGCTATTCGAACGATGCGCTGTTCGGGCTACGAGGTCTTACTTTGCGCACCACCCAGTTGCAGTACAATAACCGTTAGCGCCGGCAATACGGTGAGAGTCATTAAGGCCGCTCCTACGATGCCAAACATGACAATAGCGCCCACGCCACGATAAAGCTCGGTACCGGCACCGGGTATTAGCACCAGGGGCGCTAAGCCCACTAGCGTGGTGATGGTCGACATCGCAATGGGACGGAGGCGCACCTCAACGGCTTCTGTGACCGCTGTAAGCGCATCCATGCCATCTTGCTGAAAGTTCTGTACTGCTCTGTGAACAACCAAAATGGGATTGTTGACCACGGTGCCCATGAGTATCAGAAACCCTAGCATCGAAATCATGTCAAATGGCTGAACTATAGCCGCGCCCCCAATCAAAGGTAACAAGCCACCTATACCGTTGAGTACTGCAAGCCCGACGATGCCGCCCGCAATGCCCAAAGGGATAGACGTGATGATCAGTAGTGGATAGCCCCAATGGTTAAAGATAGCGACCATCAGCAGGTAAATAATAACCAATGCCACCAGGTAGTTGCTCATGAGCGACTCGCGGGTGGCATCGAGCTGATCCGCAGCCCCACTAATGACAACATCTACATTGGCGGGAATGTTGCCGTTGTTACGCATATGGTTGACTATTTCTTCCGTTACCTTTTCAACACCGGTTTCTAAAGGAACACTGCGCGGCGGAATAATACTTAAGCTCACAGTACGCCGCCCGTTCACACGACGAAATGAATTGCTGTCGACTGTTTCCACTATATCGACTAATGCACCCAGCGGAAGCACTTCTCCGGTGCGCGTATAAATAGGCAATTGAGCCAAGCTTTCTAATGCCACGCTTCGCCCTAAGTCACTGTAGATGTAAATGTCGAGTTTGTCGTCTTCCAAGAAAAATTCATCGACATAACTTCCGTCCGTCATGGCGGCGACGATGAAACCAATATCATCGGCTGACAAGCCTAGTTCGGCCGCCCTCTCCCATCTCGGCCGAATTTGTACCAGCGGTTGTGATAGCTGCAACGCAGAGGGTCGTGTCTGAATGCGCGGGTTATCGAACACCTCTTCAGCACGTTGATAAAAGGCCTCTGCAACAGCGTAAATTTCGCCTAGATCGTTGCCCGCGATATCGAGATTAATACTGCGTGTACCGCCATTATTGCTGCTGATAATCGAGCCGCGAGCTGCAAACGCGCGCATTCCTGGATACTCCTGAAACTTGTTTACCAACGCATCCATCAACGCGTCTATATCGCCCGCATCTATTGGTTCGGAAATAATACGCAGCGAGCTCGACCCCGCGCGCAAGTTGCAATAGGCCATAGGCGGGACGTCGGTGCTACCTTCACGAAAACCTTCTGGATCAGCTTTAACATGAGGCAGAAAATGCGCCTCTATCTCTTTTGCGATAGAGACCATTGCACTCAGACTGTAACCGGGAGGTGCGTTCATGACAGCAAACACTTTTGCCTCTTCACCCTCCGGCAGATATTCCGCGGGTGGTGTAAGGAACCAGATAATGCCAACACTCACGAATACCGCAGTAACAATGCACGCCACCCTACTCCGCTGAGTCGCCAGTACAGCGTGCACTCCACCGACAGTCATGCGATATATCCAGCCCGTGCCTGGCAACGAGGATTTCCCGCTATCGCCGGCGCTGTCAACTTTGCGCGAAAAGTTCAGCCGCGCAGCGGCCGTAGGCAACACCGTTACTGCAACCAACATTGAAGCTAAAATTGCAGCTGATATAGCGATAGCCACATCTGAGTAGAGTTGACCGGCCTCTTCCTCTACAAAAGCCACCGGAATAAAGACCAAAACCGTAGTTAACGTCGACGCCAATACAGCCGGCCAGACATGCCGCACGCCCTCCACCGCTGCCTTGATGCGCGCCACTCCTTTACGTCGTTCCAAAGTAATGCTTTCAAGCACAACGATGCTGTTGTCGAGAGTCATCCCAATAGCAAAGGCGACACCAGCTAGGGAAATAACATTGATAGTACGTCCCGCCAAAAGTAAGCCTAAAAACGCCACAATGATACAGATTGGAATTCCCATGACTGCAACCAATGTCATGGGCACTGAACGCAGGAACAGGAACATCACTGCGCTGGCAAGCAGCGCGCCCATGATTAAGTTCTGCCAAACATTGCGCAACGAAGCGCTGACGTACACAACATCGTCAGCCATATGATGCATGCGCAGACCGGCAGGTTCCAGTACATCGCGGTTGAGCGTGGCTACCTCGTTAATAATTCCACGTTTAATCTCAATAACATTGGAGCCCGCCTCTTTTCGCAGCGCAATAAATAGATTCGGCGCACCATTAAATGACGTGACCGCCCGCTCTTCGAAATGATCTAGACGCACAGTGGCTACATCCGACAGTCGAATAATGGCATCTCCACGGCGTGCCAGAACTAACGTAGACAACTCTTCCAGGTTTTCGAAGCGGCCGACTGTACGCAACAGATATTGCCGTTTGCCCGCGTCGATCATTCCGCCGGAACGATCGCGATTTCGACTACGAAGCACTTCGCGAACTTCGGTCAATGTTAACCCACGCTGAGCTAAACGAGCCGGATCGATGAGGATTTGGACTTGGCGTTCGACACCGCCATATACCCCTACTTCTGAAATACCTGGCACGCTGGCCAATCGCGGCTTTACTGTGTCTTCCACAAAGTCCAAAGACAACCCTATATCGAGGGCCCTTGGATTACCTGGCAGCGGTGTAATGCTGAAAAACATAAAGGCACTACTGGAAAAAGAATTGGCATAAATTCGTGGTTCGTCGGCGGTTTGAGGGTAGGCCGGCACCTGGCTCAAGGCGTTGTTTACCCGGATGAGCATTTGAGTAATATCAGTACCGTGAGGAAACTCAAGTTCAATTTCAGCGCTACCTGAATTTGCTCTAGCAGTGATTCGTGCGAGGTTGGGCAGGTTGCGCAGATATTGCTCTTGTTCGATGACGATCTCTTTTTCGACATCATGCGGCGTGGCTCCGGGCCAACTGGTCCGTATGCTAATGACACGAACATCCAGATCCGGAATCATCTGAACGGGAATACGCAGAGCTGCGACAATACCTAGTACGCAGACGATCAACACTGTGACCGTCATCAACGTGCCTCGTTCGATGATTTTTTCGAACATCCGCTCAGTCCTGCTTGTTGGCTAGGACAAGCACGCGCTGGCCAGGTTGTAAGTTCTCATTTCCAAACACGACAGCGCGAGCATTAGCTGCAAGACCCTGGCGGATCTCAACCATGCCATCAAAAATCACACCCGTATCGACCCGTTTTTCTGCCACGACGTCGCCGGCATCACTTGCCTCTACCACCCAGACTACCACGCGGCCATCCGGATACTTGATGACAGCATCGCGGGGGACAACCATACCAATGCGTCCGCTGTCTAAATGTAATGCGGCTCGGGCTGACATTCCGGGGCTTATCGTCTGGCTGACTTCGCTTGGCTTTACGCGCAATAAAAACGTGCGAGCACTGGGGTCGGCGATAGGAACAAACGTCACTATCTTTCCCCTCTGGGGGATTTTCATGCTATCGCCCAGCGTATAGGTAAGCGTAGTATCGGGCCCAATAGCCGACAGGTAATCCTCCGATACTTGAAAGTCGATCTGCAGATCCTCGGTGGCCACCAATTCCAGCACGGAGACTCCCGGAGAAATCCATTCTCCGAGCTCAGTCTGCTTAACACTAATTACACCGGCAAAGGGCGCGCGCAATACGTGCCGATCTAAAACTCCTTTGCGATATCCGGCGTCGGCCTGTGCTCGCTGCAACGCTGCCTCATCTTCTGCGACCTCGGCCGCCAGATCACGCACAACTGTTTCGGCGATACTTTGTTTTGGGGCTAGCGCCTGCACCTCCGCTAGGCGACGCTGCGCATCAGATAACCCCAGTTGGGTCGAAATCACACTGGCTTGTGCGCCTTGCCATTCCCACTTTGCTAGTTCAGCATCCATCTCCAGCAGTTTATCTCCGGCACCTACTGAGCTACCGGCGTCAACAAGCAGTGCGGTAACCAGACCTGCGATAGACGCAGATAGGCGCGCTGAGCGTGCCGAAGTAACGGTACCCGTTAACTGCACTGTTTGATTAATTGGCAACTCTTGGACCAGGATCACCTCAACGGGAACGGCATCATTCGAGAGTGCTATTAAAGAATGAGTAAGTCCGAACAACAGCAGCTGTACTGCAATAGCGCTGCCCGAAAAGATCGAAAAGATAGACAATAGGTACTCCCGAAAACGATGCTGTTGCTAGGTCAAATGGTCAAATGGTCAAATGGTCAAATGGTCAAATGGTCAAATGGTCAAACATTGAATACTACCAAGGCCTCTCTGAGACCATTTTTACTTATCGACTAACCATAGGTATTGGACTCAATATGACATTTTAGTCGATTATCAATCGGTTTACCGTTAAGCATATCGCTAAAAAATAGGTTCAAGTCACTGTTTAGGCTTTCAATAGCAAGCGTTTGAGCACGAAATAGCGCATCAAGGAACCGTGATCAAGTTCAATTTATTCGACACCCGTAGCTGTGGTAGTCTATGGGCGCCGTACTATAGATTCTAATAAAAGGCTCTTCACATGGTCACAAGAATAGCGTCGTTATCAGCTCGTAGGCTAGCCGTTAGTCAATCCAACATACTCATAGTAGCACTCATTGCTCTAGTGCTTACCGGTTGTCGTATGGAGGTAGAGAATTTAGGGGATATCAGCGGCACTGTTACTGGCACATACACGCTGCGCAATAGCTCTACTCTTAAGATCGAATGCGGAAACGATGGCAACTCGTGTGAGGCCGGCTACGGTGGTGTTATGGAGGTGTTTACCGCAACGCCGGCGCCGGGCTATGTATTTGCTGCATGGACTGGCGCTTGTGAAGGTCAGGACGCCACGTGTAACCTCACATTTACGACCAAAACTTACTGGATCACCAAGGCCCATTTCAACTACCAAGAAATTGTGATCGATACTATTGCTGATCAACAATTGAGCCAGAATTTTAACGCCTTTACACTGCAGGCCAACGCCACTTCTAGCGCGGGCAACATCAATTACAGTGTGAGCAACTCGCGCCCAGATGCGATCAATGTGGATATAGATTCCGCCTCAGGCCTCATCACTATTTCGCCGCTTAGCAACCAGTTTGGTAACGCAGAAATTTCAGTTGCTGCCAATGTGGCCGGCGGTCATTCTGCCAGTAGTCGATTCGAGGTTACAGTAGCAATGCCAACCAATCCGGTCTTCGCATGCGGTACATCGGTTGAATCTGAAACCGGCGACACCCTGCCTGGCAGCTATACGCTATTTGAGTTTGGCCAGACACGCCCATTGGCAATAT
>JBLHSI010000021.1:0-21360 GCA_047626655.1 Halioglobus sp.
GGTTGGCCGAAGCGGGTGCAGGCGGTTGAAATGGACAAGCTGCAAATGGCCTTTAGTACGGTGTCGCCGGCGACTCTATTCCCTTACACTGTGCGCATTGAGCCAAACTCCAACAACGCGTTAACGGTAGGATGGCAGGTGGTAAATACCAGTCCAGAGAAACACACAGCTTACGCGGTGCAATGGTTTGCGATGGCTGCAGCGCTGCTTATACTGTTTGTGCTGCGCAGCAGCAATATATGGCAGCTAGTGACCAGATCTACAGGGAAAGAGCATTAATGGATGCAAGCAAGCAAACAAAGAACCAGCGACTGATACTCCTTCTAATCATAGGCGTGCCAGTGGCCATTATCATTGCTGCTTCCTGGTTGTGGATGTCGGTTGATCGCGGAGATGTCGACTTAGTGTCTGTGCTGGGTACGTCCAACAACGGTCGTTTGTTACAGCCGCCCAGAAGCCTCGATGAACTTTCTGCATCTCATGACGATGGTACGCCCTTCAATTATTCAGGGTCGGTGCCACACTGGACATTTGTCATTCCCGGTGGCTCGCACTGCCAAGACGACTGCGAGCAATTACTGTACCTAACCCGCCAAATTCACCAGGCCATGGGCAAATACCTCAATCGTATTCGTCGCATGTATGTCAGTACCGCGGGTGCCACAGAAACCGCATTTGATCTGGTGGCGCTGAGTGACGATCGCCCTGCTCCGGCAAACTTTCCGCTATATTTAGAGAGCGAGCAACGGGGAATGGAGGCGGTGGTATTAAGCGTGGCCGACTTTGGCAAAGCGTTCCCCGAGTTTCTAGACAATCCTGCCACGTGGTATCTGGTTGATCCACAGGGTTGGATTATGATGTCTTACAACAGCGAGGTGCCGCATAAAGATGTTATGGCGGACCTGAAGTTTCTCTTGAAAAACTCCAGCGATTAGGCGGCTTATGACCGATACCGTACAGCAGGCAAAGGCGACTTGGCGCGATTACCAAGAGCTGACCAAGCCCAAGGTTGTTGCTCTGATGATTCTCACCTCGTGCATTGGCATGTTCATGGCAGTGCCTGGCATGGTGCCCTTGGATATTCTTATTTTGGGTAATCTGGGGATTGCCATGTGTGCGGGCTCTGCCGCTGCAATCAATCATTTGGTTGACCAAAAAGTAGACCAGAAAATGGCTAGGACCCGCAACCGACCCATTGCTCAAGGGCGGGTAAGTACGCAGCAGGCCGCACTATTCGCAGCCATTCTGGGAGGGCTTGGAATGGCGCTATTGCTGTTTTGGGTCAATGCGTTAACTGCCTGGTTAACTCTGGCGTCGCTCATCGGCTACGCATTTATATATACCATGTATCTCAAGCGGGCTACGCCACAGAATATTGTTATTGGTGGGCTCGCCGGTGCAGCGCCGCCCCTGCTCGGTTGGGTCGCTGTCACCGGTCAAATAGACGGTCATGGATTGTTACTGGTGTTGATCATTTTTGCATGGACGCCGCCACATTTTTGGGCGCTGGCTATACATCGTAGAGAGGAATATGCCGCCGTCGACATCCCTATGTTGCCGGTCACTCACGGTGTGGCATACACCAAGCTGCACATTATGTTGTACACGATTATTATGTTCTGTGTGACTTTGCTGCCCTATGCAACACGCCTCAGTGGGCCGCTCTACTTGGCTGGTGCTGTAATACTGGGCGGTATATTTTTGTACTGGGCGGTAGAATTGCTGCGCGATAAGAACCCCAGGGCGCCTATCCAAACGTTTAGGTATTCAATAACCTACCTCATGCTTCTCTTCCTAATCATGCTGGTGGATCACTATATTTTTCCTGTGAGTAGCTTGTCTTGAGCAGCAACTTAAACTCTGAACAGCGTCGCGGTGTGCGTATCACCGTCGCGATAGTGGCTCTTTTCATCGCATTCGTAGTGATCAGCTTTGCCTACCGCGTACAGCAACCTCGGGTGATGAGCGTTAGCGAAATGAAAATCAATGGTTTGTATCTGCTTGATACACCGCGAAACTTGGGCGAGTTCTCGTTGCTGGATCACCGGGGCAATGCCTTTAACGCAACGAGTTTAGAGGGCGGTTGGACGTTAGTGTTTTTTGGCTTTACTCACTGCCCCGATATCTGCCCCACCACCATGGCGTTTTTGAATCAGTTCCTGGAATCAATAGAAGGCACCGAAGCCGAGGACACGGCAGTGGTGATGATAAGCGTTGATCCCGCGCGCGATACGGTGCCTGTTTTGGCTGAATATGTGCCCTTTTTCAATCCAGATTTCACCGGGGTAACGGGCGAATTTTTGGACGTCCACGGTTTCGCCACGTCGCTCAATACGCCTTTTCGCAAGGTGCCTGGGCAGGGGGAAAACTATCAGGTAGATCACAGCGCCAATGTCGTACTGATCAACCCACGCGGCGACTACCACGGCTTTTTTAAAGCACCATTGGAGCTGGCTAAAATGAAGACAACTTATCGTTCCGCTCGAATTTGGTGGGAACGCTAGAGTGACAAGCGAGGCCTATAAACGTGTCCAGTGAGCAAGCGTCAACCGCGCCCCCTATTGTATTGGTCGATGGTTCTTCTTATGTCTACCGGGCATTTCACGCACTACCACCGCTAATCACTTCAAAAGGCGAGGCTACCGGGGCGGTCAAGGGCGTCATTAATATGCTGCGCCGCTTGCTGAAGGATTATCCCGACAGCCCGGTCGCGGTTGTGTTTGATGCCAAAGGAAAAACCTTTCGCGACGACATTTACCCGCAGTACAAAGCCAATCGGCCCTCTATGCCCGATGAGCTGAGAGAGCAAATTGAGCCGATCCATGAAATTGTAAAAGCTATGGGTCTGCCCTTTATTTGCACGCCAGGTGTGGAGGCGGACGATGTCATTGGCACATTGTCCCATCAAGCGACGCAACAGGGCTTAAAGGTGGTTATCTCAACCGGTGACAAGGACATGGCGCAACTGGTCAACCCGTATATCACTTTGGTGAATACCATGACCGAAACGCTGATGGATGTGGAGGGCGTGAAGGAAAAGTTTGGTATTCCTCCCAGCCTTATCATCGACTATCTCGCTCTTATGGGCGATAAGGTAGACAACATTCCCGGCGTTGCCGGTGTTGGTCAGAAGACTGCGGTGGCACTGTTGCAGGGGCTGGGTAGTGTTGACGACATCTACTCAAATCTGGATAAGGTCGCCGATTTAGCCTTTCGCGGCGCCAAAACGATGGCGGCTAAGCTAGAGGCAGAGCAAGACAACGCGAGGATGTCCTACACACTCGCGACCATTAAAACTGATGTAGTACTAGAGCTGGCACCCAGCGAACTTCGCAACAGTGAGCCCAGCAAGGATATCTTGCTGGAATGGTACAACCGCTTGGAATTCAGATCGTGGACCGAGGAATTGCTGGAGGATAATGAGGTTCCGGTCATCACTGAGGCAGTGGTCGGTGAATACGATATTGTTACTGATGCTGAATCTTTTGCGCAGTGGATGGAGAAGCTGCGCGATGCCGAGTTTTTTGCTTTCGATACAGAGACTACCAGCTTAAATTACATGGAGGCGCAAATTGTAGGCGTCTCCTTCGCTGTTGAAGCGGGCAAGGCCGCCTATGTCCCTTTGGCCCATGATTATCTCGGGGCACCCGTGCAGCTGGATCGCAATGAGGTCTTGGCGCAACTCAAGCCGCTACTTGAAGATCCAGAGCGAGCCAAGCTGGGTCAGAACCTTAAATATGACGCCAATGTCTTGGCAAACTACAACATCACTTTGCGCGGTATTCGTTTCGATACCATGCTGGAATCTTATGTACTGGATTCGACGGCGACGCGTCACGATATGGATAGCCTCGCACTAAAATACCTAGGAGTGAAAACGATTCACTTTGAAGACGTGGCGGGCAAAGGCGCTAAGCAATTAACGTTTAACCAGGTGGAGGTGGAGCAGGCAGGACCCTATGCAGCCGAGGACGCTGATATTACGCTGCGACTGCACGAGGCGCTGTGGCCACAATTGGGCGAACACGAACGTTTAGTTAAAGTGTTGTGCGATATTGAGTTGCCGTTGGTACCGGTGTTGTCACGCATTGAACGACAGGGTGCGCTGTTGTCTGGCGCGCTACTGACGGCTCAAAGTGCAGAGCTGGGCAGTCGCTTACTGGAACTTCAACACGGCGCCTATGAGCTCGCAGGGCAGGAGTTTAATCTGGGCTCGCCCAAGCAGTTGGGTGAAATATTGTTTAATAAGCTGGAACTGCCGGTCATTAAGAAGACGCCGAAGGGCGCTCCCTCCACCGCTGAGGATGTCCTGGTGGAACTGGCCTTGGACTATCCTCTGCCTAAGCTGTTGCTAGAGTACCGCACGCTCAGTAAGTTAAAATCTACTTACACCGACAAATTGCCCCTTATGATTAACCCTGCTACAGGGCGAGTCCACACGTCTTACCATCAGGCGGTTGCGGCGACGGGTCGCCTTTCGTCATCCGATCCAAATTTGCAAAACATCCCCATTAGAAGTGAAGAGGGCCGGCGCATCAGGCAGGCCTTTATCGCACCCCAAGGCCACAAAATTGTAGCTGCCGATTACTCCCAAATTGAGTTGCGTATCATGGCACACCTCTCTGGTGATGCCAGTCTGGTCAATGCTTTCAAGGCCGGTCTTGATGTGCACCGGGCCACTGCAGCGGAAGTGTTTGAAGTGTCCCTGGAAGAGGTTTCCGGTGATCAGAGGCGCAAAGCTAAAGCGATTAACTTTGGCTTGATTTATGGCATGTCGGCTTTCGGGCTGGCCAAGCAACTGCATCTTGGACGCCACGAGGCACAGGACTACATCGATCGCTACTTTACTCGCTATCCTGGCGTACAAGCCTATATGGAGAACACGCGAGCGATCGCCAAAGAACAGGGTTATGTAGAGACGTTATTCGGCAGGCGATTGTATTTGCCAGAGATCAATGCCCGCAACAAAATGCGTGTGCAAGCAGCAGAGCGCACCGCCATTAATGCGCCTATGCAGGGCACCGCCGCAGACATTATTAAAATCGCGATGATAAACGTCGATAGTTGGCTACAAACTGACGGCGCTAACGCACGCATCATTATGCAAGTACACGATGAATTGGTGCTGGAGGTGGCGACTGCGGAAGTAGACCAAGTGACAGACAAAGTGTGCCAACTGATGTCCGAGGCCGCTGAGCTCTCTATTCCTCTAATTGTTGATGCCGGCGTGGGCGACAATTGGGATGAAGCACACTAACCCTCAGCCGTCTGTGAAAATAATGCCCCGTTTGATGGAACTCCCGGAAAAATAGCGGGTCTGATTTACTGTAGCGCATGCTACGCCCCGAATAAGTCTCCTCCAAAGCTTATTCGGTGCGGCCTCACTACCCCTGAGGCTTCTATCCCTCCCAGTCGCCTGCCCCCCTGTGGGCGGCTGGGTTTTTTACCAACGGCTGTTACTCGCTCTCGGTCATCCAGCCATCTAAAACCGCAACTAACTCTTCGTGCCCGGTGTGCTTCAATGCTGAAAACAGCTGAGCGCTGACGCCATCACCGTGTGTGGCCAGTTGTTTTTGTAACGTGAGCAGGGTGCTTTTAGCAGGTCCCTTTTTCAACTTGTCAGACTTTGTCAGCAATATATGGACCCGCATCTGCGCCTTAAGCGCCCACTGCAACATTTGTTCGTCAAAGGTCTGCATAGGTCGTCTGCAATCCATTACCAGCACGAGGCCGCGCAAACTTTGGCGTTGTTGCAGATATTTTTCCAGCTGTTTGTTCCATTCCAGTTTTATCGCCATAGGCACTTTGGCGTAGCCGTAGCCGGGCAAATCGACTAATCGCTGTTGCTCGCTTAGTGAAAAGAAGTTGATGAGCTGGGTTCTGCCGGGAGTGCGCGACGTCCGGGCAAGTTTTTTATTATCGGTTAAGCTATTGATTGCGCTAGACTTTCCCGCATTTGAACGGCCCGCGAAAGCGACCTCCCAGCCCTCGTCTGCCGGGCACTGTGTGAACTTACTCGCACTGGTGAGGAACGCTGCCTGACGGTAGCTCGGGGCTTGTATCACAATACTGTCCTGCGTATTTATCATTACCAGACTATGCCTTTTGTTGCTGGGGGTCATCTCGTATATAATGCCATAGGTTTTTTGCCAATCATCTACAAAGCTACGGCATTAATATGACTAACCAACGAGGTTTCTTATGAAAAAATTGTTAACTGTTGCTCTGCTGCTGTGTGCCACTGGCGCATACGCGCAACCCGATATGGCCAAGTACAACAAGAGCTGCGCTATTTGTCATGCCTCTGGTGCTGCTAATGCGCCTAAAACGGGTGATGTAGCGGCATGGGCACCTCGCCTGGAGAAAGGCATGGACGTTCTTGTTGCTTCGGTGAACGCCGGATTGAACGCGATGCCACCTAAAGGCATGTGTTTCGACTGCACCGATGACGACTATAAAGCTCTGATCAACTTCATGGCTGCCCCTGCTAAGTAATTAGCGCCTACCCCTTTTTTTGGAATTTCGATGAAAAACGTAATATTTCTGTTTTGCCTACTAATGGCGTGGGCGCCGGTTGGAATGTCAGCGGACGCCGCCGCAGGTAAAAGTGCGAGCGTAGCGTGTTCAGCCTGCCATGGAGCGGACGGCAACAGTTCAGTTCCCACTTTTCCGAATTTGGCCGGTCAAGGTGAAGTCTATCTGTTGAAGCAATTAAAGGATATCCGCGATGGTGCCCGCTCGGTACCGACTATGGCTGGTCAGTTGCCTGGAAAATCAGACGAAGATCTAGCCAATCTGGCAGCATTCTATGCCAGTCAGCCCAGGGCCGGCGGCAAAGCCAATCCTGACCTGGTGAAGCTTGGCCAGAAAGTATTTAGAGCCGGTATCGCTGACAGAGATATTCCGGCCTGCAGCGCCTGTCATTCACCCAACGGCTTGGGCAACGCCCCGGCGGGCTTTCCCTCATTGGCGGGTCAGCATGCTGAATACACGGCGACTCAACTCACAATGTACCGCAAGGGCTATGAGGATGAGACGGGTCGCACTAATGATGGCGATGCCAAAATTATGCGTACCATCGCTTTCAGTTTGAGTGACAAGGAAATTGAAGCGGTTTCCAGCTATATCGCCGGTCTAAAATAAGCTCGCACAAAGCCTGTTATGCGGGCTTTGTGCGCCAGCGTCGAACAATCGGTTCTTTTTGTTGTCACAACTAGTTCGAGATTCTATGGAGATCACTATGTTTAAGCAGTTTTTACTGTCCCTTACCCTGGTACTGTCTGGCGTCGCATGCGCAGCCGACGGTGATGATATTTATAATGCGGGTGAGCACTATGATGTTATTGCGCCGGCTATTCGCACGGCCAACCCTGATAAAATTGAAGTCACCGAATTTTTTTGGTACGGCTGCGCTCATTGTTACAACTTTGAACCACTTATTAGCAAGTGGAAAGATGGCCTAGCAGACGATGTTGTGTTTCAGGGATCGCCGGCAGTGTGGGCCCCTCAAATGGAGCTGCATTCTAAGGCTTATTTTGCGGCACAGGTGCTAGGCGTTCTCGACACTATGCATTTGCCACTGTTTCAAGCGATGAATGTTGACCGAAAGCGTCTGGCATCAGAAAGTGAGATCGCGGCTTTGTTTGAGGCCAATGGCGTCGCCGAAGCAGATTTTGTGAAGGCCTACAATTCGTTTGGCGTGTCTAGCATGGTGCGCCAGGCATCCTCTAAAGCCAAGGCGGCAAAGATTACTGGCACACCGGAAATTATGGTTAATGGCAAGTATCGAGTGACTACACGCAAAGCGGGTACTCAGGCGAAGATGCTGGAAATTGTAGACTTTCTGGTAGAGAAGGAACGTGCTGCCGCTGCATTGTAACAACCCTCCTGTGATAGTGGGGTTCGACTCTTTCTGAGTTTGGGCCCCAGTCTTTTTGAACCCGCAAGTCTTCTGAACCCGCAAGCCTTCTGGAAGCTTAAACCCCAATTGAGACACGCCGTGCATACGTCCATGTAGGCTCTCAACAGCATCCTTGCTGTTGAAGGTCTCAATCGGGGTTTAGGCTTCCAGAAGGCTTGCTCGGTTATCGAGCAACTCGTTCAAAACTGCGAACCTACATGGACGCATGCACGGCGTGTCTATCTATGGGTTAGAACACCACAGAGCTTATTCAGCTATCGAGCAGCTCTCTCACATCCCACTGCCGTAGTTTTTCAAAGAAGCTTTGCCGCTGGCTCTTATTTGCTGGAAGGCGGTCGCGTATTCGCGCAGTAGTTCCAAGCAGTAGGTGAGGCGGTCTTCGAAATAGGGCTGGGCGTCGGGATTGTTTTTTTCCGCATCTTCGTTGAACACAGATTCGACGTTGCGGATGATCAAGTGCTCAGGCAAATAACAGATACGGTTATTCTTGTAGCTGCTCATGCGGAGTTCGGCCACCGGGTAGGAACCCCCATCGGCCACCGAGACCGTCACGATGAGCGCCGGTTTGTGGGCAAGTTCGCCACCCCCTGCCCACATAAGGAGGAAGTTTTTCAGTCCGGCTGGAGCCATGCCATGGTATTCCGGTGACACAATGATAAAAGCATCGCAGCTGGTTGTTTGTTCTCTCAGCGGCGCGAGAGTTTTTTGCCATTCGGGGTCGCCAGCCCAAATACTCTCATCCCACAGGGGGAGTGGATTGCCGCCCAGGTCGTATAGCCAAGTATCGTCGCACAGGTTGTTATCGAGTAATTGTTTTTCAATGTGTCGGGCAATTTTGCCGCTTTGCGAGACAGGCCGATGGCTGCCGCAGATAATACCAATTTTCATGAGTGTTCTCTTTTTAGAAGGTTAAATAGCGAGCCATTTGGGAACGGGTAGGCCTTTGTTTTCTAGGAAAACAGGATTAAATAGTTTGCTCTGGTAGCGATTGCCGTAGTCGCACAGAATAGTAACGATGGTGTGTCCTGGGCCCAGTTCTTTTGCCATGCGCACAGCGCCGGCGATATTAATGGCAGCAGAGCCACCTAGGCACAGCCCCTCGTGCTCTAGTAAATCGAAGATGTAGGGCAGCGCCTCGGCATCGCTGATGCTGTAGGCATGGTCGACTTCTGCTTGGGCAATGTTCTCGGTAATGTGATTGATGCCTATTCCCTCAACAATTGACGTACCGTCTGTGGGTTCCAATATGTTGCTGGAAAAATACGAGTACAGCGACGCTCCCAGTGGATCGGCAAGACCGATACTAATGCTTTTGCGGTGTGATTTGAGCGCTGCCGAGACGCCAGCTAAGGTGCCGCCGGTACCAACGGCGCAAATAAAGGCATCAACTTCACCCTCGGTTTGCTCCCAAATTTCTTCGCCGGTGGTGCTGCGATGAATCTCCATATTGGCGAGGTTGTCGAACTGGCGAGCCCAGACTGCGCCTTCGGCATATTTTTTGTCGAGTTTTTCTGCCAGTCGTTGGGCAGTATGAACATAGTGGTTTTTGTCGCTATAAGACGCTGCGCTGACCAAATGAAGGTCGGCGCCAAGTAACTCTAGCGAGTCGATTTTTTCTCTACTTTGAGTAATGGGCATAACAACACTGCTCTTGTAGCCCAGTGCATTGGCTAACAAGGTTAGTCCTATACCGGTGTTGCCGGCCGTGCCCTCAACAATGTGCCCGCCCGGGCGTAACTCACCCGATTTTTCGGCTGCTCGAATGATCCCCAGTGCGGTGCGGTCTTTGACCGAGCCGCCGGGGTTGAGAAATTCGGCTTTCCCTAAAATAGTACAGCCGGTCATTTCTGACACCTGTCGCAAATGAAGCAGTGGTGTATTTCCAATTAAATCGATCACACTTGATGCGGCGTGCACGGGCTTTCTCCACAGGTTTACATACCCTATCGAGTATGCCACAGGCCAGATCATCGGTCAGTATTTGTAGTGTCAGCCTAAGCTGCTCTGTGTCTTGGGGATTGATCAATCGAGCAGGATTGGTTTAGACCGCCTTTTTTACGCGCTTATACATAATGACGTTAAGAATGAGAGCAAGGACCGAGATGATCACTATGGCCATTACCATGGGTCGCGGGGTGGTGGTCAACACCGAGCCTACCGCGGCGCTGGCAATAGCGGACGTAGACATCTGGATAAAGCCCAGCATAGACGAAGCGGTGCCGGCAATGTGCGGGAACGGGCGCAGCGCGATAGCCATAGCATTGGGTAATACTAGTCCCAAAGACGCCGAAACTATCATCATGGGCAACATATAGGCTGCGACCGAATCGCTGTATAGCTCCGAACAAAGCAACATAAGCAAGGTTGCCGCTACTCCTAGCTGAGTGCCCTTCAGGCTCAATTGTTCGGGTGGGTAGCGCATCGAATAGCGGGCGCTAAGGGCACTGCCGATGATGTATCCACCCACGCCTGTTAGAAAAACAAGACCAAAGTACTGCACGGGCACGCCCAGCATCTCGATGTAAATAAACGCGGAGGAAGATAGGTAGGTGAGCAAGGTGGCATACATCAGTGCACTGGCCATAGTCACCAGCAGGAAAAGGGGATCGCGAATGAGTTCGGTGAAATTCTTGGCGATAGCGCGCGGGTGAATACTTTGCTTAATCGGCAGCGACTCGGCTATAAAGTACTGCACCAACACGATGGTGAACACGCCATACCCGGCGAGAAAAACGAAGATACTGGACCAGGGCAATACCAGTAGCATAGCGCCCCCCAGCGTAGGCGCGATAGCGGGCGCGAGAGCCATCATCATCGCCATGATGGAAAAGGCCCGGGCTGCGCGTTTCGGGCCAAATACGTCTCTTACAATCGTTCGTGCGATAGTGGGTCCCACGCAGGCGCCCACACCCTGTAGTAGTCGGAACAATAACAGTTCACCAATAGAGTTGGATAAACTGCATCCGACACACGCGAAAACAAAAATCACAGTCCCCCACAAGAGCACAGGCTTGCGCCCGTAGCGGTCGGCCAAAGGGCCACATGCGAGGTGAAAGATGGCAAACCCAGTGAGATAAGCACTCAAGGTTAAGTGCATTTGGCTGATACTGGCGCTCAAATCTTCCTGCATGGTTGGCATCGCCGGTATATACATATCGACGCTGAGCGGTCCAAGTGCTACTAGCGTTGCCAGTACCACCAGGAGCCAGGGTGAGTCAGGAGAAAGAGTGCGTTTAGTCATGGGCGGGCGATGCTAACACATGGCCAGCCAATCTACGGTGTATAGATTGGTGGTGCTTTAGTTACTTCTCAAATTTGAGAACGACTTTCCACCACAGTTTGGGGAACAGGGCATGCCACAACAGGAGTAACCTGGCTTCTCCGGGATAAATTATGTCCTTGCCCTTGGCCACGCCTTTGTCGATGGCATCGACAATTTTTTCTGGGTCGGCGAGGCGGCCGCTGTTTTTCGCTTCTAACATACTGCCCGGGGTATCGGTTTCCAGCGCTTGATTGATCAGCGGCGTATTTACTGCCGGCGGGCATACCAAATGAACGTTCACTTTTGAGCTGCGAATCTCGTTTTGCAGTACTTCGATATACGTGTTGACCGCCGATTTCGTGGCGCAGTAAGCCCCCATATGAGGCACCGGCACCGAACCAGCGATTGAGCCAAATACGATAATGCGACCGGAGTCGCGCTCTAGCATGGCAGGCAGTACGGTTTGTACGAGATAAGTCATGCCAAAATAGTTGATACTGAATAGACGTGCCATGGTGTCATGGGTCTCATTGATCAGCTGGTGGCTGGGCATCAGAGCAGCGGCGTGCACCATGTGATCAACAGGGCCCAATTGCGCTATAACCTCAGCTACATTCGCTTCGACAGCGTCTATGCTGGAGATATCACAATTGAAGGCGGATATATTGTCGCCGCGCTCTGCGGTCTCGGCCATACCCTGATCGTTGACATCAAAAATAGCCACTTTGGCGCCGCGTGCAGCTAACCGTAAAGCGATAATACGGCCCATGCCGCTACCTCCACCGGTGACCAGGGCCACTTTTCCGATCATATCTGTCATCGTTTTTCCTCGTTGGTGACTACCGATTTTAGTGTTTATAGTGCTCCGGCATAGGCTCAATCACAAGTTCCAATTCGGCCACTATTGGTGATCTATGTGTGCAAGCGGTAAGGCTGTTTTATGTATTACTCGGCGCAGCTCAAAGCTAGAGTGGACACCGGCAACTCCGGGTATACGAGTGAGCTTTCCCAGCAGGAACTTTTCGTAATACTCCATATCAGGGACCACTGCTTTGAGTAAATAGTCTGCAGATTGCCCCGTGACTACATTGCACTCCATGACCTCGTCGAACTGCGTTACCTGTTGTTCGAAGACTTCGAACCGGTCCGGGGTATGGCGGTCCATGGTAATACCGATGTAGGCCGTGAGCTTTAGACCTATTGTGGATTGATGCAGCAGCGTCACGTGTGAACGAATAATCCCAGACGCTTCTAGTCGCTTAACCCGCCGCGAACAAGGAGTGGGAGACAGCCCTACCAAATCTGCCAATTCGAGATTACTGATGCGCCCGTTGGTTTGCATCTCCTCCAGTATTCTTCGGTCGGTACGGTCGAGTTTCATCAGCACTCCTTTATGGCTTATCGAGCTGAACATGAAGTAGATGGCAAGTTGAGGCTTCCCATGAAAGGCCGCCAAAGGCGAATTATTAGAGTATAAAACCACAATTTAAAAATAAGTAGTGAATAATGGCTATATTTATCGGTTATAGAGCAATATTTGGAATCATTCACTCCTCTGTAAGCACTATAATGGCATGCTAAACCCTAGTACTGAGTGAACCCATGAGCAGTTTTGACCACCGTAAGTACACGCCATTTCCCGCCGTGAGTATGCCAAACAGAAAATGGCCAGACAAAGTGATTACTCAGGCACCGCGGTGGTGCAGCGTTGATCTGCGCGATGGTAATCAAGCGCTAATTGAGCCCATGACCGCACGTCAAAAATCGCGTTTATATGACCAGTTGATTAAGATCGGGTTCAAGGAAATTGAAGTGGGTTTTCCAGCCGCATCCAGCCATGACTTTGCGTTTGTGCGCCAATTGATAGAAGAGGACCGAATCCCCGAAGATGTCACGATTCAGGTGCTGACCCAAGCGCGAGCCGACTTGATCGAGAAAACCTTTGCCGCGCTCAAGGGCGTGAGAAGAGCGATAGTGCATGTTTATAATTCGACATCCACCATTCAGAGAGAGCAGGTGTTTGGCCTGGAGCGCGAGGGTATTATCGACATTGCCGTAAAGGGGGCACAATTGGTGCAAGACTGCGCTGCAAGGTACCCGGAAACCGATTGGGTATTTGAGTATTCTCCAGAGAGCTTTACCCAGACCGAGATGGAGTTTGCCGTTGAGGTATGCGACGCCGTAACGGCCGTTTGGCAGCCTACCCCAGAGCGCCCTGTTATTATCAATTTACCTGCCACGGTGGAGGTCAGCACCGCCAATGTCTACGCAGATCAGATCGAATGGTTTTGTGATCGGGTGGCGAACCGCGACAGTTTGTTGATCTCGCTGCATACCCATAATGATCGCGGTTGCGGCGTAGCGGCCTCGGAACTGGGGGTATTAGCAGGCGCCGATCGAGTGGAGGGCACCTTGATGGGCAACGGCGAGCGCACCGGCAATATGGACATTGTCACGATGGCCATGAACCTCTATAGCCAGGGTATCGATCCGACGTTGGAGTTGGGCCACATGGATGAAATTATCCAAACCGTAAAAGAGTGCACGCAGTTGCCGGTCCACCCACGGCATCCCTATGCAGGTGAGTTAGTATTCACTGCGTTCTCTGGCAGCCATCAGGATGCAATCAAAAAATGTCTCTCTAAACGAGAGCAAGATAAGCCCTGGGCCGTGGCTTACTTACCCATCGACCCGTCAGATATTGGCCGGTCCTATCAGGAGGTAATTCGTATTAATAGCCAGTCGGGCAAGGGCGGCATTGCCTATGTGCTGGAGCGAAACTACGGCCTTGAATTGCCGCGCTGGCTACAGATTGATTTTAGCGCTGCCGTTCAAGCCTACGCTGAGGAGAGCAAGTCAGAGGTCGACCCCGAGGCAATATACGCGCTGTTTCAGCAGAACTACTTTCCCCCACAAAGTCGCTGGAGCTTGGGCGATTATCAAGTCAGCAGGCAAGATGGGGTGGATAACTTGCAAGCCCAATTGACTGAGGGCGGCGTTGACCGGCAACTTATAGGCTCCGGTGGCGGTGTGGTCGCGTGTTTTATCGAAGGCATGCAGGCGTTGACGGGCAAACAGATAGTACTGGTGGAATACCAAGAGCACGCGCTCAGCCAAAGTGCTGATGCCGAGGCGATTTGCTATATCCAGCTGAGCATTGAGGGTCAACGATACTGTGGTGTGGGCCTCAGTCGCGACATCATTCAGGCATCCTTGGGCGGAATTTTAGGTGCTGTGAACAAGGCCGCAGAAGCAGACCAGGTCGTCGTGGCATAATGGCCCCTTAACGGCGTCGCTGAAAGTAATCAGCGGCGGCAGACTTCACTTTTCCGGCGAGCAGAAATGTGGATATCATCGTCGGTATCGCCATCAGACCGTAGGCACCGGAAATAAAGTTAAACACGACGTCGATACTCACCGTGGAGCCAAACACGATTGTTGCCAGAAATATCCAGCGATAGTGATGTTCATGTTCAGCGCCGAACAAAAATCCAAAACAAGTCGCGCCATAAAACCAGATGGTGAACATCGTTGTAGAGCTTAATATCAGCGCGATAATACCCAGCAAAAGCACTGCCGGAGTACCCATGTGGGTTTGAAATGCATTTGCTGTGAGGGTAATTCCGGTGAGATCACCCGGGGCTTCCCAGGTACCCGCCAGTAGTATCACAATTGCAGTACAGGTACACACCACTAGCGTGTCGGCAACCGGGCCAATCATACCTACCAGCCCTTCGCGAATGGGCTCATTGGTGCTCGCCGCGGCGTGTGCCATAACCTCAGTACCTATCCCCGCTTCGTTGGAGAATACACCCCGGCTAACGCCTATTAGCATCACTCCCATTAGTCCGCCGCCTATGGCGTGTGGGTTGAACGCCTCAGTGACGATACTGAGTAGCACGGCGGGTACCGCTTCAAAGTTAATGGCGATCATGTAAATGGTCATGCCCAAATACAGCAGTATCATGGCCGGTAGCAGTGCTACCGCTACTTTCGCCACTCGGGTAACGCCGCCAAAAATAACGCTGCCAACCACGGCGGCCAAAATGCATCCGATAACAACATTGGGTAACGTAGCGGTTGAATTGGGTATGACGTTTTCGCGGATAAGTGCGGTCAGTTGATTGGCTTGAAACATGGGCAGCGTACCCACTAATCCGGCCGCCGCAAACAGTACTGCCAGTGGATAAAAGCGTTTAGGCAAAGCTTCTCGAATGATATACATGGGGCCACCCTTGAGTTGGCCAAGGCTATCTTTGCCGCGATACATGACGCCCAGAGAGCATGTGAAAAATTTTGTCGATATCCCCACGACGGCCGACATCCACATCCAAAATACGGCACCGGGACCGCCGGCCGCGATGGCCAGGGCGACACCCGCAATATTGCCCAAGCCTAATGTTCCAGACAGAGCTGCCGCTAGTGCTTGGGCGTGAGTGAGTTGCCCTGGCTGATCTGGCGTCTCATGCTTGCCAAGAACAATGCCCAGGGCATGGCCGAAGTGTTGGTAGGGTAGAAAACGGCTGTAAAAGGCGAAGAACAACCCGCCGCCCAGTAACAGAATGACAAGTGGTGGCCCCCAGACCAAATTCACGAAGGTGGCCGATAACACTTCCAGTTGCTGTAACATGGGGTTTTTCTTTCTTATTATAGAGCCACGAGGATAACATGGAGCCCCGACAATGACAGATGGCAGCGCCGCACCAACACTCAAATCCCTGCAAGAAGCCCGCCTTCGTATAGCTCCCTATGTGCACAAAACACCCATCTACCGCAGTGCCCTGCTCGATAGTGCCTGCAATGCCAGGTTGCATTTTAAATGTGAAAATCTGCAAAAGGTAGGCGCCTTCAAGGCTCGAGGAGCTTGTAATGCAGTGTTTAGCTTGGGGGATGATGAGATTGCAGCGGGTGTCGCGACACACTCATCTGGTAATCATGGTGCTGCCTTGGCCATGGCGGCGGCTTTAAGAGGTGTGCAGGCGCACGTGGTCATGCCGAGCAATGCACCCCGGGTAAAGCGGGATGCTGTGGCAGCCTATGGGGCGATTATTATTGATTGTGACGCCACGTTGTCAGCGCGCGAAGCGGCTCTCAACGAACTGGTGGAACGTACCGGCGCGGCGGTAGTCCACCCCTATAATGACGCGCGGGTGATCGCTGGTCAGGGCACTGTTGCGCTGGAAATTTTAGAGCAGGTGGAGGATCTGGATACGCTGGTAGTGCCAGTAGGCGGCGGCGGCTTGCTGGCTGGAGTGGCGCTTGCGGTTAAGAGCTTAAAGCCAAGTGTGCAGGTGGTGGCGGTGGAGCCAGCGGGGGCTGATGATGCGTTTCGGTCCTTCGGTCTTGGCAAACTCGTGCCGCAAACGTCTCCCAACACCATCGCGGATGGCCTCCGGGCTGGTCTTGGCGTATTGAATTTCGCCATGATTCAACAGCACGTTAACACCATATTGACGGTAGAGGAGGCCACCATCGTAGAGGCGATGAAGCTGCAGTGGAGTCGTCTCAAAACCGTGGTAGAGCCTTCGGGGGCGGTGAGTTTCGCTGGAATACTGGAGCATCCGGAGAGGTTTCGAAACCGGTCAGTAGCTGTCGTTATCAGTGGTGGCAACCTCGACCTGGAAAACCTTCCCTGGTAAGTAATTTGCAGGCCTCAGGTTTCAGCTAAATCTCAATAGATGCTTAGTTTAAGCGCTTGGAGAACACCTTAGAGTTGCGCTGCAAATTGTACAGAGACTGCCGACGGCCGGGTAAAGACTCTAGCGTGTTTTGTTCAAAGCCTTGCTCAATAAACCAGTGACTGGTTTGGGTAGACAGTACAAACAGTGACTCCAGCCCCTGACGTCGCGCTTCGCGCTCTAGTTCTTCCAGCAGGCGCTGTCCTCTCTGGCCACCGCGATAGTCGGGATGGGACACAATACAGGCTACCTCGCCGCATTGATCTTCTTCAAATGGGTACAGCGCCGCGCAGGCAATGATTCGACCGTCGCGCTCTAGCACACGAAAATGACTTATTTCGGTTTCCAGTAATTCCCGCGAACGACGCAGCAAAATACCGTCTTCTTCCAGCGGTTCAATTAACTCAATAATGCCACCGACATCTTCGATACAGGCCAGGCGCGATCGCTCGTAATCGTCATTGCCGATCAAGGTACCGCTGCCATCGTGGGTAAACAGCTCCTCCAACAGGGCGCAGTCTTCTGTGTAGCTAACGATATGGCAGCGCGGCACACCACTAGAGCAGGCCGCTCGTGCGGTATTTAACAGCGCAGCCTGTTGTGCATTTGAGACCTCCAAGTTGGCGAGAGTGCCTACCGTGCACTGTCTTACTAGCTGTCCACTATCGTCGGTGAGTCCGGCCTCTTCGCCGAATAACATGAGCTTGTCTGCTTCGATGGCACTGGCGCACTGCACTGCAAGGTCTTCAAGAGACAGATTAAATATTTCGCCGGTGGGGGAATACCCCAATGGCGAGAGCAGGACGATAGCATTGTCGGCCAATTGCTGGCGAATACCTATGGCATCGACTCTGCGCACTTTACCGGTAAGGTGAAAATCTACCCCATCGACCACGCCCAGCGGCTTGGCCGTCACAAAATTGCCCGAGCAGACGCGTATGCGCGCCCCTGCCATGGGTGAGTTAGGTAAGCCCATCGACAGTAGTGCCTCAATTTGGGAGCGCAGTGCTCCCGCCGCGTCTACAACGTGCTCCATGGTGGTGCTGTCAGTGATGCGCAAGCTGTTATGAAAGGCCGTTTCGAGCCCTGCCCTAGCAAGCCGCTGGTCAATTTGCGGGCGACTGCCGTGAATGAGAACCAGTTTTATACCCAGGCTGTTTAGCAGTGCTATATCGTGCACGATGGAGGAGAAATTTTGGTGTTGAGACAGTTCGCCACCCAGCATCAGGACGAAAGTCTTCCCCCTATGGGCATTGATGTAAGGTGCTGTATTTCTAAACCAGCGTATGTTGTTTCGACCTGCAGTTGCCACAGTGTTATCCCGATGAGGAGCAAGGGGAAAAGCTTAGCAAACCCCGCACCATTTCCTTATGGAAATAATGCACAAGGCAACATCAGCGCTATAAGCAATAATGCTTGATGAATCGTTGCAGCAGAGAGATGCAAGGCTCAATCTGATCCAGTGCGAGATACTCATCGGGTTGGTGAGCGAGATCAATTGAACCGGGCCCCATAACGATAGTTTCCATGCCCAGTTGCTGCAAAAACGGCGCTTCTGTGGCGAAGGCAACTGATTTTGCGGTGTGTCCGGTCATCTTTTCGGCGACCCGCACCAACTCACAATCTGCGCTCTGCTCAAAGGGGCTGATATTTTTGACCAGAGAGCGCAGTGATATATCAAGGTCGTGCTGCCGAGCAATGAGTTGTACGCGCTGCTCGATTTCTCCGCGAACGGTCGCGTTGTCGCCGTTGGGCGTCATGCGTAGGTCGAAGTGCAGTTCTGTGCTGCCACAAATTCGATTGGGGCTGTCGCCACCGTGTATGCAGCCCAGATTGAGAGTTGGGAAAGCGACCTCGAAAAAATCATTGCTAAAGCGTTGCTGCAACTCCTGCCGGTATTGTATGAGGTCTCCCATCACGGCATGCATGGCGTCCAGTGCACTGTTGCCTAACTGTGGGTTAGACGAGTGCCCCGCTCTGCCAACCACCTGTATCGACTCCATCATTATGCCTTTGTGCATGCGTATCGGCACCAGACTTGTGGGCTCGCCGACGATGGCCGCGCGCGCTTTTGGGAACCCGCTGTGAGAGAGGGCTCTGGCGCCGTTCATGGAACTCTCTTCATCGGCGGTGGCCAAGATAATCAAAGGTTGTTTTAGGTCGGCGTCCCTAAACAGCGTTGCCGCTGCGATGGCGAGCGGAAAGAATCCCTTCATGTCGGTGCTGCCTAAACCGTAAAGACGATGATTCCGTTCGGTTAATTGCAATGGATCCGACAACCAGCGACCTTCATCGAAGGGCACGGTGTCCGTATGGCCAGCCAACACTAAGCCGCCAGGTCCGCTGCCAAGTGTGGCAATCAGGTTTGCTTTTTTACCATCGGGAGAAACGTTTTGAACGGTGCAACTAAAGCCCAGGTCGGAAAGCCAAACCGCTAATGTATCGATAACGGCGCGATTCCCCTGATCCCATCTAGGGTCGGTGGAGCTGACCGAGGGCAGTGCCACCAATTGTCGCAACTGCTCTATAATCGTTTTGCTGCTCACCGACATGGCACGACCTCTGGCATTAATTGCCGACTATTTTGCCTAGGCGAAGATGCCCTTGAACAAAAAGAAGAACACGATGGCCAAGCCAGCGCCCACAGGTAAGGTGATAATCCAGGACATAAAGATGACACCAATAGTGCGTAAATTGAGCGCACCTATGCCTCTTGCCATCCCGACACCCAACACCGCGCCTACCAGTGTGTGTGTAGTGGAAATAGGAAGCCCGGTAGAGGATGCGATCACCACCGTAGAGGCGGCCCCCAATTCAGCAGCAAATCCCCGACTGGGGGTCAGTTCGGTGATCTTGCGGCCCACCGTTGCGATCACTTTCCAGCCGTAGGTTGCCAGACCGACCACAATACCCAATCCGCCCACTAATAGAATCCACCAAGGCATGGCTGATTTGGCGGCAATAACACCACCGGACTGAACGGTGCTGGCTATCGCAGCCAGTGGTCCTACCGCGTTGGCGACGTCGTTCGAACCGTGTGCAAATGCCATAGCGCAGGCCGTGAAAACCATCAGAATGGCGAACACCTGCTCGACGCTATCAAAGCGATTGTCGGCGTTTGGTGTGTCCTTGATGCGAGAGAGAAACATCATGCCAACCCCGGCCACGGCTAGGCCGATGACGGTCGCTATTGGCATAGCGTTGGCGAAGTCGCTGCCCAGTCCCAGGTCAAAATCCAACCCTACATGCTTTAGGCCTTTGAGCAAAGTCACCATGGCGATCATGAATCCCACCATCCACATATAGATCGGGATGTATTTTTTGGCTCTGGTAAAGGGGTCGTCGGTATCGAGGATGAGTATTTTTACGCTCATAAATAAGCTAAAAGAGAGCGTGCCGGCCATCACGGGTGACACCACCCAGCTCATTACAATGGTGCCAACTTTGTCCCAGTGGACGGCGTCGACGGCGATGCCCACTGAGGCAAAACCTACAATAGCACCTACAATGGTATGCGTGGTGGAGACCGGCCAACCTTTAAAGCTGGCGATCATCAGCCATGTGCCTGCGGCGAGGAGTGCTGATAGCATGCCGTATATCATCAGCTCCGGCGACCCCGCCAAACTATCCGCATCGATGATGCCTTTGCGTATGGTTGAGGTCACTTCCCCGCCCGCCAGGTAGGCACCGAGGAACTCGAATACCATGGCGATTAAAATGGCCTGCTTGATAGTGAGTGCGCGCGAACCCACCGAAGTTCCCATGGCATTGGCGACATCGTTGGCGCCTATGCCCCAAGCCATAAAAAAGCCGAAAATACAGGCTAGTATCAAAAATAAACTTGCGTGTTCCGCAATAATTTCCATGGTCCAGCCCTATCTAGCGATGAGAATTTGGAGGCGATCACCGACGTTTTCGGCCGCGTCAGCAACGCCTCCAATCACCCCGATAATCTGATAATAAAACATGACATCTACCGGTGGCAGGTCTGCCTCCACTTTAAATAGCTTGGCACGCAGAGCGATGGCTTGCTTGTCGGTTTTACCTTCCAGCTTGTTGAGCTCTTTGAGCATGCTCTCAACCAATTTCACTTCCCGGCCAGAGAAGCCCACCTCCAACAACTCGTCCAGTTGTTGGATAGACGCCAGCGCCTGGCTAGAGGTCGCTGCGCAAGCGGTGGTAAATTCTATAATACCTTTCTGCATTTTCTCTGGAAATTGCATTTTGCGGCCGGTGATGATCCCCGCAACATCTTTGGCTTTGCCAGCTACGTGGTCTTGAATGGTCACCAGCTCGAGCAAATCAGACCGAGGTACGGGAAGGAAAAGACTCTTGGGCAGGCTTTGACGAATGGTGCGTTTGAGTTGGTCGGCCCCGCGCTCGGCCTCCAGAATATTCTGATAGGCTTTTTCAGCTTTTTCCCATTTGCCCTCGATGGTGGCTTGTATAAATGGAATAAGTTGCTGCGCTGCTTTGTCAGCAAGCGCCATGTGTTCCTG
>JBLHSI010000022.1:0-21021 GCA_047626655.1 Halioglobus sp.
ACTAAGCCGCTTCGACAAATTTCACTGCAGAAACACCACGATCATGACTAAACTGGGCCAATAGGTTTTTCTGCTGTAGCGCCAGTTTTTCACGATTTCGATCTTTTACATGGCCATAACCGCGCATTTTTCCTGCTAATTCAGCCACCTGAACGGCGAGGTCGTAGTTATTGTCAGACAGGTCTTTTTGCAGGAGTGTTAATACGTTTTCGTACTCGGCAATATCCGACCGCTCCTGCTTTCGTTCCTCGCTGTAGCCAAACACATCAAACGCGGTGCCGCGCAAAAACTTGCCTCGGGCTAAAAGACTAAAAGCCTTCATCATCCAGGGGCCAAACTCAGTTTTTAGCAAGTGTCCGGTAACCGGGTCGCGTTTGTTGAATAGCGGTGGCGCCATGTTAAACCTCAGCTCAAAATCGCCTTCAAATTGCGCCTCTAACTTGGCTATAAACGAGGGGTCGGTATACAAACGCGCTACTTCGTACTCATCTTTGTAGGCCATGAGCTTATAGAGGTGTTTCGCCGCGACCGCAGTTAGGGAGTTTTGCTTCGAGGCTCTGGGGTCCCACTGGCTAATCAGATCAACTTGTTGCTTGTAACGATCGGCATAAGCCGCATTCTGGTACCCTTCCAGGCGCGCCATGCGATCGGAAACTATCTCGGATACCGTAATGCACGGTGCGAGTACGGCGCGTTCGGGAGTAACAAGTCGCATCACCTTCTCGGGCTGATCCGCGCAGCGTCTGCCCCACAAAAATGCCTGCTTATTAAACTCGATAGCCACACCGTTGAGTTCAATCGCCTGCTCTAAAGCCTCCGCCGAGACGGGCACCAGCCCGCGCTGCCAGGCAAAGCCCAACAAGAATAAATTACTAGCGATGGAGTCACCCAACAGCTTTGTCGCGATGGCCGTTGAATCAATGAAATGACAGCCATCGGCGCCCACTTCACCCGTTATTTTCTCTTTCATGGCATGCGCCGGAAATTTGGCATCCGGATCGAGAATAAAAGCCGATGTTGGCACTTCAGCTTCATTGACCACCGTGTGTGTTCGACCTTTGGCTACTTTACCCAAAGAGTCGTATGTGGCGGTCACCACCATGTCGCAACCTAGCAGAAGGTCAGCCTCACCCGCCGGTATGCGAACCGCGCAAATATCATCCTGCGCCATACTAACTCGCACATGGCTTACCACCGCACCAAATTTTTGGGCCAAACCCGTTTGGTTTAAGGTAGCGCAGCCCTTACCTTCAATGTGAGCCGCCATTGCGACCAGTGCCGTAATAGTGAGAACACCCGTTCCACCAACACCGGTAACTACGGTATTCCAAGGTCGCTCCAATGACGGCAGCACAGGCTCGGGAAGTGGATCAAATAACACCTCTACTTCACTTTGAGCCACAGAAGACTTTTTGAGACGGCCCCCTACAACGGTGACAAAACTGGGACAGAAACCCTTGGCACAGCTATAGTCTTTATTACACGAATTTTGATCAATCGCACGCTTTCGACCTAGCTCTGTTTCTTTTGGTAAAATCGACAGACAATTAGACTGAATACTGCAATCTCCACAGCCTTCGCAAACAGCATCATTGATAAATAGGCGCTTGGCGGGATCTTCCAAAAGTCCTTTTTTACGGCGCCTGCGTTTCTCCGCAGCACACGTTTGCTCATAAACGATCGTAGAAGTCCCTTTGTACTCTCGCAACTCTCTTTGCAGCGCATCCATTTCATCGCGATGATGCAGGCTAAATCCGGGAATACTGCGAAATTGTCCGCGCCAGAAATCGGGGTTATCGCTCACTAGGGCGATACGCCGGATGCGCTCACCGCTCAATTGCAAAATAAGGTCTTCAACACTCAACTGACCATCAATGGGCTGACCTCCTGTCATGGCAACCGCATCGTTATACAAAATTTTATAGGTGATGTTGACCTTAGCTGCAACCGCCGCCCGTATCGCCAACAGACCCGAGTGAAAGTAGGTGCCATCACCCAAATTTTGGAATACGTGCTCAGTATCGGTAAACGGCGCTTGACCAATCCACGCAGCACCTTCACCGCCCATCTGGGAAAAGGTGTGGGTTTCTCGATCGGGCATCCAGGTGGCCATGTAATGACAACCAATACCACCCATGGCACGACTGCCCTCAGGCACTTTGGTTGAAGTGTTGTGCGGGCAGCCGGAGCAAAAATGCGGTACCCGCTCAATACCCTCATGTGGCAGCGCCAGAGAGGCCTCTTTTTGCTCAATCCAACGCACTCGCTGGTCCATTGTTTCAGACGAATAAAATTTCTTTATTCTCTTAGCGATAACAAGCGCCACCATCGCTGGCGTCAATTCCGAGACGTTGGGCAACAAATCGCGACCGTCTTCGTCAAACTCCCCCACTACACGCGGGCGCCCCTGCACAGGATAGTTGTAAAGCTGCCCGGTAAGTTGGTCCTCAATGATGGAGCGCTTTTCCTCCACCACCAAAATTTCTTCGAGTCCCTCGGCAAATTCGTGGGTTGTTTGCGGTTCCAACGGCCAGCTCATACCAATTTTATAGACACGCAAGCCCACTTCAGAGGCTACCGCTTCGGTAATACCCATGTCTTCCAGCGCTTGCATGACGTCTAAATAAGACTTTCCGCTGGTGGCTATTCCGAGGCGCGGATTGGGGCTATCCACGACAATTCGATTGAGTCTGTTGGCCCGTGCAAAAGCCCGTGCGGCGTAAATTTTGTATTTATTGAGCCTAAGCTCCTGCTCCAGAGGCTGATCGGGCCAACGCCCATGAACACCCCCTTCAGGTAGCTGAAACTCTTCGGGAATAACTATTTCGATGCGATTTGGATCAATAGCCGCCGAAATCGCCGAATCCATATTCTCCGTAATAGCCTTCATTGCCACCCAACAGCCACTGTAGCGCGACAGTTCCCAACCATAGATACCCAGGTCTAGTACTTCCTGCACATTGGCAGGACTGAGCACAGGCACCGATGCACCTATAAACATATGCTCTGACTGATGAGGCAAGGTGGAAGACTTGCAGGCATGGTCGTCGCCCGCCACGGCCAATACGCCACCATATTTTGATGTACCGAAGGCATTGGCGTGTTTGATCACATCCATACTGCGATCTACGCCGGGACCCTTGCCATACCACATGCCAAAGACGCCATCGTATTTTGCGCCGCCAAAAAGATTGGTTTGCTGGCTGCCCCAGACCGAGGTTGCCGCCAGGTCTTCGTTAACACCGGGTTGGAAAAATACGTTGTGCTTATCCAACCACGGCTTCGCCTTCCACATCGCCTGGTCGACACCGCCCACTGGCGAGCCGCGATAGCCCGATATAAAGGCCGCTGTGTTGAGGCCGCGCTGCTTGTCGCGCTGGGCTTGTAGCATCGGCAAACGCACCAACGCTTCAATCCCGGTCATATAGGCCCGAGTAGTATCCAGCGCGTACTTATCGTCGAGGGATACTTTGTTTTTTGCAGTGAGAATTGAGTTGCTCATAGCTTTCCTCCGGCCTATTTATGTGGGAATTATTACGCATATTTACAGGTTTTTTTATTTTATTTATCCGTAATTTAGGTGTATATATGCATAGATTATTCATTTATTAGCTTTATAGAGGTTATTTTGCCCCTAAAACTGACAAAACAAGATATCGATATACTCAAGTTGCTGCAACGCGATTCCAGCATCAGCACGGCCACCATTGCTGAGCGTGTCAACCTTTCTCAGTCACCCTGCTGGAGGCGCATCAATCGCCTAGAGCAAGAGGGACTCATTAGACAACGAGTGGCCCTGCTAGATCGCAATGTTCTAGGCATGGACATCGTGGTATTTGCCACCATTAACTTGACTGGCACAGGCCGCCAAAATCTGATTGAATTTGAGCGAGAGATTGTTCGTCATTCTGAAGTCGTGGAGTGTTACACCATGACAGGCATATGGGACTACATGCTAAAAATAGTCACCAAGGACATGCGACATTACGAAGCATTTGTGAGAAACACGTTAACTGAAAGCCCTTCGATTCGAGAACTGCATTCCCACATCGCGGTCACAGAAATAAAGAACAGCACAGAAATGCCATTGGATACACAACTATAGCAGCCAACAGCGAGGGCACATTATCCAAATGCTAACATCCAAATTACCGAACATAAGCACCACTATTTTCACGACTATGTCGGCCTTGGCCGCCCAGCATAGCGCGCTAAATTTATCACAGGGCTTCCCCGACTTTGACGCGCCGCTAGGACTGCGTGAAGCCTTGGCTGCGCATGTTATGGCCGGACACAATCAATACGCGCCCATGGCGGGAGTGGTCGCGCTAAGAGAGGAAATTGCCGCCGCACTACACCGAGCACGCGCGGTGGAATGTAACCCTGAAACCGAGATCACGGTGGTTCCCGGCGCCACTGAGGGTATATTTTGTGCCATCACTGCGTGCATCAACAAGGGCGATGAGGTCATTGTATTTGACCCCTGCTATGACTGCTATGACCCCGCGATACGACTGGCAGGTGGCATTGCGGTCCACATTCCACTAAACGCTGGTTGTTTTTCCGTAGACTGGGAAAAAGTGGCCGCGGCGATTAGCGGGCGCTGCAAAATGATCATCGTTAACTCACCACACAACCCTACCGGGAGTATTCTCACGCCCGCGGATATGGCAGAGCTGGAGCGACTGGCCGAGTTACACGACCTTATTGTAGTGAGCGATGAAGTGTACGAACATCTTGTCTATGACGGCCACGCACACTGCAGCGTGTTGCAGTATCCTGCTCTGAGAAAGAGAAGCTTTGCGATATACTCATTTGGTAAAACATTCAGCGTGACCGGCTGGAAAACAGGCTACTGTGTTGCTCCGCCCGCCCTTACCGATGAACTGCGAAAGGTGCACCAGTTTGTCGCCTTTGTGGCGGTTACCCCCATTCAAATGGCCCTGGCAGAGTTCATGCACAACGAGCCGAACTATCCCACGACCCTGGCCAATTTTTATCAGCAGAAGCGCGACCTGTTTTGCGATGCCTTACAAAGCTCACGCTTCACGCTGCAACGCAGTCCCGGCACCTACTTTCAGTTGCTCGACTACGGCGCGGTAACCGATGAGGACGACCAGGTGCTTGCTCGCCGCTGGACACATGAACGCGGTCTGGCATCCATCCCCATTTCAGTTTTTTATGACAAGCCACCCAGACAACACTATTTACGTTTTTGCTTTGCCAAGAACGACAAACTATTGCTACAGGCTGCGGAAATACTATGCAAAATTTAACCGTCAACCTCGTACAATGCGAACTTGCCTGGGAGGACCCCGACAGCAACAGACACCACATTGGCTCCCTAATTGCAGCAATACAAAAGCCCACCGATCTCATCGTCCTACCGGAAATGTTCACTACCGGTTTTTCAATGGCGGCCGTCAATAGCGCAGAAGCGCCGGGGGGGGCGACCGAAGTCTGGATGCGTCAACTCGCAAGTCAGTATCAATGTGCAATCTCTGGCAGCATCCCCGTTCGCGTCGATAATTCTGTGTTCAATCGCCTGCTATTTGTAACGCCTGACAAAACGTGGCATTACGATAAACGACATTTGTTTCGCATGGCAGGTGAACATAAACGCTATAGCGGTGGGCAACAACGAGCCATCGTCCAGTGGCGTGATTGGCGCATTAATCTGCAAGTGTGTTATGACCTGCGTTTTCCTGTTTTCAGCCGCAACCGTGATGACTATGACTTATTGCTCTATGTCGCCAACTGGCCGGCGAAGCGAAGCATGCACTGGCGTCAACTACTGATAGCCAGAGCCATAGAGAATCAAGCATGTGTGGTGGGTGTAAATCGCGTAGGAGAAGATGCCAACGGCATTAGCTATAGCGGTGACAGTTTAGCGATCACGCAAGATGGCAGTTTATGTCACGATATGAAAAACAAAAGAGATGTGGTTCAGGTGAAGTTCGATATGGCCCAGCTTATGGCATATCGGGATAAGTTCCCCTGTCACCTGGACGCGGACGCGTTCCAGATAACAGGGGATTGAATCAAGAACCGATCAGCTGATCGGGACTTACTTCGAGTATTCCACTTCTAGTGTAGCCATAACGCGACGGTTTTCTGCGCGTCCTTCTTTGGTGTCATTGCTAGCGACTGGTGCGCTTTCGCCGTAGCCTTTAGCTTCTAGGCGATTACTCGCAACACCGTGCTCGTTCACCAAAAGATCAACCACTGCCTGAGCGCGTGACTGAGAGAGCTGCTGGTTGTAATCTTCTGGACCAACGCTGTCGGTGTGTCCTTCAACATTCACCTGAAGATCGCTAAAGCGCTTCAGAAATTCCGCCAGCTCATTCACGTCAGAGAAGTACTGCTCACCGACAACATTAGAATCAAAACCAAAGTTCACTTTCAACTTAATGGAAGCGATTTCTTTAACCGGCAGTGCGCAGCCTACTGAATCTACGCGAGTTCCTGCCGATGTATTGGGGCACTGATCCATGTCGTCATTTACGCCGTCGCCATCTGAATCAACAGCGGCTACTACAACAGCGACGGGTGCAGCTGGTGCAGTCACGTTACCGAAGTAATAGTTCAAACCAGCGCTGACCAGAAAGTCATTTTGCACTTCGTCCAAGCTGTGCAAAACTCTTGCTTCCAGGCGCATGCCCAAACGATCAGTAAACATCCAGCGCAATCCGGCGCCAACATTCACGGTAGTTTCAACGGTATCAAAAGTGCCACCGTCATAATCAATTTCACCAGCACCAATAGCGAGGTAAGGGCGAATTCTATTGCTCTCACCAATGTAGCTGCCGCCGTAGTACAGCATATCGAGCTGCCAAGTAGTGACATCTACACCGCCACCAGCACCGCCTTCAAGACGAGTACTGTCATCGGCATAAAAAAGCTCCGCCGCCCAGTTATCGTCAAAAGCATATTCCAGGCTAACCCAAGGGGTAGTGGTATCGCTCATACCGCGATCAGAGTCGAAAACCCACTGCGCGACACCGGCGTTTAGTGTCAGCGGAACATCAGCTGAAACCGGATTAGCCATCATTAAGCCGGCAAGGGCCAATGACCCTGCTATTACCCGTATTTTCTCGTTCATTGTGTTGAAACTCCTCATTTTAGTTAAACCCCTCTTCCTGAGTTTTTGTGTGAGCATAGAATACCAGTTGTAGCCCTATCTTCAAGTCACTAGGATGGCAATATTGCTACCACTTTAGTGCTTTTCTCACGAACGGAATCGACAGTGCGCGCTGCTCAACCAGTGAGGCTTTGTCCAGATTCTCCAATACCTCCAGCAGATTGCTCACTGACCGAGGTGCTCGATCGAGAATATAGCTGGCGACCTCGGGGCTTAGATGCAACCCGCGGCGCGCCGCTCGAAAGCAAAGAATAGCGTTTCTTTCACCGTCATCTGGTGCCATTAATCGGTAAACCAGGCCCCAAGACAGTCGGCTAGCCAAGTCTGCCAGGCCGACGTTTAGCCCACGGGGTGCCGCATTGGCACTGACCAACAGCCGGCAACCCGCTTGGCGAGCCCGGTTGTAAAAGTGAAAAAGGCTTAACTCCCATGACTCATTCCCCAGTACGGCATGTATATCATCCAAACACACTAGACTCATGGCCTCTATGCCTTGTAAGACCTCGTCAGGGGAATAGTGGACCAACTCTTTCATCGGCAGATAAAGCGCTTGACCAGAATCTGCCAAATGACAGCATGCTTGCAGTAAATGCGATTTGCCGCTGTCGTTTGAACCATGTAGATAGACGATGGAGTCTTCCTCATCCTCCAATAACCCTTGCAAAATCCCACGCAGTGGCAGATTTGATTCACAAAACAGGTAGTTGTCCAGCGTTGCGTCGTCTCGCAATAGCACATTGAGAGGAAGTTGTTGCGGTAGCGCCATTATGTGTCGTCTCGGCCGTATATATCGCTTGCACGGTAATGATCTACGCCGTGGCGAGCAAAAATGGTGATCACAGCGGCTACAGGCAACGCGACCACTACGCCGACGAAGCCCGCCAATTGGCCACCGGCCAGCAAGGCAAATATTACGGCCACCGGATGCAGCCCAATTCGATCGCCCACCAGCACCGGTGTTAGCAGCATGCTCTCGATCACTTGGCCCACGCAGAACACCAACACGACCCACAACATCATGGTCCATTCACTAAACTGAGAATAAGCGGCTATCAACGAAGAAACAATGCCCACAACAAAGCCCAAGTAGGGCACAAGACTAGCAATACCCGCTACAAAGCCCAACAACAGCGCCAGTTGCAGGCCTAGCAACCATAGCCCGGTACCATAGATCAACCCAAGCGCACACATCACAATAAACTGTCCGCGTAAGAAGGCGCCAACAACCTCATCGGCCTCACCCACGATGGACGACACTCTCTTCTGCCAGCGCAAGGGTAATATGCGCTGAATTCTGCCCATAATGACGTCCCAGTCCCGCATCAGGTAAAACGCGACCACCGGTACCAAGATAAGATTGGCCACTCCCATCAATATGGAAGCGCCTGAACCGGTAACTTGCTTGCCCGCTTCAGCCACTATTTTTCCGAGAGACTGCCAGTTTCCCGCCAGTTGTCCGGCCCAATCAAGCTCAGGCAGGGAGGCAGATGACAGTCCCAGCTTTTCCTGCATCCAGGGCAACACTACTTGGGTAGCCCATTGATAGAATAGCGGTATTTTACGCACCAGAGCATCTAGCTGCTCCACCAGCATCGGCACCAGAAACAACAAGCCCACCAGCAAAATTGAAAACATAAAGAGAAATACAACCACCACCCCCAGGGTACGGTTGATACGGTAGCGCTCCATGAAATCGACCAGCGGGTCACCTAAATAGGCGACCAAAGCCCCCAGGACAAAGGGAAAGAGTATGGGGGTGAGCAGGTAGAAAAAAAACACTGCTACCACTAGTAATGCGAGCGCAATGACCCAGCGACCTGTGATCAGCTCGCGCACAGGAGGGGGGGTTATTTCAGCCATTGATAGCTCAATTCTTCATCCCGCCCAGGCGTTGGCAATGCCTTCAGGCGATTATTGAGTTCAATCGTTGCAGCCAAGCTCTGCGCATCAGCGCGGGCAGACAACTCCACACGAATAACATCACCCCGTATCGAGCTGATATTGGCAGAGTCGATTAACTCCAGCCCCTGCAGCCACTCAACGACACGCGCGTAATCGCTATAACTGGATACGCCCGATACTTTGACGCGCGCGCTGCTGATGGCATCTGCCGCGCTGGTCACCGCGAATCGTGCCGACATTTGCTGAGCCACCAGAGCGCTGCCTTGTTGAAAGAAGTCTTTCGCACTGTCAATTTTTAGCGTTCTATCGACTCTTGAGTTATCAAATAAATAGGCCCAATCACCCACCCAGTCGCCATTGGATAGGATGGCCACTCTGCCGGCGAGGATATCTTTGCCGCCGTAACGCTGTGATGCATCGCGCAGTGGCACTGTTCTAAGACTCCATAGCTCATCAGGACTCATCGCAGCGGCGTCATTAATGTCATATAGCGGCATTTGAAAAGGCAAACCGCGACGACCAAACTCGTCGCTAAAGCTTGCCATGAGCTCGGGCATAGACTCTTCAGTCAGAAATTGTCGCCCGGCGGGGCCTTCAACCACTATCCACGCTAAAACCACGGGCCGGTTGGCTGTCCAAAACGGCTGCTGCGCCTGCTGTATCAAATTGGAAATACTGGAGCTCTCGAACTCAAAATGAGCTGACAAACTAGCGCCAACCTTATCCTCACGGGCATAGGCAAAGCGTTGTACTAAACTGCGAGATTCATTCAGCGCGCTAACAACGGCGGGGGCTTGCAGCACCGCCTCTGTACCGCTGACCTTTACCAGCACCTGTGACAGTGCCTCGCGCGAGGCGACGACCAAAGCTTCCTGGCTCACATCTGGCACTGACACCACCGCACCGTATAAATCTTCCACTATCTCTGCCCAACTGGCACTGGATGCCGCTAACATGAGCAAAAAGGCTGTGATCTTGGCCCTAATTTGGCGCACACTACTTCCCGTTAATACGATAAAAAACCACATTGTAGCAGCACCAGAGGCCAACAACAGAGTGGGCGACACATAGACAGAGCGGTTTTCCTCTCAATAGCTGTATTTGTACCTCATTCAAGTTAGAATACCGCCTTTTTCCCCTCCCCATTTACCACTGGAATTTTGAGGCCGATGAGCAACGAAAACGCAAAAACATCTCTGAGTTACAAAGACGCTGGCGTCAATATTGATGCTGGCAATGCCTTGGTAGAGAAAATCAAAGGTATTTCCAAGCGCACTCGCCGTCCGGAGGTCCTTGGTGGGCTAGGCGGATTCGGTGCACTGTGTGAGATTCCAGAAGGCTACAAACAGCCAGTGTTGGTTTCGGGCACAGACGGCGTGGGCACCAAGCTGCGACTGGCTATGGAAATGGGCATCCACAACACCATCGGTATTGATCTGGTCGCTATGTGCGTCAATGACCTGATCGTCACCGGGGCAGAACCTCTGTTCTTCTTGGATTATTACGCAACGGGTGCTCTGAGCGTTGATACCGCTGTCGCTGTGGTCGAGGGTATAGGCAAGGGCTGCGAACTGGCTGGCTGCTCACTGGTGGGCGGCGAGACTGCTGAGATGCCCGGCATGTATGAAGGTGAAGACTACGACTTGGCAGGGTTTTGTGTCGGTGTGGTCGAAAAATCCAAGATTATCGACGGCACATCGGTAGCAGCGGGGGATGTCTTGATTGGCATTGCCAGCAGCGGTCCGCATTCCAATGGCTATTCATTAGTCAGAAAGATTTTGGAAGTCAGCGGCGCAAAGCTCAGCCTACCAATGGGTTCAACCACGCTGGGTGAAGCGCTGCTTGCACCAACCACTATTTACGTCAAAGCACTACTCGATTTGTTTAAGCAAACCCCGGTAAAAGCGCTGTCTCATATCACCGGCGGAGGCTTACTCGAAAATATCCCCAGGGTGCTGCCAGACGACTGCAATGCACAGATACAAACCGGCAGCTGGCAATGGCCCGATGTATTTCAATGGCTACAGCAAGAAGGCAACGTTGAAATACAGGAAATGTATCGTACCTTTAATTGCGGCGTGGGCATGGTGATATGTGTCGCCAAAGAAGATGTGGAAGCCGCTCTGCGTAAACTGAATGAGTCTAATCTCACCGCTTGGCAGATCGGCCAAGTGGTCGCTGGAGACAATGAGGTGGAGTTACTGCCGTGAGCGAAGCCTCACCGGTCGCGGCAAATGCCAAGATAGCCATTCTCATTTCCGGCACCGGATCCAATATGCAGGCGTTTATCGACGCCTGCCGTCACGGCGAGCTAGCAGCGCAGATTGCGGTAGTCATTAGCAATAATCCCGACGCGGTGGGTTTGCAACGGGCAAATGACGCAGGAATCGCCACTGCTAGGGTCAATCATCGCGACTACGACAGCCGCGAGAGTTTCGATCAGGCACTGGTCAATACGCTCAATGAATACAACGTAGATCTTGTCATTCTGGCAGGATTTATGCGTATTTTAACACCTGTTTTTATTCACGCTTTTTACGGCAAACTATTGAACATACACCCGTCTTTGTTGCCTAAATACCCAGGATTACACACCCATCAACGCGCGCTGGATGCCGGCGATAAAGAGGCGGGAGTCACCGTACATTTTGTCATTCCGGAGCTCGATGCCGGCCCCGCTGTGGTGCAGGCACGCGTCACAATTAGTAATGATGACACCGCAGCTTCTCTGGCGGCAAGGGTGATAGTAGAAGAGCACAAGATTTATCCACTGGCCGCGCAGTGGTTTCTGGCGGGGCGATTAAAGCTCACCGTCGACGGAGCGAGTCTGGATGGAAAGATATTGCCGGAAAACGGCCAAAAATATGGATGAAACACGTGGATAAGTCGATTTTTGCACTGGCCTTTGGGGTTGGTCTGGCGTTATCGGTCACGCCTGTATTGGCCTGTGGTGATACAGGGTCCATGCCCCTCGAAGAATCAAAGACTACTCCATTAAAAGCCTACACCGCGCAGTATAAGACTTCTGCCAAAGGTTTAAATCTGACGCTGAAGCGCGCCCTTACCCGGTCAAAAGATGGTCAATATACACTGACTAACGGTGGTGGCATTTTCATTGCCGGGTTTGAAGAAGAGAGTCTTTTTCGCGTTGAAGGCGCTAAAATTGTGCCTGAGTCCTACGTGTACCAGGGCAGCGGATTAATGAATCGCCGCCGAGAGGTGCAATTTACCGAGGGCGCTGAAACGGTTCGCAGCCTCTACAAAGAGCAGTGGTATGAACTGCCCTACAGCGAGGGCTTGCTAGATCGAATGAGCCAACAGGAGCAAATACGCCTGCACCTGCTCACTAAAGCTACGCCGGAAGAGGATGTGGTTATGACCGTTATTGACGGCAAGCGAATCAAAGACTACTCACTCAAATTTGTCGCAAAAGAAATGCTACAAACACCACTGGGTAACATCGAAACCCTGCACTTTGAGCGCATGCACAGCAAAGCGGATAGAAAATCGGACAGCTGGGTGGCCCCGGCCTGGGATTATCTGATGGTTAAAACCACTCACATTGAAGATGGAAAGTTGGTGGAAGGCGTGATTATCGCCGCCAATATCGACGGCGTTCAGTTAGGAACAGCTCAGTAAATTCTACCTATGGTGGGCAATTAGGCTTTGGGTAACGTGACGCCCGTTTGGCCCTGATATTTACCACCACGATCTTTATAGCTGGTTTCACACACTTCATCAGACTCGAAGAACAGCATCTGAGCGACCCCTTCGTTGGCATAAATCTTAGCGGGCAGCGTTGTCGTGTTGGAAAACTCTAGGGTGACATGGCCCTCCCACTCGGGCTCCAATGGCGTGACATTAACGATGATGCCGCAGCGGGCATAGGTAGACTTGCCCAAGCAGATAGTGAGCACGTTGCGCGGAATACGAAAGTACTCGACGGTGCTGGCGAGCGCGAAAGAGTTGGGTGGAATAACACAAACGTCAGACACTACATCGACAAAGCTCGCCTCATCGAAATTTTTGGGGTCGACGGTGGCCGAATTAATATTAGTAAAGACCTTAAACTCACGCGAGCAACGCACATCGTAACCGTAACTGGAGGTGCCATAGGAAATTAGGCGTCGCTCGCCATCGTAACGCACTTGATCCGCTTGAAAGGGCTCGATCATGCCCCCTTCGCCAGCCATTCGGCGAATCCATTTATCCGATTTAATACTCACGTTATTGCCACACTCCAGTTAATCATCTGACACTGTAATTTCGGGAAACTGCCGCACGCTGTCGCGGTTAGCGCTGTTTAGCGCGGCCTGCACACTGCTCGCAATCTCACGGTATATTTTTGCTTCATTTGAATCTGGCTGGTCGATAACCGTGGGTCTGCCGGCATCGGTCTGCTCGCGAATGGACATCAGTAACGGCAAACTACCCAGTAGTGGAACGCCGTAATCAGTGGAAATACGCTGGCCGCCGTGTTCACCAAAAATATGCTCTGTGTGTCCGCACGCACTACACACATGCACCGCCATATTCTCGACAATTCCGAGAATGGGAACGTCGACCTTGCGAAACATTTCTATGCCTTTCTGGGCGTCCAACAGCGCAATATCCTGTGGCGTCGTGACAATAACCGCGCCCGCCACGGTCGCCTTTTGCGACAGAGTAAGCTGAATGTCACCCGTGCCAGGCGGCATGTCGATAACAAGATAATCCAGCTCTCCCCAAAGGGTCTGCTCCAGCATCTGCGCCAGCGCGCCGCCCGCCATCGGCCCACGCCAAACCGTAGGGGTTCGCTCGTTGACCAAATAGCCCATCGACATTGTCTTCAGCCCATGGGCCAGCACGGGTACTAGAAATTTGCCATCGCGCTGCTCGGGCTTCACGTCATCCGCGATGCCCAACATCAGCTGCTGACTGGGCCCGTAGATATCAGCATCTAACAATCCCACTTCCGCGCCCAAGTCTTTTAGTGCGAGTGCTAAATTAACGGCGGTAGTGGATTTCCCTACACCGCCCTTGCCCGACGCTACGGCGACAATGTGTTTTATCGAATTCATAGTAAGCTACTTGTACCGATCCAGTGACTTTGCTAGAGGCCGGCCATTATAGGGGCAAGCTTCTCTTTCAACAATGGTCCTGTTCAATCAGTAGTCGCGGGTGAAAAACATCAGCAAAACCGCTATAGTGGCGCACTTTTTTAGCAAACTGGAACACGTCGACCATGTCCGATTCTGCACCGCGCAATATTCTGGTGACCAGCGCCCTGCCCTATGCCAACGGCCCTCTGCACTTGGGCCATATTCTGGAGCAGGTACAAACCGATATCTGGGTGCGTTTCCAGAAGTCTCGCGGCAACGCCTGTATCTACATTTGTGCCGACGATGCTCACGGCACCGCCATCATGCTAACCGCAGAAAAGCAGGGCATAAGTCCAGAGCAGCAGATAGAAAACATGAAGACTGCACATGAAAAGGATTCCGCAGGGTTTCATATTGGCTTTGACAATTTCTATTCGACCCACTCCGAATATAACCGGCGCTGGAGCGAAGAAATTTACCAACGGCTGGAAAAAAATGATCACATAGCCAAGCGCACCATCAGCCAGGCATTCGACCCAGAAAAACAAATGTTCCTAGCTGATCGGTTTATCAAAGGAACCTGCCCAAAATGTAAGACCGAAGACCAATACGGAGACAACTGCGAGGCCTGCGGAGCCACCTACAGTCCGGCCGATTTAATTGATCCTGTTTCAGCTCTGTCGGGTGTTACACCGGTTGCAAAGGATTCCGTACACTATTTTTTCAAACTACCCGAATTCGAGGCTATGTTGAGCGAGTGGATTGATTCCGGCTCGCTGCAACCACAAGTTGCGAACAAATTGCGTGAGTGGACCGAGGCGGGATTACAAGAGTGGGATATCAGCCGGGATGAGCCCTATTTCGGCTTCGAGATTCCAGGAGCGCCTGGCAAGTACTTCTATGTCTGGCTCGACGCGCCTATTGGCTATTTGGCAAGCTTCCAGGACTATTGTGAGCGCGAGAATGTCAACTTCGATGATTATTGGGCCCTGGGGTCGACCACCGAGCTCTATCACTTCATCGGCAAGGACATTATTAATTTTCATGGCTTGTTTTGGCCTGCCATGCTGCAAAGTGCCCAACTGCGAACACCTTCCGCTATTTATGTGCACGGTTTTCTAACGGTTAATGGCACAAAAATGTCCAAGAGTCGCGGAACATTTATCAATGCTAGTACCTACCTGGAACACCTGGACGCCGAGTACCTACGCTATTATTTCGCGGCAAAGCTCAATGCCTCGGTCGATGACATCGACTTGAACTTCGAAGACTTTGTACAGCGGGTAAACTCAGATGTTGTGGGTAAAGTGGTCAATATTGCCAGCCGCTGCGCTGGCTTTTTACGCAAAAATTTTGACAACAAGCTAACAGCCGAATGCGCCGAACCCGAGCTCATGAACGACTTTCTAGTCGCTGGAAATGATATCGCCGATTTGTATGAGCAGCGCGAGTACAATAAGGCCATCAGGCAAGTTATTGCGTTGGCTGATCGTGCCAACCAATACATAGACGAAAAGAAGCCTTGGGTTTTAGCTAAAGAGCCTGGCAGCGAACAAGACGTGCACAAGGTGTGTAGCGTGGGTATTAATCTATTTCGAGTACTACTCACTTATTTAAAGCCTGTGCTACCGGCAATGGCAGAAAAAAGCGAAGTATTCCTCAACTGCTCGCTAGATTGGAGTGCGTTGCAGGGACCGCTAGTGGATCACACATTGAACAAGTTCAAACCGCTTATGCTGCGAATTGAAAGCAAACAAGTCGCGGCCCTGATTGAAGCTAGCGCCGAACAACAGCCGGCTCCGGCTAAACAACCAACAAAGACCGCCCAAAAATTAGCGGCAATAGAACCGCCCGCCACAATCGAGTTTGAGGATTTTGCAAAAATTGATCTTCGCGTCGCCGAAATAACGGCGGCTGAGCATGTGGAGGGCGCAGATAAGCTACTGCGGCTTACCTTAAGTTTAGGCGATGATTCAACCAGACAAGTATTCGCTGGTATTAAGTCAGCCTACGATCCAAAAGACCTAGTGGGTAAACTGACCGTTGTAGTGGCTAATTTGGCACCCCGAAAAATGCGTTTTGGTATGTCCGAAGGCATGGTATTAGCTGCTGGACCGGGCGGAGAAAATATCTATATATTGCAGCCTGATGCTGGCGCAACACCGGGCATGGTCGTAAAGTAACGCTATGCTGGTAGATTATTCCATTTTGTTAATAGGCGCGATTCTGGTGAACAACTTTGTGTTGGTCCAGTTTCTCGGGCTGTGCCCTTTTATGGGTGTCTCGAACAAACTCGAAACGGCCATGGGAATGTCTATGGCCACAACGTTTGTATTAACGCTGGCTTCTGCCTGCAGCTATCTCACCTACAACTTCTTACTCATACCGCTGGGGCTGGGCTACCTAAAAACAATCTCCTTTATTTTGGTCATTGCGGTTGTGGTCCAATTTACTGAAATGGTTGTGCGTAAAAGTAGTCCATTACTCTATAGAGTGTTGGGGGTGTATCTGCCATTGATCACCACAAACTGCGCCGTATTGGGCGTGGCACTGCTCAACATCAACAAAAGCCACAATTTCCTGGAATCACTATTTTACGGATTTGGGGCGGCGCTAGGTTTTTCGCTAGTCCTGGTGTTGTTTGCCGCAATGCGCGAAAGACTCAATGTGGCCGATGTACCCACACCCTTTAAAGGGGCCGCAATAGGTATGGTCACAGCCGGTTTGATGTCGTTGGCATTCATGGGCTTCGCGGGACTGGTATAAGTACGGTGCTGGAATTCATTAATCAATACCCTCTCATCACCGCGGTGCTCGCCCTGCTGAGTTTGGGTGTGGTGTTTGGAGGCGTACTGGGGTTTGCCGCCGTTCGCTTTAAGACCGAAGGCAATCCGATCGCCGATCAAATCAATGAATTATTGCCCCAAACGCAGTGCGGTCAATGCGGTTTTCCTGGCTGTCGCCCCTACTCCCAGGCTATAGCCGATGGCGAAGCGATTAACAAATGTCCGCCCGGCGGCGAAGGCACAATTCAGGCCTTGGCCGACTTGCTGGATGTAGAGGTTATGCCTCTGGATGAGGAGCATGGCGAAGAAAAAGTTACCACTGTCGCCTATATCCGTGAAGCTGAATGTATAGGCTGCACCAAATGCATTCAAGCATGCCCTGTGGATGCGATATTGGGGGCGGCTAAATTAATGCACACCGTCATAGCCAGTGAGTGCACCGGGTGTGATTTGTGTGTGGAGCCCTGCCCGGTAGACTGCATCGATATGTTGCCGCAGCAAGAATCCCTGCAAACCTGGCACTGGGACTTACCCGAGCCTGTGATACGAAACGTCGACCTGATAGCCAGTGACGCCAAACAGGGGCAAGCGGCATGAGAAAGATATTTGATTTTCACGGGGGAATACATCCTCCGGAAAACAAACACCAATCGATGCAGCGCCCCATTGCGCACGCAGGTATTCCTGATCAACTGGTTATCCCACTCTCACAGCACATTGGCGCGCCGGCTTCCCCGTGTGTCATTGCCGGAGACAGAGTTCTCAAAGGTCAGATCATTGCCGATGCGGGGGGCTTTGTCAGCGTCCCTCAGCACGCGCCCACCTCCGGTATAGTAACAGCCATTGAAGAGCGGGTCATTGCACATCCCTCTGGATTAAAAGCTCGGTGTATTGTGATTGAGCCTGATGGTGAAGACCAATGGTTGGAGCATGCCGGCGTAGAAGACTTTGAATCTATGACCGCGCAAGATTTGGTCACGAAAATTCGTGAGGCTGGCATCGCTGGAATGGGTGGAGCGGGTTTTCCTTCAGCAGTGAAGCTTTCGATAAAAGCTGGCACGCAAATAGAAACCCTTATTATCAACGGCACAGAATGCGAACCCTATATCACAGCCGACGATATACTCATGCAAGAGCGTGCCGACACGATTATTGAGGGCGTAAGGATCCTCCGGCATATTCTTCAGCCACAAGAGACCCTCATAGGTGTCGAAGATAATAAGCCGCTGGGTATCACAGCCTTACAATTGGCCGCTCAAGGAACCGGCATCGAAGTCGTACCTTTCCCTACTAAATATCCCTCCGGGGGAGAAAAGCAACTAATTGAAATTTTGACTGGGAAACAAGTCCCCCACGGCGGACTGCCATCCGATATCGGTGTGGTCTGCCAGAACCTGGGCACGTCGGCGGCTATTGCCAATGCGATACTGCGCGGTGAACCGCTCATATCGCGTGTGACCACCGTCACCGGAGAAGCAATAGACACCCCGCAAAATTATGAGGTGCTACTGGGTACATCCATGCAATATCTGCTTGAAAAGGCCGGCTATCGAGACGCCCAGAATAAACGCCTCATCGTAGGCGGCCCAATGATGGGGTTTAGTACCCTGAGTGCCGAGGTACCGGTGATTAAAACCACCAACTGCGTTTTGGCACCCACCGAGAAAGAGTTACCTACACCACCGCCTGCACAAGCCTGCATTCGCTGTGGTATGTGCGCTGAGGTCTGCCCGGCTAGTTTGTTGCCGCAACAGTTATTTTGGTTTTCCCAGGGCAAGGAATACGAGAAGCTGGAAGATCACAAGCTGTTTGATTGTATTGAGTGTGGCGCATGCTCATGGGTTTGCCCCAGTAACATACCCCTGGTGCAATATTATCGCAGTGCAAAATCAGACATACTCCAAATGCGCGTAGACCACGAGAAATCTGAACAGTCCAGAGCCCGCTTTGAAGCGCGCGAAACACGATTGGCGCTACAAGTCATTGAACGTGAAGCTAAACGTGCGGCGCGGAAAAAAGCCGCCGAAGAACGCGCCAAGGCAGCCAGCGACGGCGATGGCGAAGACCCCGTTCAAGCCGCTATCGCGCGCGCCAAAGCCAAAAAAGACGCACAGGAGAATGCTTAGATGGCTCTAATGCGAATCACTTCTCCCCATGCTCACGGGCCCCTGAACACAAGCCGAGTGATGCTATACGTTCTAATCGCAACTGCGCCTGGAATCATTGCCCTAACGTTCTTTTTCGGCTTCGGCACGCTGGTCAATATTCTCTGGGGCTGTACTTTAGCGATCGCCTTCGAAGCACTGGCATTAAAGCTGCGCGGACGGCCGTTGGCATTTTATTTGAAAGATCTCAGTGCAGTAGTAACGGCCACTCTGTTGTGCATAGCGCTGCCTCCCTATGCACCTTGGTGGCTAATAGCAGTGGGGATTGGCTTTTCTATCCTCATTGCAAAGCAATTGTATGGAGGACTGGGATACAACCCGTTCAATCCCGCGATGGTGGGTTATGTGGTGCTACTGATTTCTTTCCCCGTTCAAATGACAGCGTGGGCACCACCACTGAGTATCGGTGAGCTTCCCGGGCTAATGGAAGCGCTGCGGGCATGTTTTATCCCCGCTGAGTTTGACGGTATCACTATGGCCACGCCACTGGATCTACTGAAACAAAACAACAGTTATCTAATGGAAGACCTGTGGCAACAAACGACCCAATTTGGGCGCTGGGCTGGCGTGGGTTGGGAGTGGGCTAATCTGGCTTTTTTAGCCGGTGGTCTGTGGTTGTTATACCTGGGCGTCTTTACTTGGCATGCACCCATAGCAATGCTGGCAAGTTTGGGTTTAATGGCCTCATTATTTTATGATGGCGGTAGCTCAAACAGTGGCGGCTCACCCTTGTTTCACTGGCTCAGCGGCGCCACCATGCTGGGGGCCTTCTTCATCGTCACCGACCCCGTCTCATCGGCTGCGTCGCTGCGAGGCCGACTCATTTATGGAGCACTCATTGGTGTTCTGGTTTATCTCATACGGGTCTGGGGAAACTACCCCGATGCAGTGGCATTTGCCGTATTAATCATGAATTTTGCCGCACCTTTTATAGACCACTACACTCAACCGCGAACCTACGGTCACAGTGCTAAGGTGGGCGACGATAATGGCGAAGGAGGCTAACGATGCTTGGTCAATCTATTAGCCGCAATAGTATATTATTGGGCGCATTCGCTTTGTTTACGACGCTACTCATAGCCGGCACCTATTTACAGACCAAAGACAGAATAGCCATAGAAGAGCGCAGAGCGGAAGAAAAAGCACTGCTGCAGATTGTACCCAATGCACGCCATAACAATTCAATGCTAGACGACACCATTACCGTGGACGAGTCCAATGTCGAACTCGGGCTGCGCACTCAAAAAAGTATATACCTCGCCCGACAGGACGGCACCACCGTAGCGGCGATTATTCCCGTAACAGCGCGCGACGGCTACAGTGGCGATATCAATTTGATTGTCGGCGTTAACGTAGACGGCACAATAGCCGGCGTGAGAGCATTGAGTCATCGAGAAACACCTGGTTTGGGTGACAAAGTAGATTTGAAAAAATCGGATTGGGTGCTGGGTTTTAATGGCAAGTCATTAGTCAATCCGACGATTGCACGATGGACCGTAAAAAAGGACAAGGGTGAATTTGACCAGTTCACCGGGGCGACTATTACGCCCCGCGCCGTGGTCGCTGCAACCCTGCGTGCACTGCAATACGCACAAGCTAACAAAACTGCAATATTCGCTGACGAACAAGTACAAAAAGAGGTTGAGAAATAGTAATGGCAAGCACCAGTTATCGGGAACTGTCGCTTAATGGGCTGTGGAAGAACAACCCTGCAATCGTTCAACTACTAGGCCTTTGCCCGCTACTCGCCGTCACCGGCAGCGTAGTGAATGCGCTAGGACTGGCCAGTGCCACGGCACTGGTACTGGTCTGTTCCAATACTTGCGTATCACTCATTCGCAACATCGTATCCGACGCCATTAGACTGCCTGCCTTTGTCATGATTATCGCCGCAGCCGTGACGTGTATCGAACTTTTAATGCAAGCTTTCGCCTATGAGCTATACC
>JBLHSI010000023.1:0-20933 GCA_047626655.1 Halioglobus sp.
GCGCCCGGACAGAAATGCCTGGCTGCTCTTTGTGTATGGGTAACCAGGCTAGAGTTGCGGCTAACTCTACCGTTTTGTCGACCTCTACACGCAACTTCCCCAATCGACTTGGAGACGGCGCAAATGTCTACCTGACGTCAGCAGAGCTGGCATCGGTTGGGGCAATTTTGGGCCGCCTGCCTACGCCGGCCGAATACATGGAATATGCGAAAAACCTGGATTCCATGTCCGATGAAATATATCGTTATTTGAACTTTGACCAGATAGCTGAATTTCAAGCGAGCGCCGAGGAAGGAAAACGCATAGCTGCAGTAGAAATACAGGAGCTTAAGACCGGCTAGTGACGACCACCAGAGCGGTTGCCCTGCAGCCGCTCTGGTGGTTTTTTAGTCCCACCCAATAATTTCTGTGAGACAGTTAACACCGTCACGCGGTCAATATTCTCTTTTTATATCAATCTGATTCAGCATTTTCCTACCGCTTAATGCGCGGTGATAATTTTCTATAATCTGCGGCGCTACGGCTAATGGGTCGGTCACACTCGAACTGTGCGGGGTTATGATAATTCGCTCATTGTGCCAGAACGGATGATCGTCTGGCAGCGGTTCATACTGAAACACATCCAGATACGCACCTCGCAGGCTACCATTTTCAAGAGCATCCAATAAATCGCTCTCTACGACATGGCCTCCCCTCGCTACATTGATTAAGCAGGCACGCGGCGGCAGCGCAGAGAAAAGCTCTGCATTTAAAATGCCCTGTGTTTTAGTGGTCAGTGGCAGTAGACAAACCAAAATATCAGCCCTGCCGAGAAACTCTTTTAGCTGGGCCTCAGCGTAAGTAGTCACGCCATCAATTTGCTTTTTGGTACTCGACCAACCCTCCACCCTAAACCCCATGTCAGACAACTTAACCGCAGCATAATGTCCCAAGGCTCCTAATCCCATAATACTAATAGTTGTCTGCGACAAAGGCCGGCGTGCCAAAGGCTGCCATTGGCGCCGGTCTTGTTGGCGGCGATAGCTATCCATATCCCGCTGGTAATACAGTGCTGCTGCATGAATGTATTCAAACATTGCCTGGGTAAGGCTTGGATCAACTAATCGAGCGAAGGCTAAATCAACGGGTAAATCTGGGTCGCTAACTAGATGATCTATACCTGCGCCCATAGAACTGATGCCCCGTAGTTTGGGGAATTCGCGTAAAAGACCTCTGGGGTGGTTCCAGCACAGCACAAACTCGACATCCTCGGCCTGGGTATCGCTACAGGGCCATACGCAGACCTCAACCGAATCATCTACCGACGTCAATGCGTCAACCCAAGGGCTACTATCTTTATCACCAGATATAATTAATAACGTCATAGTCGATATTATCTCAACAGAAGCGCCACCATGGCTAAGCGGATTGTTCCAAATCACTTTGCAGACGTTTACCCATCCCAACAACGTTGTCGTCGATGTATCCCAAAGACTGGTAAAAAGCGATCACTGAAGCGTTGCTACTGCGTACCTGTAAATTAATTTTGGGACAGCCCTTGTTGCTAATCTGCTGTTCGATGGTCGACATTATCTCTCTACCGTAGCCGCGCCCTTGAACCGAGGGGTTAACCGCCAGATAGTTGACCCACCCTCTATGCCCCTCGTACCCCCCCATGACGGAGGCGACTAGGCGCTCCTCTAACACTCCGACTAAAAATAGATCGGGGTCAACTTTTAGCTTTCGCTCTATGTCTTTAATGGGATTATTTTGAGGCGCCACTAAACCGCACTCACGCCACAAGGCAAGTAGCTCATCTAGATCTTCTGTTTGATACGCTCTGACTTTCAACGAGATTCCCCAACATAGCATCTACTGTGGACAACACTCTAACATTTTGTTTCGACGCAGCAAGCGACTGATCAATTACACGGTAAATACTATTTTACAGACGCCATCGGCGTACCGCCGTCTTAAGCTCACCCAGTAATGAACGCTCCGCACTACTGTCGCGGTAAGACAGCGCCATATATAGGCGAGTGATCCGATTAATTTCATCGGCTTTTGCCGGTAATGCTTGAGCTGCACGGGCAGAAAAATCACCCGGCGCCTCGCCCGCCGCTCTAACGACACCACCTTTTCCGAGCTTGCGGCAAAACCTCAGATAAACCCTGTCGGCTGGATTACTTCGCTTAATTTCGCGCCGCAGCAACAAAGACACCGCTACCGGAATAAGTATCAACGCCCAACTACCCAACAGAATAGTTGCATACTTTTTCCCGTCTAACTCTCCCAGCCACTGACGTAAAAAGCCGTATTGTGTCTCACTGTTATAGCCAATGACCCAACTTTGCCACTGATAGGTCAGCGCATCGTATTGAAGGCGAAGACTGTTAAACCAGATAACACTGCGAAAGCGTAAGGGGGAAAGAGGTGATCCCGAGAGGAAACTACCCTCCCCTGCCATCGCCTGTTCCAACCCCCATTCAATGCGGTCTGGCGAAACAGCGGCTGTGGGATCGACCCTTACCCAGCCCTCGTTAGTTAACCAAACTTCAGCCCAGGCGTGAGCGTCAAACTGATGCACAATCACTGTCTTATTAACGGGGTTGATTTCACCGCCCTGATAACCCGCGACAACGCGGGCGGGAATGTCGGCCGCGCGCATCATGAGTACAAATGCGTAGGCATAGTGCTCGCAAAAACCTCGTCGTGTACGAAAGAGAAATTCATCCATGGGATTGTCACCCAATACTGGCGGTTGCAAAGTATAGATATAGTTTTCTTGATTGAATTTCCCCAACACCGCATTGATAAACTCTCGGTCGGTACCCATTTCTTGGCGCAGCTCGGCTGCCAACCGTCGCGTTTGGGGATTGCCGGTAGTAGGTAGTGCGGTTTCCGTGCGACGCCGCCAGTCGCTGAGTGTCTCATCCAGCACCACATCTGGCCACGAAGTGACCTGGTACAAGAATTCGTCCTCAAGTTTTACCGGAGACTGTAGACGGTAATCTGGTGTTGTAAGTAGTTTCGCTTGAACGCTGCTGGGGTAACGCAAACTGTATAACCAGTTTTGTTGGCTGGGTTCCATAATAATGCTGTAGTAAAGCGGCTTGCCGCGCAGTTTAGGCTTGTTCTGCCGGCGATGCTCTAGCGGTATATCGTAATACTGTAAACTCCTCCATGCACCTTCACTCAACTTACTAAACACCAAACCTCGCCAATACAACTCTGATGTCTTGGGAATCTTTCCCTCAAATTGAACCCTGAAGGCAACGTCGTCTGAACGACTCAGGTTTGAGATATCGCCAGGGCGCATAAAATCACTCACCCCGGTTTTTGCTGTATGACTTTTAATCGGAACAGTCCATAGCGGACCGACCCGTGGGAAGAGAAAAAACAACACCAGCATTAATGGAAATGCCTGAGCCAGCATCACCATCGCAGGCTTAGCGGTGCCGAGATTAAACCGATGCTGACGCGGTTGATGCAGGGCCAATAACGCCGTTGTAATTAGAACTACCGCAAAAACCGAATACAAGACGATTAGAAAGTCCTGACTAAACAGGAATTCGGTAACACAGATAAAGTAACCCAGAAACAAAAGTACATAGGCGTCTTTTTTTTCCGCAAGCTCAATCAACTTCAGAGCAAAGGCCGTTAATAAAAGCGCTACCGTCGGCTCCAAACCCAAGAAGTTGCCATAACTAAGGAGAATACCGGCAAAACTCAACACAATGAGTGCAAATTTGACCCAGCGACTAGGAAAAGACCAACTGCCGCGATAGACCATACTGCGCCAAAATGCGGCAAACACATACACCAGTAAAACCCAAATAGGCAATCGCTGCACATGTGGTACCACTAGCGCGAACATGGATATCACGCTCCACACCAGCGCGTTGCGAGGGATTTGCTGCTTTAGCTTCATCCCACAACCTCAGCAAAACCGTACAGTGCTAGTGCCTTGAGTATTTTGGTACGGTGTTTGTCGCCTGAACCTGGTGAGATAACCGTGCCTGGAATTCGCAGACCGTATTCTGTATTGGTTCGCTCATATTCCAATGCCCAAAAACACAGCTGCGATAACCGGCGCTCATCGGCAGTGCCTGCAAAAGCGTCCCAATCCAGCCATACGCTACTATCGGCATAGGCTGCATATTGTTTGCTTTGCAGACTTTGGCCTTTAGCGAGCCCCTTCCAGTGGACTTGCCGCAGTGAATCGCCCTCTTTGTAGTCGCGAAATCCATAGAAATCATCGTTACCAACAATGGCAACCGATGAGCCATCGGGCCGGTCTGTTGACAAACCTGTTATTGGATCGCAGGACACAGGTTGGGGGTAAACTAACGCCTTTAAATCTAGGTCAATCCAGGTCCAGCAGCGCAACAGTCCCAACGGATAACTGGACTCGACCAGTAAACGTCCAGGCGAGAACCAGCCACGTTTGCCTACTGGCATATGTAAGGATAAACGCTGACTATCATCTTCAACCAGATTAATTAAGCCTTCGGTGCTGGTGGGCCATTTCAAAAATAGCCCGTAGTGCAATCTCGACTTTTGCTTTTCAATCAATAATTCAAACTCCGCCTGTTGTCCGGGAAATGCGGCTTGCGCACTCACCGCATGAATTGTCAGGCCAGACAAATTAGCGAAGGTATGCAGTACGGCAATGATAAACAACGTGGCCAACAAAAACGTCAGCGCAAAGCTCATATTGTTTTGATAGTTAATGGCGGCCATTAACATAAGCAAAAGGCACAGACCGAAAAAAAAACCCGCTTTGGAAGGAAAAATAAATAGTCGCTTTTGATCGAGAGTTACCGATCGAGAGGGTGGGATGCGCGACGAAATCCAGCGCTGAAAACGCTTGCGCAACCGTGCCTTTAAACGCGCTACAACGGTCGGCACGATTCTATTGCTCTATCAGGGCCTAATGACATCCACATTACTCTGCAATTTCACCACTAACGCCAGACTATCTCCGGCATAGTCGCCACTGGGAATAAGCCGGTGCATAATGACTGACGGCAGTACCATTTGAATATCCTCCGGTACTACATGTCCGCGGCTATTCATCACTGCCCACGTTTTCGCGCAGTCGAGAACCGCCAGTGCTCCACGCGGTGACAAACCCACAGAAAACTCTGGCGCCTGTCTCGTATAAGCAACCAGTCTTTGCAGATAGTCCAGTACATTGTCTGACGCATGAACCTGCTCTACCGCCTGGCGAATTTCAAGCAACTGATCGGCATCGATACAGACTTGCAGCTTGGTGTGTGAGGTATCGAGACGATGTTGCCGCTTAAACAGTTCGCGTTCGGCTTTTGGGTGAGGATAACCTAACTCGAGCCGCATTAGAAAACGATCCAACTGGGACTCTGGCAATGGATAGGTACCGGACTGCTCTATAGGGTTTTGCGTGGCTATGACAAAAAACGGTTCGGGTAGCGCTCTCGTTTCTCCCTCAATAGTGACCTGACCTTCAGCCATCGCTTCCAATAGAGCGCTCTGAGTACGGGGCGTGGTTCGATTGATTTCATCTGCCAATAATATTTGGGTAAAAACAGGGCCGGGGTGAAAATTGAAGGTTGACTCGTTACGATCGAACACCGACACGCCCAGTATATCAGCAGGCAAAAGGTCACTAGTAAATTGAACCCGCTTATAATCCAGCCCCAGTACCTCAGCCAACGCCTGCGACAGAGTTGTCTTGCCCATACCGGGCAGGTCTTCTATGAGTAAATGACCGCGGGCAAACAGGCAACATAGCGCCAAACGAATTTGCGGTTCTTTTCCCAGCAATACCTGACTGATCTCTGCGACTGCTGCCTCTATGGCCTTCTCAAATTGCATGTAACTGGAATTCCTTGCTCAGGACCCGATCGCCGCTAAGCCACGCTGCAGGTCGATTTTAAGATCGTCAACATGTTCCAGCCCAACAGCGACTCGAATCAAGTTATCGGCTATGCCTGCCGACTGTCGGTCGGGCGCACTCAGTCTGCCGTGGGTTGTAGTCGCAGGGTGAACAATCGTGGTCTTGGCATCACCCAAATTAGCGGTGAGCGACATCAGTTGTGTACCATCAATGAAGTTCCACGCTTGCTCGGTCCCTCCCTTTACTTGAAACGACAGCACGCCGCCAAAGGCCTTTTGCTGTACTTTAGCCAAATCGTGGCCCGGGTGAGACTCCAGGCCGCAGTAATATACTTTTTCCACCGCACTTTGTTGCTCCAGCCAGCTAGCTAATTCCATAGCAGATTGACTGTGTGCATCCATCCGTAAGCGCAAGGTTTCCAATCCTTTGAGAAATACCCAGGCGTTAAATGCGCTCATTGTAGGCCCGCAGGTTCGCAAAAATGTGACAACCTCTTCCATGTGATGATCAGAGCCCACCACTGCCCCACCCATACAACGGCCTTGCCCGTCCAAATACTTGGTTGCCGAGTGCACAACAATATCGGCCCCTAAGGATAATGGCGTTTGCAAAGCAGGTGTACAAAAGCAGTTATCGACTACCAGTAGACAATCATTCTCTTTCGCCAGCGCCGAGAGTAATGTCAAATCTGCGACTTCACACAGCGGATTAGACGGTGTTTCCATAAATAACATAGCGGTATTGGAACGTATTGAACTGCGCCACAAGTCCAAGTCTAACAACGCCACAAAAGTGACCTCAACACCAAACTTGGCGAGGTATTTACTGAATAAGTTGGTGGTTGTACCAAACACATTACGCGAGCAAATTACGTGATCGCCCGCCTTCAACAAAGCCATGCAGGTACTGAGAATAGCGGCCATACCAGAGGCGGTACCCACCGCCGCTTCGCCGCCTTCCAGCGCGGCGATACGCTGTTCAAAAGTGCGTACAGTTGGGTTGGTGTAGCGCGAATAGACGTTGCCCTTCCGCTCTCCGGCAAAACTGGCTGCCGCCTGGGCCGCATTCTCGAACACATAGCTCGATGTTAGAAACAGGGCCTCTGAGTGCTCCCCTTCTGCCGTTCGCGCGATACCCGCGCGAATCGCTAGCGTATCGAGTTGGGCATCAGCCAATACGTCGTCTTGGTGATCGTTTGCCATAAAGTACTGCCGGTGTTGTTTAAATGTCGTTGTGTAGTCCTACCATCGAGCCGTCTTCCTGTGCTGCGCGCCTACCGCTTTGAGCTTCATCACTTCTCATCGATTCCAATTTGCTCAAATACCCGCTATCCACATCACCTGTTACATACTCACCATTAAATACTGAGCAGTCAAAATCGACGATAGAGTCATTACCGTCCACAGAGCACTGCACAAGCGCATCCAAGTCCTGAAAAACGAGCCAGTCGGCGCCAATAAGCTCACATATTTCGTCGGTAGTCCTGCCGTGCGCTATGAGTTCTTTCGCCGTTGGCATATCAATACCGTATACGTTGGGATACCGCACCGCCGGTGCTGCGGAAGCGAAATAGACCTTTTTTGCACCGGCGTCTCTCGCCATTTCAATAATCTGCCTACAAGTAGTGCCGCGGACGATAGAATCGTCTACCAACATGACATTCTTACCCTCAAACTCCAGCGGCACCGGGTTCAATTTTTGCCGCACAGATTTTTTCCGTTCACTCTGCCCCGGCATAATAAACGTCCGGCCAATGTAGCGGTTTTTCATCAAGCCTTCGCGGAATTTCAGACCCAATGTATGGGCCATCGACTGTGCTGCAATTCTACTGGTGTCGGGAATCGGAATGATCACATCAATATCGTGATCGGGCCGTTCTGCCAATATTTTTCTCGCCAAGGCCTCACCTTGACGCATGCGCGTCTTGTAAACCGACACACCGTCCATCAGAGAGTCGGGGCGGGCAAAATACACATGCTCAAATATACAGGGGCGTAAAACCGCCGTTTGAGAACATATTTTTCGGTGCAGCTGACCATGCATGTCGATATAGACAGCCTCACCGGGAGCGACATCATCGATCAACGTAAAGCCCAAAACGTCCAATGCGACGCTTTCCGAGGCAATCATGTATTCTTTGCCCGAATCACTTTCTCGCACACCTAGCACCAGCGGACGTATTCCGTGCGGGTCACGAAATCCAACGATGCCGTAATTAACCAAGAGAGCCAGAGCTGAATACCCACCACGGCAGCGTCTATAAACCGCCTCCACAGCTTTGAATATATCTTCTGGTGCGGGACTGAGCTTACCCAAATTTTGTAACTCATGAGCAAAAATATTGAGTAGCACTTCGGAATCGGAGTCTGTATTAAGATGTCGCAAGTCATCTTGGAACACTTCTTTAGAGAGTTGCTCAGCGTTGGTCAAATTACCATTGTGAGCGAGCGCTATACCGTAGGGTGAATTGACATAGAATGGCTGCGCGAGCGCAGGACCCGAACTACCGGCTGTCGGGTAGCGGACGTGTCCAATACCAATAGAGCCCTCTAGTCGTTGCATATGATGCTGCTTGAAGACGTCCCGCACCAAGCCGACACTTTTGCGTAAATTAAATTTGCCGTCATCAAAGGTCATGATGCCCGCAGCATCCTGACCCCGGTGCTGCAGAACGGTCAGCGCATCATATATTTTGGGCGCTACATTTGAATTCCCAACCAAGCCAACTAGGCCACACATCCAGATAATTCCCCGTTTAAGTTAGCCGTATCACGCGCTAAGACGATAATTGTGAGTCTTTAGCCGCTGCCAGAAGTTCGTTGATCTTCATACTACCGAACATTGACTGCGCCCACTGCATCAAAAGGTCTAAATGTGGTAATAATTGAGACTGAACTAATATTTGCTGGTTTGCCTCTGGCAGCATCTCGCGAACCAGAAAAACCACCACCAGCAATATAATGACGCCACGAGAGAAGCCAAATATCGTTCCCAGCAATCGATCCAACACACCCAAGCCTGTTAGTTTGATTAACTGACCGACAACTACCGCGAACATGTTAGAGAGCATCAATACCGACACCACTATCATCGCGTACGCCGCAACATAGCGTGCCGAATCGTTGTCAATGAACCCAATCAGATATTCAGCAAAGCGTTCAGCGAACAGTGCGGCGAGCGCAAAGCCTGCAATCCACCCCACGAGAGAGAGTGCTTCGCGGGCAAAACCACGCCATAGACTCAGTAATGTCGACACACCCAAGACTGAAATTATTGCCCAATCAACCCAATTTAGAATTGTCCAATCCACGATTAGATTTGATATCCCGCAGCCCTGCCCCAATTCGCACGGATTCTACCAGAGCCATCGCTCGCTCTGTAGTAAAAGAAAGTGGTCATCTTCACGGAATGTAGCGCCTGACCATCGACTTGACACTAAATTCGGTATCGATAGCAGCCTGCATAGCCTCCAGTTTAGATCGCTCAAACTTGGGGCCCACGTAAACGCGCATCAACACAGAATTAGCACTTCGTATTTTTTTGACGTAGGCCTTGTATCCCATCGCCAGTAATCGAACACGAAGTTGCTCCGCTTTATCTGCGCTGGTGATACTGGCCACTTGTAAAATCCAACCTATTGGCACACCGTCTGCGTCGACGGTCGGTTTTACCGGAGCGTCACTACGGGCTTTCATCGCGACGCGCTGAACAGTGGGAGCCTCTACTGCCGGGGCAATATTGTCTATGGGCGCACTTTCATCAAAAGACGCGCTTTGATCCACAGCTTGATCCATCTCGTTCAGAGTGGGCGATGTCCTTAGACCTTCAGCAGATGCCGGCGCAATAGGAGAGCTGTTGATATCGGGTCGTTGCGGTACTCGCGCGGGATCACCTAAGGGCTGACTAGCATCCGGCTGGACAAAAACAATAGGCCAGAACACAACGCCCAACGCCAACAGTATAAGGGCGCCTACCAAACGCTGTTTGAGAATGTTATCCACCTATCACCTCTTATTTCGTTCTTTTTCCAACAATGGCATAACACCCGCCACCGTATAAAATGAGCCGAATACCACCAATCTATCATCATTGGTCATAACACCTTGGGCTCGACGAAACGCCTGTGTAATATTCTTGCTAATACTAATCATGGACTGTCCCTGCTGACGCAGTGCTTTGGCTATCGAAGCACCCTCCTCGGCCCGGGAGTTGCGGGGCTGGTCGGCGATAAACCACGCATCAAAGGTGCCCTTACAGGCGCTCATCATGCCTTCAATGTCTTTGTCTTCCATTGCCGAAAATAAAGCAATATCCTTTCCATTACAAGGAGTTGCGTTGATATATTCTAGTAACTTAGTAATACTTGCCGGATTGTGCGCAACATCCAGAAGGTAATTGTATCCGTTGATGGATGCTGTTTCACGCCGACCTCTTAACCGCACATTTCGCAACGCCTGATGTAACTGTTGCTCCGAGAATTCTTTACCTAGTAATAGTAAAGTCTGGGTTGCCGCTGCAATATTGGCCTCAACAATCCCGCTATAAGCCAGCTCTTTAATCGCACATGATGTTCCATCCCTGTTTTGCAGCAGGGCTGTCCAATTTTCTCGCTCTGTTTTTACTTGATAGTCCTTGCCGATGAACAATGACTGACAACCCAGTTCTTCCATGTATTGGACAAGGGTCTTTGGCGGATTTGTATCGGCAATGACGGCGGGTTTATCACGGCGCAGAACCCCGGCTTTCTCTAGTGCGATGAGCTCGCGCGTGTCTCCTAGCCAATCCTGGTGATCCAAGTCGATACTGGTAATAATCGCGGCATTGGCATCAACAATATTCACTGCATCCAATCGCCCTCCCAGACCTACTTCGAGAAGTGCAACCTCGACCTTTCTCTGGCGAAAGATCAAGAGTGCAGCCAGCGTTGAGAACTCAAAATAGGTGAGCGAGATATCGCCCCTAGCCGCCTCAATATCCTCGAATGCAGCAACAATTTCCTCGTCGCCTACTTCGAACCCATCAATGCGTATTCGCTCGTTAAAACGTTCAAAATGAGGAGAAGTGCAGGCACCACAGGAAACCTTTGTTTCGATCAGAAGCGCCTCGAGTACGGCGACCGTAGAACCCTTGCCATTAGTACCCGCTACCGTAATAACTTCGCAGGGCAGCGGCAACAAATTTAAATTATTGGCGACTGATGCTGAACGATCCAGACCCAGTTCGATTTCGCGCGGATGGATGCTCTCGAGGCGGGTCAGCCACTGGGATAAAACGGTGCTAGTCATTGACCTCATCGGCAGCAGCCGACGTATCTCCCGGCACGGCTTCAATGGCCTCATCGGCCTCCGGTGATACTTCGGGCTCCGCAACAAGCGGAAAGTGACAGAGTTTGGACAGTATTCTTGCCAGGGTATCGCGCATTTCAGTCCGATGAACAATCATGTCAATTGCACCATGCTCCAACAGGAACTCGCTGCGCTGGAAGCCTTTGGGCAATTTTTGTCTGATCGTTTGTTCTATAATATTAGGGCCAGCGAAACCGGCACGCGCATCAGGCTCTGCAACATTAACATCGCCTAACAACGCCAGCGACGCCGAGACTCCACCGTAGATGGGATCTGTCATGACCGATATATAGGGTAACCCCTCCTGCCGCATGCGCTCGATAACCGCGCTCGTTTTGGCCATCTGCATTAGGGAAATGAGCGCTTCTTGCATGCGCGCGCCACCAGAGGCAGAGAAACACACCAATGGAATTCTATTGGCGATTGCCAGTTGTGCGGCGCGGGTAAACTTTTCGCCAACCGCATAACCCATTGAGCCACCATGAAACTTGAACTCAAAAGCAACCACCACCAGCGGCAAGCTCTGCAAGGTGCCCGTCATGGCGATCAAAGCGTCTTTTTCCCCGGTCGCCTTTTGCGCGGCAGCAAGGCGATCTCGATAGCGTTTTTTATCTTTAAACTTAAGACGATCTACCGGTTCTATATCGGTGAGTATTTCCTGCCGCCCCTCTTCATCGAGAAATACATCCAGGCGGCGTCGGGCGCCTATGCGCATATGGTGATCGCACTTAGGGCAGACATCATCGTTGCGTTCGAGGTCGGGCCGATATAATACCGCCTCGCACTTAACGCATTTTTTCCACAAGCCCTCGGGTACACTGGAGCGCTTTTCGCCAGTACCTTGACGAACACCCGATGGCAGAATTTTGTCAATCCAACTCATGATAATCCCCGTGTAGGAGTCTTCAGTATAAACGCTACGACGGCCATCTAGGAAGTCAGACCGTCAATACCCTGACGAATTTCTCCCACTAACATGGCGGCCGCGTTCATAGCATCGTCCGCGCTTGCACCGCTGGCGATTGCTTGAGCCATGGCATCAACCAGCGCACTGCCAACCACAACCCCATCGGCAACCTGAGCCACCGCCCTGGCCGTTTCAGCATCCTTGATACCAAAGCCTACCGCCAATGGCAAGCGGGTATGACTTCGTATCAATTGAGCTTTTGCGTTCACTTGCGCGGTATCTAAATGCCCCGCACCTGTGACTCCCTTGAGCGACACATAGTACAAAAATCCGCTGGCCTGCTCGGCTATGCGGGCTATTCGCTCCTCTGGTGTATTGGGAGCAATCAGAAAAATATTATCCATGCCTACGCGGTGCAGTTCTTTGTTGATCCGAGCGACCTCCTCCGGCGGGATATCTACGGTTAGCACCGCATCGACACCAGCGCTAGATGCGGCGTCGGCGAACACAGCAAAGCCCATATGCTCGACTGGATTGGCATAGCCCATTAACAAAACAGGAGTCTGGTCATCGTGCTCTCGAAACTCACGCACACAGGCCAGAGTTTTACTTAAACTCGCGCCGTTGGCCAACGCTCGCTCGTGAGATAACTGAATAACAGGACCTTCAGACATGGGGTCTGAAAAGGCGATTCCTATTTCGAGGATATCGGCACCCGCCTCCACCAGCTTGTGCATAAATGGCACAGTGGATTCAGCTGTTGGATCACCTGCCACAAAATAGGGAATCAATGCTTTGCGGCCACTATCAGCCAAATCTTTAAAACGACCTGCTATTCGACTCACTTCTACGTCCCCTAGATCTTTATGCCGTCGAGTTCGGCGACAGTATGTATGTCTTTGTCACCGCGACCCGACAGGTTAACGATAATCATCTGGTCTGGAGTCATAGTAGCCGCTAGCTTTTCGGCATAGGCGAGTGCATGACTGGTCTCTAACGCTGGAATAATGCCTTCAACACGCGTCAACGTGTGAAATGCGCGCAGCGCCTCCTGATCATCTGCCACCACGTACTCGACTCGACCTATGTCCTTGAGCCATGAATGCTCAGGGCCGACCCCGGGGTAATCAAGGCCTGCTGATATTGAGTGTGTAGGCATGATCTGACCATCGTCATCCTGCATTAGGTAAGTGCGATTGCCATGCAGTATGCCTGGAGTGCCCACTGTGAGGGGAGCAGCGTGAGATCCCGTAGACACACCTAGCCCGCCCGCCTCAACGCCATACATTGCCACAGATTCATCCTCCAGGAAGGGGTGAAACAAACCGATTGCATTTGATCCCCCGCCCACACAGGCCACGAGTGCGTCAGGTAAACGGCCCGTTTGCTGCAGCGACTGTGCTCTGGCTTCACGGCCAATGACGCTTTGGAAATCTCGTACTAGCATCGGATAGGGATGCGGACCCGCTACCGTACCGATAATGTAGTAGGTATTATCGACATTGGTTACCCAATCACGCATCGCTTCGTTCATAGCATCCTTTAGCGTTTTTGAACCCGAAGTCACCGGTACTACTTCAGCGCCTAACAAGCGCATTCGATAGACGTTCAAAGCCTGTCGCTTGATGTCTTCTTCGCCCATAAACACGTGGCACTCCAACCCTAAACGCGCCGCAATTGTCGCGGTTGCTACACCGTGCTGACCTGCGCCAGTCTCGGCGATCACTCTGGGCTTACCCATATACTTTGCTAGTAGTGCTTGCCCTACCGTGTTGTTTACTTTGTGCGCCCCAGTGTGATTAAGGTCTTCCCGCTTCAAAAAAATACGCGCGCCGCCCACCTGATCTGACCAGCGCGCCGCCTCATACAAGGGCGATGGTCGGCCCACATAGTTAGCCAGATCCTTATCCAGCTCTTCATGAAAGGCCGGATCAGCGGAGAGTCGCGTATACAAATCTTCCAACTCTGTCAGCGCAGACATCAGTGTTTCAGCCACAAATTTGCCACCAAAAATTCCAAAACGGCCGTCCGCATCGGGAACGGCGTTGTAATCGGTTGGTGCTTTTTTTTCATTCAAGTTAGTCGTCATTTCAATATCCAGTTCAATTTAATCTTCAGCTCTTACTGCCGCTACAAAACGGGTGATTTTAGCCTGATCTTTAATACCCGGTGAGCGCTCAACACCGCCACTCACATCGACCGCGCTCGGCCTCAGCGCTTTTATAGCGGCGGCAACGTTGCTATCGGTAAGCCCGCCAGCAGCGATCACCGGCAGAGACAAGTTCATACTCGCCAATTGCCAATCGAATGCTTTGCCTGTACCTCCAGGAACACCTTCTTGCCAAGTATCGAGCAACACGCCTCGCGCCATCCAGTAAGTCGCACACAATCCAGGTAGATCCAACCCCGGCTTAACTCTAATCGCCTTAATAAAGGGTCGCCCAAACTGCTGACAAAAATCTGCCGACTCGTCACCGTGAAATTGGATAACATCGATCGGCACAGACTCGAGTACGGCCCTAATAACGGACGCAGATTCATCGACGAATAATGCAACAATTGACACAAAAGGAGGCACTACCGCCGCAATTTTTACTGCATCATCGATAGTCACGGCACGCGGACTATCCGGATAAAACACCAAACCGATAGCATTAGCGCCACTGGCAATAGCCATAGAGGCATCTTCAGGCGCAGTTATACCGCAAATTTTGATACGAGTGTGTGTCACAGGAGTTAAATTCTACCGACCGACCAATAGGTAATTATAACAGATTGCCGGCCATTTTGTCTCCAATTTAGCGCCTTTAGCCTAGCAACAAGGGTCCCAAAGGCATTTGCGGTAAGCTGTACTGTGCAGGGTACTCCACGCTCACTAGATATAAACCGTGCGGGGCGGCGGTGTCGGCTGCCTGACGGCGATCTCTGAGCGACAACACGTGCTCAAGCCAGCCCGCTTCGGCTCGCCCCGACCCCACTGACAACAGGCAACCCGCGATATTGCGCACCATGTGATGTAAAAAGGCGTTTGCTTTGATATCGATGATGACCAACTGCCCACGCCTGCTGACATTAATGAAATGTATATTGCGTATGCCAGTGGACGACTGACAGCGAGCTGCCCGAAAAGAGCCAAAATCATGTTCACCCAACAGCACCTGAGCCTCCTCGTGCATGAGCTGCTCATCGAGAGGTCGTCGGTGCCAGGTGACCTGCCCCCGCAATACTGCGGGGCACACGCCGGTATTGGCAATGATGTATCGATAACGGCGCGCCTGAGCACTAAATCTGGCGTGAAAGTCACCTGTGACAGCGGATGCCCACAAAATTCTAACATTGCCAGGCAAGTGTCGATTGGCACCTTGCACCCACGCTTTGAGTTCACGGTTGACTGGGGGATCGAAATGTATGATTTGTTCGCTGGCGTGGACGCCGGTATCTGTGCGGCCCGCGCACTGCACCCTGACAGGAGCAATTGCTATCTCAGCTAGCGCCCGCTCAACCTCTGCTTGCACCGTGGAGCCACTTTGGTTCGCCTGCAGCTGCCAGCCGTGATAACCGCTACCATCGTATTCAATACCGCAGGCAATACGTTGACTCAAGGCAGAAACTTCGTCGGTAACGCTAGCGCCCACTACGTCACTGGCAATCAGTCGAGACTCTCGATCAAAGAGCGCGCTTCTTCGCGTTGAGTGTCGGTACCGCCGGCAACAACCTCTTCGAAAATTTGCCTGGCGCCATCTTGATCACCCATATCCATATAGGCTCTGGCTAGATCAAGCTTGGTAGACATCGCATCACCATCGGCCGCGAAGACCATATCTTCATCATCCACCGGGAGAGCAATGGCCTGCTCATCAAAATCGGCGGACAAATCCAATTCATCCTCTATCGACTCAGCATCAGACGGCTCGATCTCGAGCTCGCCGAAATCATCCTCCAGATTGAGAATCTCATCGTCATCCATCATATCGAGCTCAGGTAATTCGAGCTCATCACCTAACTCATGGCCCGGATCATCATTAAGTACCGGGGTTGCATCGGCTACTGCTTTGCGTTCTATCTCCCGCAAGTAGTCTTCCGCACGAGCAATACTGCCAGCGTCACCTAGAGCGTTCAAGGCAGCCAGCTGTGTCATCGCCTCTCCCTGATTACCCACATCTGCACTAACTTGTAACAGCTTCAATTTGTAATTGGCGTTATCGGGCTCGCCACTAATCGCCGTTTTCAATAAATCGACTGCCTGCGGATAACGCCCATAGGCTATATAGATATCTGCTTCAGCAAGCGCATCCCCCGCATCCATATCGGCGGCGTACTGGTCATTTTTGCGCTGGCCATAACCCCTATCACGCGATGCCACTACAGGGCGATTATCGTTTACCTCTGCTACTTCATCTTCTACATCTACATCACTTTCTGGTTTCAGCTCAGGCTGTGTATCGAGCTCAAGGCTTTCATCTTCTAGTTCTATGTCGGCATAAACATCATCGGAAACAGGCGCATCCTCTTCCTGCGAGGCATCTCGGCGGCGCTGCCAAATAAAAGCGCCAGCCGCGACGACGGCTAGTAACAGGCCGATAACGTAGATAAGCCAGCCGCTAAAAAACCCCGTTTGGCTGTCGGTGTCGGACGCGGGAATACTGGCGGTTGCCGGAACAGGTGCTGCAAGCTCTGCCCGTGCTGGGGTCTCTGTGACTTTTTCTTCTAACGAGGAGTCCACTTCAGACATCGATTCACCCGAAGAGGGCAACATATCATCAACAGCTGGTTCTACCTCGAGCGTCGCGGGTTCGTCCATACCATCGACGGATGAATCCGCAGTGCCAACCTGCGCCGCAGCAGCGTTGGCTTCTGCCAGCGCGTTTTGTAAGGCCGCGATCTGATCGTCTTTGAGACTGACAATGCGTTCGAGCGTGTCGATTTGCTGTGCAAGGGCGCCAACTCTCTCGCTTGAATTACCTTCTCGCGCGGCAGAGTTGTCGCCGGCACCTGCACCAGTTGCACTGGCTATGGAAGCCTCATCAGCGCTGCTATCGCGTGACTCGGAAGAATCGGTGTCTAATTCGCTCTCGGTTGAGATGCGCAGCGACGACCTTGATGAGTTACTAGTCGAATTAACCCCGTCACGCCAGTCCTGGTTCTGGTCTCGCACCGCGGCCAGCGCCTCGGCAAAGTTGTCGGAGCTCAAATCACCCGCAGTGGGCAGGTAGATAATATATCCGGCCTTGATGCGATTAATATTGCCGCCCAAAAACGCCTTGGGATTCAAGCGCTGTATATCCAGCATGGTTTGATGAACAGAAGACCCTGCCGGCATGGCTCGTTTGGCGATGCTCCACAAGGTCTCGTCGCGCTGAATCATGTACTTATCGCCGGCGATGGGAGCGGCAGAGGCGTCGGAGCCAAAATCGCGTTCCGGCATAGCGCCATCGGCTAGACGCGATTTATTTACTGCAAGCTGGTCGCCGTTACTGGCCCGAGATTTTTTTTTAGACTCGGTAGCAGCTGAGGCCTGGTCGGCCTGATTTCTAGCAGACACAATAATACTGCTGGCTTCATCAAACACCGGTGGATCAACCAACACGGTGTATTCACGCAGTAAACGACCTGAGGGCCAACGCGCTTCTATGATGAAGTCGAGGTAGGGCTCCAGAACGGGTCCTTCAGATGACATCAGTATGCGACCGTTTCCGGCCTCATCAATCTCAATCTCGAAATCTATGTCTGTGAGAAAATAGGCGCGATCTACGCCCAAACGCTCAAAATCATCAGCCGTTGCCAAGCGGATCCGAATCTGATGATCTGCCAGTCCGCCGGTGTTCAGCAGGTCAACATTGGCCTTGAAAGGCTCGTTGAGAAAAGACTCTAGCGTTAGCTCTCCTAATCCCAGGGACGACACCGCGCTGGAGTAAAAAAGACCTAAAGTGACTAATCCAGTCGCTATCCTACGAGCCATACAGTTGCCTAATATTTTTGCCTGCCATCTGATCGTTGTATCTCGCAGGTTTAGCTACTAATCCAAGAAGTTACACGTGCTTATAATATATATGTCTCAGATAGTTACGCCACAATTACAATGTAGCGCTTCAAAGACACTTTTCACACACATAACGACTAGGCCCCTAACTTAGTCATGCCTTCAAGTATCTTTTATATGTACGTATTAATCAAGCATTCGGCAATTTGCACACTATTGAGTGCAGCCCCTTTTCGCACGTTATCGGAGACTACCCAGAGGTCCAGACCACGCGGGTGTGAAATGTCTTCCCGGATACGCCCGACAAAAACATCATCCTTACCGGCACACTCCCCAACAGGCGTAGGGTAGCCGCCATCAACTTGCTCATCCATAACCGTTACGCCCGGCGCATTCGCTAATAACTCGCGAGCTTGCTCAGCGCTGATTTTATCGACCGTTTCGATATGCACGGCCTCCGAATGGCCATAAAAGACTGGCACACGAACACAGGTAGGATTGACTTGAATACTACTATCTTGAAGAATTTTCTGGGTCTCCCACACCATCTTCATCTCTTCTCGGGTATAGCCATTTTCCTCAAATACATCGATTTGCGGCAGCACATTGAAGGCGATCTGACGCGGATACACCTCGGTTTCGGCCTGTTTTCCATTGAGCAGCATAGCGGTTTGGCTCGCCAGTTCTTGTATGCCCTCCTTGCCCGAACCCGATACAGCCTGATAGGTCGCAACATTAATGCGCTCTATGCCCACCGCATCGTATATCGGCTTTAACGCGACCAGCATTTGAATAGTCGAGCAATTGGGATTGGCGATAATGTTCGTGGTGCTGTACTGCGACAGCGCTTCCAGATTCACTTCGGGCACGATAAGCGGTATGTCTTCTCTGCGGCGAAAATGCGACGTATTGTCAATAACCACACACCCCGCGGCAGCCGCTTTTGGCGCGAACTCTTCTGAGATTGACCCACCGGCAGAAAATAGCGCGATGTGGACGCCGCTAAAGTCAAATTCGGCCAGGTCAGCCACTTTCACTGAATTACCATTGAAGCGTATGGTTTTACCCGCCGAGCGACTGCTGGCCAGAGGATAAAGCTTATCTACTGGAAACTTCCTTTCTTCCAGTATAGCGATCATCGCCTCGCCCACGGCGCCGGTCGCGCCCACTACGGCTACATTATAAAGTTCACTCATTATTTTACCTTAGCTAGATATCTTGTCTATTGAATTGCGCCAAATAACCACGGAGATTGCTGACGCCAGCGCTGCTCAAATAAACGAATGGCATCGGCGCTCTGCAAGGAGAGATCGATGTCATCGTGGCCATTGAGTAGGCACAACTTGCGAAACGAATCCACTTCAAAACCAATGGTTTCACCATCGTCGAGAACAATATGCTGCTGTTCCAAATCAATGTCGAGTTCGAAGGAATCTTGGGAATACAATCGGCTGAACAAATTATCGACCGTTTCTTCGTCCAAGGCTATTGGCAAAATACCGTTCTTAAAACAATTATTGAAAAATATGTCGGCAAAGCTCACTGCAATGATGCAGCGAAAGCCATAGTCTTCAAGTGCCCATGGCGCGTGTTCTCGACTAGAACCACAGCCAAAATTCTCTCTGGCGAGCAGTACGGAGGCACCCTGATAGCGGTCGTTGTTCAATGGAAAGTCGGTATTTAATGGCCTGTTACTCGCGTCCTGACCCGGTTCGCCCCGATCAAGATAGCGTAACTCGTCGAACAAATTAGGGCCGAAACCACTGCGCTTTATAGACTTGAGAAATTGCTTGGGGATGATTAAGTCCGTATCAACATTAGACCGGTCCATGGGTGCAACCTTACCTTTTTCTAGGATAAACTTTCTCATTGGATGGCTACTCCGGCCGTCGTTTCCACCTGCTCTTTCGTGTAATCCCAGTGCCTCACATCAACAAAATGTCCCGCTATCGCGGCCGCAGCGGCCATCGCTGGGCTTACCAAATGAGTCCTGCCGCCAAAACCCTGACGACCTTCGAAATTGCGGTTTGAGGTTGATGCGCAGTGCTGCCCGGGCTCTAACTTATCGGCATTCATGGCCAAGCACATAGAACAGCCAGGCTCTCGCCACTGCATGCCCGCGGCGATAAATATCCGGTCTAGCCCCTCCTCTTCCGCTCGCTTTTTTATTTCTCCGGAACCGGGCACGACCAAAGCCTCGGTTACGCTGCCGGCCACTCGCTTGCCCTTCACCACTGCCGCTGCATCGCGCAAGTCTTCGATACGCGAGTTTGTGCACGAACCGATAAAAATAATGTCTGGCTTAATGTCAGATATTTTGGAGCCACCTTCTAATCCCATATAGGCAAGTGCACGTTCTATAGCGTCGCGCTGAGTACTATTTTGCAGATTTTCAGGACGGGGAATCACGCCGTCAATCGGCAGAACCATCTCGGGAGAAGTCCCCCAGGTCACCTGCGGCATAATATCCCCGCCTTGAAGAACTACCTGTTCGTCAAATACCGCGTCGCCGTCGCTGTGCAGGTCATGCCAGGCTTGCTTGGCCAGCTCCCACTGGTCCCCAACCGGACTATAAGGCCGCCCTTTCACATACTCGATAGTTTTATCATCGACAGCCACCATGCCCATCCGAGCACCTGCTTCAATAGACATGTTGCACATCGTCATGCGGCCCTCGATGCTCATATCACGCACCACATCGCCACCAAACTCTATGGCGTAACCTGTTCCGCCGGCCGTGCCAATTTTACCAATGATCGCAAGAATGACGTCTTTTGGTGTTACGCCCCGCTGTAAGCGGCCATCGACACGAACCAGCATATTTTTCATCTTCTTCTGAATGAG
>JBLHSI010000024.1:0-20858 GCA_047626655.1 Halioglobus sp.
ACCTAACAGCCTACAGTAGCGCACTTTCTAAATGCCCATTTTTTGCGATTAATCCCAAAAAAAGCAACGAAAAAGATGTTAGAAAGGGTACTATTTTATGCGTGCGCTTCGCCACCTTCAGGGCCGTAGAAAATCACCCACGTTGAAAAATCCTCAGTGAAATCTTCAAATCTATGCACAACACCGGCGGGCACAAAAAGTAGTTCACCCGGCTCGAACTTCTCTCGAGAGACTCCGTTAACAAATATTCCAGAACCGGACGCTACAACATAAACTTCATCTTGGCTGTGAGATTCCTGATGATCAATACATTCGGGTTTGTATATCTCGATAGTCAGTGAACCGTGTCGCAAGAGTTCTTTGTAAGGCTCTTCCTCACTCTTCAAACTCTGAAGAGCATTGGAAATAGTGAAGCTGTCCATATTTACTCCTGTACTTTTTACTGCGCCTAATGTCAGTATAGGCAGTGTTAGGGAAAAAATCTTCAAGCGAAGACATGTTGCAATCTGTCCACTCTCCTTATAATTAAAAGACTCCTTATCTGGGCTACCTGTTCTCACCTGCCGTCATAAACTCACCAAAGGTTTCGCATCAGAACACAACCGCCCTAAAGGCAGCCAGATCAACGCCAGGACCCACCTCCACCGTTAAATACCATGATCTGTTTAGACGTTTATGACACTACACGACAATACTGCCTTTCAAATACTGTATAGCGCTTCCTGATATTAAAACTCTATCCCCCGACACCGTGCAATTGAGCACGCCGCCACGACTTGAGGCCTGGTAAGCCACTAGCTCTTTCCTACCTAAACGTTCAGCCCAAAATGGTGCTAACCCTGTGTGAATTGATCCTGTAACAGGGTCTTCATCACCACCATTTGCAGGCCAGAAATATCTGGAGATGAAGTCGTATTCTTTTGACGCGGCTTGGCAAGTTACGACTACATCAAGAGGCTTTAAACGTATAAGCGACTCGTTATCACGCACCACCGATAAAACGTCAGACTCTGATTCGTACACGACAACATATGCCTGCGCATTACGATAGACCTCTACAGGCTCAATGGAAAGTCCCAATATGAGATCAGCAGGAACATCTTCGACCTTTATAGGCATTGTACTTGGCAAATCCATTTGAATATCGCCTGAGTCAGTTTTCACAACAGGCAACACTCCGACGGCTTTAGCTGAAAAATTAATGGTCGATAATTTTGGATTCTTATCAAATATGACGAAAGCCGACGCCAATGTGGCATGTCCACAAAAAGCTATTTCAGTGATGGGAGAGAACCAACGAATTTGATAAGTATATGTCTCATCCATAACCAGAAACGCAGTTTCAGACAGGTTATTCTCTGACGCTATAAACTGCATTAAACCTTCGGAAAGCCAATTATCTGTAATGATTACCGCTGCTGGATTACCTCTAAAAACGACATCCGTAAAGGCATCAATTACATTTATTTCAAGTTCCATTTCGCATCCGTAACTTTGAGTGAAATCTAACGCCGCCAAAAAGGTGCGCGATGGCATGGCCAGTGGAGAGGATACTTTGACCCAAAAATAGGTTTGAGCACACCATTAGGAGCCCTTCTCATGCCTCATAACAGAATGGAGAGTAATACCATAGGCCTATTGCGGTCGAACATATAGCTGTACTCGTGATGGCGAGCTTTTTGCCCAGTACACTATGGATAACCCCAGCGGAAACAGCCATTAGGATCTTCTTCGCGCACTTATTGAAAGGTATGTGACGCTACAACGTCTGATTTATCCATACCCCACTCGTTACCTGACAATCTATAGTGTCTAGCAGCATATGAACCGTTAAGCCTATACCAATAAGTCGTGCTCTAGGAACAAAACAAAGAGCAACATAAAATAAAATCATCCACATCCGATGCATCGGATGAAAACCAATACTACATCTGCCCGAGTCATAAATAGGGTTGGCCAGTAAGTGGTCGACATCTACAATCATCGTCGCGCTCATTATGAGCCATGCCAGCCTCCAACTCTTTTTAAAGAACAAGATTGCAAGTACTGCTGGTACCAAAAAATGTAAGCTTATATGTAGCAATAGGTTTTTGCCCTGGCACCGGCGTACAGGAAAGCAGTACTCGAATTCACCATCTTTTTGTATACCGGCGAGCACTAATTAATCTCGCCCTCGCCAAAATAGCGCCCATCCTCAAATCGTGAGAATATTTGTGCCAGTGTTGGATGGCTGATTGGCTAGGCATTGGAATCACGCTCCAAATTCATCTGAGCTACATAGGTACTGTATGCCGCTCCATGCACTAGGATGTGGCACCGACACCAATGCGATTAGTCTTCATGTTGTCATCGATCATACTCTCGCCATAGCCATTAAAGTACTGAACATAGCCCCGAATTCTTTTCGACAGAGGGAAAGTCCAGTCTACTTGAATAGAGCCTTTGTTGTCGCTGCCCAGATTGTTGCGAAGTACCACCCACAGCTGATAATTCTGTATTTTCCATAGCGTCTGCAGATCACCATAGCCCATGTATTTGTACATATTCGGATTGTCGTCATCCTCTTTATCTTCCGGCAATCGATACCAACCCCGCACTAGCACGGAGAAATTATCGCGCTCAAACAGTGCCGAACCGATAATCCGGTTCCAGCTGCGAGAAAGTAATTCTTCGCGCCCATTCGACTGATGGGTTAGTGATACACCTAGCATGGTGTTGGTAAAACCAAAAACTTCCCAGTCGTTACTTTTCGTCAGGGCAACGTCAGGCTGGTAATTCGTGTCCCGAAAGGGAGCGGACTCTTAGGAGCTGTATACTTGCCACCAGCTTTCCTGCGTATAGGTTCCCCAGAGATTAGTGCCCTCGACCAGTGGGGCTTTCCTGCGGTGTTATCACCCGCTGCTTGTCTGCACTCCTCAATAACGAACCTATCAGCGAACAGTAAGTGGCTCTCCCCTGCCGCTGCCCCATTAGCACTAGCGAAAAATAGACCTGCAACTGCCACAAAAATGACCTGAATCGAACGTTTCTTCATCGAGATATTGTTTCATTGATCATCTTCCTATGGCGATATTATGCACAAGGTTGCCTCACAATACAGTCTCCTCCCATTTTTCAGAAATATGTGCCACTAATAGAAATTTACCTCATTTGGGCTAGGACTCCACTAACACCCGCGACGTACACTGTCTTGGTCATTATTGGAGATAAGCCGATGAACGTCGCCAAAGCAATAAATAGCAAGCAACAGATCGCACAAGACATGCTCTCCACCATTGTTGAGCTACAGCCTAGTTTTAGGCACCGCGCAGAACTGGCTCGCAATGAGCGCCGCGTGCCCGTAGACAGTATCAACGATCTGCAAGACGCTGGTTTCTTTTTGGCCCTTCAACCCAGTGAATACGGGGGACACGAACTCGATCCCCAGGACTTCTTCAAAATGCAGAGCGCAATTGCTGAGGGCTGTATGGCCACAGCATGGAGTTCTGGCATTATCGCCGTACATGCTTTCCAGTTGGCTTTGATGGATAAGAGAGTACAAGCAGAGGTTTGGGGAGACAACATTCACACTCGAGTTTCATCTTCCTACGCGCCGATGGGTAAGGTTGAAGTGACAGACGGGGGCTTTCGCTTATCGGGCCGCTGGGGCTGGAGCTCGGGCTGCGATCACTGCAGCTGGGTACTTTTGGGGGCGATAGTGCCCGGCGAAGGATTCCGCACATTTTTATTACCTAAGTCGGATTATCAGATTATCGATACTTGGCACTCGATGGGGCTTCAGGGAACAGGTTCAAATGACATCTTGGTCGAGGACGTCTTTATACCCGATTACCGCACGCACAAGCAGATGGACGGGTTTACCGGCGCCAACCCCGGCATCGATGAAAACTCTGCCCCTTTGTATAAGCTGCCCTGGGCACAAACCTTTATTCGCGTGGTATCCACCCCGGCGATAGGTGCGGCCAAAGAGGGTTTGCGTCTCTACAACGAAGCGGTGGTAGGTAAAGCCAGCGGCGATCCAACCAAGCTTTCTGGCGACACCAGCACGACAGAACGAGTCGCTGCTGCCGTTAACGGTATTGATGAAATGGAGGCGCTGTTGTATCGCAACTTTGATGAGATGATGGCCGCCGTAAATGCTGGCCACGAAATTCCACTGTCGAGTCGCGCCAAGTACCGCTACCAAGCCTCCTTAGTCATTGAAAAGTCTATGGCTGTTATAGACAGTCTATTTTCCTCAGCCGGCGGTTCTTCGGTATTCGATGGCAGCGCCATTCAACAGCGATTCCTGGATATTCATACAGCACGTGCCCATGTTGCCAATAATCCAACCACGTTTGCACGCAACCTTGGCAGTGTGAGCTTGGGTGCCGACAATCAGGATTTCTTTATCTAGCGACGCTGGGCTACTACCTTAAACACTGATCTGTTGCCGCGCACAACTCAGGTAAAGAACTTACTCAACTGCCGGTCGCTGACAACGATTGCTGGTTGAGACAGGTTTTGATATAGCGTCACTTAACCACCTCAGGCAGTATCTGTTCAGCCCAATGCAAAATGGCTTCACGCTCCTGCGCCTCTTTCTTTCGCCAGTTGGCCAGCACTAACTGCATGCGAGAATTGCCAGAGAACGCCTCCTTGTGTCGATCGATAAAGCGCCAGTAAAGAGAGTTATAGGGGCAGGCACCGGCACCAGTCATCTGGCTTGGGTCGTAGCGGCAGTGCTGACAATAGTCGCTCTGGCGCTGAATATATTTGCCACTCGCGGCATAGGGTTTACTGGCCATAATGCCGGCATCGGCAAATAGCGCCATACCCAGGGTATTGGGCAGTTCAACCCACTCATAAGCGTCGATATAAACCGCTAGAAACCAGTCGCAAACCGCTTTAACGTCAAGTCCTGCCAACAACGCAAAATTGCCTATCACCATCAGTCTTTGTATATGATGTCCATAGCCTCGGTCCAAACTCTGGCCAATAGACTTATGCAGACAGTGCATGTCAGTAGAGCCGGTCCAGAACCAGCCGGGTAGCTGACGATGTGCCGCAAGCCCGTTCATATCCCGATAGCCCGGCATATGTTGCCAGTAAAGGCCTCGCACGTATTCACGCCAGCCCAGCACCTGCCTGATAAAACCCTCAGCTGCATTGAGCTCACAGTGGCCGCTTTCCCAACACGCTTGTACCTGGCGGCACACCTGCAGGGGATCGAGCAAGCCTATATTGAGATACGCTGATATCAGGCTGTGAAACATCCACGGCGAATCATCTGCCATTGCATCTTGCCAAGTACCAAAGTCGGGTAAGGCATGAGTACAGAACCAATCAAATTGTGCCTGTGCCTGCTCGTGGGTTACAGCCCAGCGAAAATGAGCGAGATCGCCCGGATGGTCGGCAAAACGCTCGAGTACTTGCGTCATTACTCGCTCTGTAATGTCGTCTCTCGCAACCTCTAGACGCTGCGGCAATTCAACCTTGCCGCGCCAGCCTTTGCGGTTTTCTTTATCATAATTCCAGCGACCACCGGCGGGCTTACCATCCTCGTCCAATAAAATGCCATACCGCTTGCGCATAACGCGGTAGAAATACTCCATCCGCGGTTGCTTATAGCCAGAAATCCAATCAGTAAAGTCTGCCGTATTGATAAGAAAGCGAGTATCGGCAACCACCGTCATATCAATGTCTAGTTTACGGACACCGGATTGCAATAACTCCAGCACCCGATACTCCCCAGGCTTGGCAACAACTAATCGCTGAATGCCGCTGCGCTTAGCTGCAGCTGCTATAGCGTCGGTCAAAGAAGCAACATCGTCTTCGAGGGTAAAGTAAATTACTGTAAAGCCCTGTTCGAGCAAGCGCGCTCTGAAGTGGCGCATGGCCGAAAACAGCAGCACCATTTTGTGTCGGCTATGAGGCACGTAGTTCGCCTCTTCGCTCACCTCGGCCATGACAATAACGTCTTTACTTGCATCTGCTTTTTCTAATGCGGCGTTATTCAGATTGAGCTGATCTCCCAGCAACAAAATTAATTGCCCTACTGAGCTCTCTTTATCGCCAGCGCTTGCTTCGTTTAGCATTAATTATTAGTCGGTCGATGCTGCAAGGCGTGCTTGCGCGATGCAATCTGCTGCGGCCCACCCCGATAAAACCGCTCCTTCTACCCGCGGACCTGCAAATGCATCCCCCGCTAGCACAAGAGGCGGCAAATCGGTTGACTCGCTAGCGAGCATACAAGGGCGGTCATCCACGACTACCGGTTTACTGTAGCGCCAACCGTGAACTTGATACTCAATCACAGCAGCACCCAGATAGGGTGTAGCCGCCTTTATAAGTTGCTTGGCAACCTCATCACGATCTTCGTCAAAATGCTTAGCGCTATAGTCACCGCTGCCATGGATAGTCACTGCTGGAATTGAAGAAACGCCTTTTTGCTGATTGTCGCTAATCCATGCAATAGGGCCACTGTCTATCACTAAAGCACCTGGAGGTTGGATAATACTGGGCTGATCCAAAGTCGCCATCACCGCAATACAGCTCTCGTATTGTATGCGCGTCAACCGTGACGCATTGTAAGGCGACAGCTGGATATTACCGCAGGACAATAGGTCCAGTGTTTGTGGCACTGGTGAGGTGATTATTAAAGACCCAGAAGTGATGCTGTGCCCGTTATCTAAATGCGTCACCCACCCACCATCGCTAATGCCAATTGACTCCACTTTGGTCGATAGCTGGACATTTAAGCCAATAGCTAGATGCTTAGCAATGGCGGTCATGGTGGGTACACCGCGATATCGAGCATGACTGTTGGCTTGTCCGGGGAAACTACTGTACCACTCCTGGGCAACCCCTGCCGCCATCCACTGCCTAACCTGTTCGACAAATTTTGGATGGCGAGTGGTCATAAATTGAGCGCCATGATCAAAACTTGCATCACCTATCCTACGGCCCGCCAATCGACCGCCTAAACCTCGACCTTTATCGACTATAAGTACATCGACACCCAATTTTTTGAGCTCTGAGGCGGCGCTTAGACCGGCAAGGCCGGCGCCAATAATGACGATATCTGTGTTTTGCGTAGTTGCAGTCATAGTAGTTATCTTAGAGTACATTTAGTTGAGCGCAAAAAAAAGCTAACTCAGAGAGCTAGCCAAAACTTTAAAACTGTGCTGGATGGGGATTACACAAGGCGTTAGTTAGTCACCACTAAAACACCAAAGTCTGTTAACGAACCACTCATTTCTTCAGGGCCGCGCGCTATGACCGAAGTCAGCGCACCCGCTGCGAGTTCAACCCCTTCCACATTAATCGCCGTAACTCCACCGGCAAGCACGCGAATATCGTAAGCCCCGGGCTCGATGTTCACAAAGCCGGTCACAGTGCCAAACGCAAAACCTTCCAATAAAGGATCACCCGCGATACCGCCTTCAACCTCGGCAGCAGAAAATGCTCCGGCCGCAGTAACATACACGTCAACATTGCCTGCCGCTGGTGCCGCGTGAATCACATTAACTGAGGTATGAGTCGCAATAGAACGGGCCATCTCAACCGACACCAATAAACTAAAGTCTGGATCGCTTAGCACACGGCCACTCGCAATCACGGTGTACTCCGTGCCAGCAGACAAACTCAGACTGCCAGAAGTAAAGACCGAGTCTGCAACATTGTTAGTATCTGGGGCTACATCAACCACATAATCGCCAGCGGGAATAGCAACGTGACTATCGGTACCGGGGACAATGTCGGTGTAGGAGAACGTGTCAATCACCTCAACTGGTGCATCGCCTAAGGCACTGCTTGTGGCGAAAACCTCGACCCCACCGCCGGCAGCGGCGTTGGCATCGGGTGATGCATGCACTACGCGCAGACCCACTTGTGTATTTTGATCTTGAATGACTACTTGGCTGTCGTCGGTCGCCACTAATAACTGCACAGGCGATGACGCCTGCTGTGTCGTATTAGTAGTGTTGATCGCAGCGAGCAGCAAGCTCGCACCGGCAAATCCTGACAGGTCAACATTACCCGAGTCATAAGCAATGGTTTTAGTGTCTGCAAGTGTTACTCGGATGCGGTAGCTAGCTGCCGGTAAGTTACCCGCATCAACGCTCTCGCCAAAACTAAAACTAAAGTTCGCTTCTACATCATTGAGGTCTGTCTCATTTGCGGTCACGTAGACATCGACAGCGGGCGCCGCTGGTGACGCATGCACTACCTGCACCGCTACTTCATCGCTGCCCGGATTCTGCGCGGTGTTATCTACCACGATAGGGGCAAGACTACTCAATTCACCACCAGCGATTATGGTGGTTTTACTGTCAGCGACCGATTCAAAGCCATCAGCTTCTAGCACTCTCACAAGCTCGTTAAGCACTTGACCGTTAACCGCCAAATCATTCGCGCCAGCCGATACGTCTAAAAAACCGGTACTGGCGGCATAGTCTAGGTCTAAATATGCATTACTCCCGTTGACCACCACATTCACAAGCGGTGCATCCGGGGATGCATGAATGAATCGTATGCTTGCTGATTCTGGTTGCGGCTCAGGTGGATCTATCGGTTGAGCCGCGGCGCTGCGATCGCTGCTGTCACTACATGCTGTTAGAAACAGTAAGGAACACAACGAGGCCGCCGCGAACTGAAGGCGTGATTTACTGCTAGTGTTAGTACTGGGGCTTTTCACAATATTCACCGGGTTGACCTGTCATTGCTCAAATAGTTTATACGTACACAACGTCTAAAAAGACGCTGACACACTAGACACAACGAGAATTCTATAGACAAAGTGAGAACACACCACGCCAAAATAATACCCATATACCACCTATATATAATAGGTGTTATGATAGACAGCGGGAAGCATAGGGTATCTAATTTAACTCTTATAAATCATATAGTTAAAATATTTTCATCTCTGAATATACTTTCACACCAGCATATTGAGAGATATTTGTAGGATTATTTTAGGTAACTAACTGTTGCCCTGGGGAACGATTATTTGCCAGCAAAGTCATTTGAAACGGAAAAGGGAGTTAGGGTGCTACAGAGCAAATTAGGTTCATACGATGCTACGCAGATCACCAAAGGCTTACTAAGTCAGGCCGTCAATAGCAGCAGTTGCGGTATTACCGTATCTAACGCGACGCAGCCGGATATGCCCTTGGTTTATGTCAATCAAAGCTTCGAGAAAATGACCGGCTACGGCTGGTCAGAGGTTAAAGGCAGAAATTGTCGATTTCTACAAGGCGACGAAGCTCAAGCAGAGTCCACTTCTGCCATTCGCCAGGCTATAAAAAACCAAACGGAATGCACTGAGGTACTAAAAAATTATAAAAAAACTGGAGAGATGTTTTATAACGAACTGCATTTGTCACCGCTGCGCAATGAACAAGGAGAAGTAAGTCACTATGTTGGCATACAAACGGACGTTACTGCGCGAGTACAGCAAAACCACACCTTAGCGGCTTACCAGAGCCAACTAGAACAACTCGTTGCGGTTCGCACACAAGAAATTCAGCATAAAAATATCGCTCTCCAAGAGCTGGTCAGTCAAGTAGAACTCGAGCGCAGGCGATTAAAAGGCAATATTACGGCGAATGTTGATACCGTTTTAATGCCACTTATAAAAAAGTTGCGCAGCAAGTGTCAGCCAAAAGACAGAGAGCTTATCGATATAGTCGGACAGCAGCTGTTGCAATTAACCGACCCTTTTGGCAACAACATAGCTCGATCATCATTTGCTTTGTCCCCTAAAGAGAGAGAAGTGTGTACGTTAATTACTCACGGTATGAGAACAAAAGAGATAGCGGCGTTGTTTAACGTGGCGTTATCGACAGTGGAAAACCAACGAAATACGATACGAAAAAAATTGGGTATTGCAGGTAAAGCCATTAATCTCAGCACTTATTTACTCTCTTTAACTCAGGACCAAGATTTAATGCCTTTTGAATCTAAGTATTAATACTAGCTGAGCTCGGTATTAGCTGTCTCTCGCAGCCACAGTGCTACAGCTGGCAAACCCAAAAGAGAACTCAGTGTTAACAGCGACAACGCTGTCGCATGGCTGCCAAAATGGCTATATAACACACCCTCTGCTGCCAACCCGACAGCGCCCGCCAGTACAGCAACAACCACACGCAGACTCGCAGCGGTAGAACGGCAGGATGTGGGGAATAACTCGCCAGTAGCAGCCGTGACCACAACATCAACAATGAAAAAACTGAATAAGGCAGCAATCCAGGCGAGTGGCAACAGCAGGCTCGAACTGTTATAAAAAGCGAGGAAAGCAGCACAGTTGGCGACGATACCAAACACTAGGGTAGGTCGTCGACCAATGGTATCAGAGACCTTGCCAGCCACCACGTTGCCAAATATAGCGAAAGCTCCAGCCACCACAAACAGCATACTCACCTCCCCCGGCGAGTAGCCGTGACTGCTCTGCAGATACTTAGACATAAAATTGAGATTTGCCCCAATCTGAAACCAGAATGTCGCTGAGATGACGGCCAATGCGAGAAGCGCTCTGCGGTGCTGCGTAAATATTTCCAGTAGAGGCTGCCACAACGAAGACTTAATGTTGTGCGATTGCTTCTCAAACATAGGCGACTCAGGTAAGTTCCTGCGTAAAAAGGCGATATAAAGAATCGCAAAACTGCCCATGACATACAGCGCACGCCAACCCCCCGGCAAATATTCCACCGTACTGTAGAGCATCGCGCCAAGTCCCGCACCGAGACCGCCCATAGCCGCAAGAAAACCAACCCCCCATCCTCGATGCCTCGCCGGCAACACTTCAAGGGCAAAGATCACTGCCAAAACCTCCTCCAGCGTGATAAAAAATTTGGCCGCTGATTGCAAGATAATAAACTGCATGGCCGACTGGGCGAAGGCCGTTGCCAGAGAAAAGAGAGAGAGGCCTATAAGCGTCATCACTAACAATTTTCGACGCCCAATTCGATCGGCAACCAGAGCCAACAATACTGCAGGAATAGCGCCCAGGCGTGCATAAGCTATCAGATTTCCCAGCTCTTCCTCAGCGATTGAGAAGCTGGCTTGTATATCTGGTAACGCCAGTGTCACCAACGTCATATCATAAGCGCCGATAAGATAGGCGGCACCTAAAAGCAGAAGAATTTTTTTCTCTTTCGCGTGGAGATCCGACGGCATCGACAATAACCGCAGTATACTTCTCATGTAATGACCAATGAAACTCAAGGGAATGTCATCTCTGTTGCTCAACAGCGATATCACCCAAATCCTGCAATAAACGCGCCCTGATAATCTCGCTCCAGATCTGGTACCCCTCGCCACTCAGATGTAACCCATCCCAGCGATAGTTTTCCTTATAGGGTGTACCATCCTCGCCCAGCAGCGCTGCAGAGGTATCAATAAAATAAAGCGTGTCCTCCCCTGCCGACCAGTCGCTAATCAGGCGATTGGTTTCCTGCGCTATAGACCAGACTTCCCATCTGAGCATTGAGGGTGTGATGGCGAGGTAAAACACCGGCAACTGTGGCTGATCTAGGCGAACCTTTGCGACAAAATCTTGATAGCTGGCCAGCAAGGTCTGCGGGGACTTGGAGTTTTTCAAATTAATATCGTTAGTGCCGGCAAACAGTACTACCGCACGAGGCCGATACGCATTGACCAGACGACCAGAATAGTGGACGACATCATTTAACTTGGCGCCGCCAAAACCGTGCTGAATCACTAACATTGGCTCCATATCCTGAGCCAGTGTTTGCCAAAACCTTATACTGGAACTACCAATAAAAATGATAGCCTCGCCGCTCCCATCGATCCCTTTGGTTTTCGCTTCTAGCGCGGCGATATCCGGCGCCCACACCAACGGATCTTCACTGCTCACCTTTTCAATGGCAGCAGAGTATTGATACGCTACCCAAGCGGTACCCACAAACAGCAAGCCAACCACGACAAGTATAATTTTCACTTTCTTTTTCATATTTTTTATTTTTCCGATCCACGATATTACCGCAGTGTTTTCTTTGGCGTGCCAACTAGCCATGGGCCCGCCCTGCGGTTTCAATCCACTAATAATCATGATTGAATGCGCGAACACTTTGCACCGAAAGCAATTTCAAAAGCAAGCTTGGATCGCGCAAAAAATTCAAGAGATGTCTAATTATGATTATCGATTTCCAAAAAAAAGTTTACCTGATTACGGGTGGCGCATGAGGTATTGGCGCTGCTGCAGTGGAATACAGCCAAGACCGGTATCATTAACTATACGCGCACCCTCGCCCTGGATCACAGTGAGGAAAACATACGCGCCACCGCCGTATGTCCGGGCTACATTAATGCGCCGCTGAGCGTTATCCCTGCCTCGGTGGAGGAAATCAACTCTGATTGGCTGCAGCGAATCCCCATGCATCGTGCAGGCACTGCTGAAGAGGTCGCAGAACTAATAGTATTCCTACTGTCACCAGCGGCCATATATTACCGGCACCGAGATTGTCATCGATGGAGGACTGGGCAGCAGTAACAACCAACCCAACATACCCGGGGTTTTTGCATCCATGTAAAACGGGACTGGCCATGTTGGCTTAGTTACAGCGCAGCACAACTTTGCCCGCTATCTGACTCATCCCAATCCGCAAAATGCTGCACAAGAAAATCAATGGCCAATCGTACACGTAACGGCATAAAACGCTTGTTCTGATACACGATCCAGCTGCTGGCACCTTGCCCCCAAAAAGGTTCAAGTATCGGCACCAGATGCTCACTTTCGACGGCTTCTTTAAACGTACTTTTGGGCATGTAGGCCACTCCCAATCCTTTTTTACAGGCATCTAACACTACATTGGCATTATTGCTGCGTAATCTCCCCGTCACTTTAACTATCTCTTTATTGCCATCAACATTGAACTCCCATGAGTCATTGTTGGAAACAATACAGCTGTGATGCTTCAAATGTACGGGGTGTCTAGGCGTATTATGCTGTTGCAAATACCTTTTACTAGCGACGGCCATCATAGGGCGGCTGATGAGTTTACGTGCAATTAAGTTGGAGTCATTCAATTCACCATAGCGAATAGCAAAGTCAATGCCGTCCTCCAGCAGGTTCACCAGGCGACTATTCAAGTCCAGGTCGACGGTTAGCTCAGGGTACTGGGAAAGAAACTTCATTAAAGCTGGGGCAACAAAATGCTCGGCAAACCCACCGGCAGCGCTAACTCTAAGTGTTCCGCTTAGGTGGACCTGCTGTTGATTGACCTGCTCGTTCGCTTGCTGCAGTCCCACGACCAGAGCTCTAGCCTGCTGATAATACACGGCACCGTTCTCTGTGAGGGTCACCAGGCGGGTCGATCGAGCTAAAAGTAAGCAGCCCAAACGCTTCTCCAAACGGGCAACCTGCCGGCTCACGTGGCTTGTACTGCACCCTAACTGCCTGGCTGCAGCCGAGAACCCGTTGGCTTCCGCCACCGCCACAAACTCAACAATCCCATCAAAGCTGTCCATTCGCCCTCTATTGTTGCTATATAGCAATACTGTTTGGCATATTATCGATATTATCATCACTTGAGCAATTAACTAAAGTGGCCTCACGATTAATAAGCAACCCCAAACTACATTACTCACGAGGCACGACCATGAAAAAAGTACTTATCCCGGTGACTAACCATGCCACTTTAGGCGAAACTGACCACCCAAACGGCACCTTCGCGCCTGAGTTAACCCACGCAGTACACGTGCTAAAAGAAGCTGGCATCGACTACGAAGTAGCCTCTATCAAAGGTGGTAAAGCGCCTATTTACGGCCAAGACATTGAAGGCGATGAGGTGAACGACCGTATCTTGGCCGATGAAGATTTCCAAAACCGAGTGAACAACACAATTCCTGTGTCTCAGGTAAACATCGCTGATTATGACGCCGTCTTTTACCCAGGTGGATTCGGTCTGCTGTCTGATCTGGCGACCAATGAAGACTTTGCCAAATTAAGCGCAGAACATTACGGTAATGGTGGCATCGTGGCTGCGGTATGCCACGGCCCAGCCGCTTTTCTGCCGATCAATTTGAGTAACGGCGAATCTTTGCTTGCAACCAAATCGGTTACTGGTTTTACCCGCGAAGAAGAGATCGACTACGGCACTATTAATGACGTGCCATTCCTTCTGGAAGAAGCGCTGACGCGCAAAGCGGCTCGCTTCAATAAAGTTCAACCATGGGGTTCATTCGTCATCGAGGATGATCGCGTTATCACTGGTCAAAATCCAGCTAGCGCACATGCCGTTGGCGAAGCCATCGTTAAACACCTAACTAAATAGCAGGAGTGGCACCTGACTAGGCTCCTCTTATTGCTAAAGCGGAGCCTTACTATTTCGATAGAGAGCGAGTACCCGACAATTCAATTATTTACCCATAGCTAATGATCATTGCCTCTGTTGACCTACCTGTGATGGTACAAAGCTAACATCCAAAGAAAACGCAGGTTATTGTGTCTGGACCGATTGGTGGTAGCTGCACAGAATATCCAGATATACCTGATAACTCACTGCAACATATACACGGTTTTGCTAGTATTACTGCCAAAGCACAGACGCTCTAGCAAACAAACAAAGAACGATACAAGGCGATAATAACCATGAGAAGCAACACGGCAGGCCTAGGACTAGCTCTATTATTCGCATGGAGTTTAACAGCCTGCGGAGAGCGGTCTCCTGAAGACTATATTGTCACCGCCAATGAATTTATCGCAAATTCGGAATATGACGCGGCCATCATTGAGCTCAAAAACGCTCTGCAAAGTGATCGTGAGTTGGCCGAGGCGCGCTGGTTGCTAGGCAAAATATACCTCGATTCGGGCGATGTATTATCCGCAGAAAAGGAGCTACAGCGCGCACTAGATGCGGGCTGGTCAACCGATGACGTGACCCCTGCTCTGGCCCAAAGCTGGCTGGCACAGAGAAAGTTTTCCAAGATTAGCGCATTGGACACAAGCCAGTTAAAGCCAGTATCTAAGGCCGATTTACTGTCATCTCAAGCGCTCGCCTCACTTGCTTTAGGCGAGAATCAGCGGGCTAGAAAGCTCATCGGTATGGCATTGGACACGCAATCTGATTCTGTTCCGGCACTGCTTGCGCAAGCCAGAATGCTCGCCAGCCAAGGCGACTTCCCCGGTGCAGATTTAGCGCTCGCGACACTTACATCGCTGGATGCCAACAACGCCCAAGCTTGGCACTTGATCGGCGACATACGCGTGGAGCAACGCAAACCTGACGAGGCCAGGGAAGCCTACGGCAAGGCTATTGCACTGGATAAGGGAAACTACGGCGCGCTATTCAAACGCGCGCTGGTGGCCCTACAATCTCAAGACTATGAAGCGGCTCAGCTGGACGCCGATGAACTCCTGCGCATTGCACCCAATCACCCAAGTGTCGGCTATGCTCAGGGGCTTATTCACTTTCAGGCTGGACGATTCAAGGAAGCGGTGACATCTCTGTCGGTTGCAGAGCCCGCGTTCACGCAGTTCCCGATGATACTGTTCTACCTCGCCAGCGCTCAGTTTGTAGAGGGCAACCTCGATCAAGCCAGTGTTCAGGCAACGCGTTATCATGGAATTGCGCCCGACAGCATAAATGGCAGAAAACTACTGTCAACCATTCGCCTTCAGCAGGGCAAGTTTGACGAAGTTATCGACTTACTGCAGCCCCTACTGGAGGCCAGTCCGGATGACGTGGATGCCCTTAATCTGATGGCTAACGCCCTACTAGGCACAGGAGAGACCGGAGAAGGGATTAAGCTTTTGTCGCGAGTAACCCAACTACAGCCAGATTCATCCGCAGCCCAAGTTCGTTTGGGTGCTGGATTGCTAATGGGCGGTGACAGCGATGATGCGGTACAACACATTGAGGCCGCGCTGGAACTCGATCCCGAGTTTCAACAGGCTGACATTTTACTGGTCATGAACCATTTACAAAAGAAGGACTATCCAGCCGCGATCGAGGCTGCAAAAGACTATCGTCTACGCAACCTTACCAGTACCGCTCCTCTCAATCTGCTCGGTCAGGTTTATTTGGCGGCGGGACAACCAGCGGAGGCAAAAAAATCCTTCGAAAAAGCTCTGGCTTTTGACCAAGGCGAGCCCACAGCCAATCACCAACTGGCCCAAATGGCGGTATCCGACAAAGACTTGGTTGCAGCAAGAGCCTACTACGATACGATTCTTAAAAACCGAGACGACCACCTGCCCACTCTAATTCAACTTGCGATGCTAGACGCTAAGGAAGGCGACAAAGTAGCCCTGGTTAAGCATATAAAGCAGGCGATTAAAGCTCACCCAAAAGCAATAGAACCCCGTATCTTTTTAGGTAGATTTCACCTCAGCCAAAAGCGTCCCGAGAAAGTAGCGCCACTTTTCTCTTCATTAGAACTGGCGCAAAAACAAAACCCTCAGGTGCTTCAATTAATGGCGATGGCGCAATTGTCCAACCGGGAACATGGCGATGCCCAGTTTACTTTGAGTCAGTTAATGGGGTCGGCGCCAAACAGCGCGGCACTGCATCATATGATGGCAATGGCCGCTTCTGGCACAGGCGACATGAAACGCGCTGAACAAGAACTGAACAACGCCCTTGCTCTGGAGAGCGATTATCTCCCCGCCGCTATCACGCTGGCTAAACTCACTCTAAACAGGAATCTTAACGGAGAGTTTCAAGAACATTTGACGCAGTTGAAGTTACTAGCGCCCCAAAACACTGATGTTCTTCTGCTAAGCGCCGCTGGAGAGAGCCTAAATGGCAACAACCTGGCAGCCATTGCACTGGCTGAACAAGCTTTTAAACAACAGCCGATTACTGCAACACTACTGAGTCTGGGTGCTTATTTGGTCGAAGAAAATAGATCTGACGATGCCCTGGCGCTGTATAAAAAATGGCTTAAAGAGAACCCTGACGATGTCACTGTAAGAATGGCAGTGGGCAATTCAATGCAAGCAGCTCAACAACTCGATGAGGCCATCGACGCTTTTGAGAACATTTTAAGATTAGAGCCCAACAATATTGTGGCACTGAATAATTTGGCCTGGAATATCCGCGATAGTGATCCTGCCAAGGCCTTAGATTATGCACTCAGAGCGAGCGCTCTGAAACCGGAGTCTCCCGAAGTGCTCGACACCTTGGCGGTCGTCGAATACGCCAACAATGAGTACAAAAAAGCACAGCGAACAATTCAAAAAGCATTGCGTAAGCGGCCCGATAACCCTTCAATCCTCTACCACAGCGCGATGATCGCAGCTGTCATGGGCGACGAGGCCAAGGCCGTGCTAACCCTGCAACAAGTGACTTCGAGCAACATCGATTTTCTCGAGAAAGATGATGCCATCGCACTACTTATGAAACTCCAGAAATAGCGGCACTAGGCTCCGTAGACTTAAAAGGATAATGCTGACCATGACGAATGAATCGCGCAATCGGTAACACAACGTTTGCAACTGCCTCGAACGAGACTGGCTAGACAACCATGCCTTTAAAACGGCCTGGATGAATGCCATGTCGATTACCTTTCCTTTAGGTGAAAAATTCTTTGTAGACAGTGTTCGCTACTACTCCAATCAAGTAAGTGATAGTAAGTTGAAGGATGATGTCCGTGGATGTTGTGGCCAGGAGGGTTTTTATCGGCGCGAGCATGAACGCTATAACGAGTCGCTTTGTGCCAGCAGAGGCTACGACTTAGTCTATATGGAAGGACGACTCGAAAAAATATTGCTCGAGCTAAGAAATGGCTTTCGCCAATCGACCAACTGGCGATGACCACAGCACCGGAGCATATAACGGCCATAATGGCTGAGCAAATACTGCTGGAGGGCAATCATTTACTGGCGGGTGCCGAACGACTCATGCGCAAAGCTTCGCTGCGGCGGGCCAGTTTCTTTTTAATGATGGATGTTTTAGTCGGAACTATTCATATGTTGCGAAGAGATGGCAAGTTGTGGTGTTTACGGTTGTGACGCGAAGGCTGGAATTTTCTGTTTGCCAAAGAGGGCCTTGTGCGACTTATTTGGCCTGCGAATAAAGAATACTTTCGCGATGACTTTCATCCCTGGCAACGGGATACTCGCTACTTGCTGGAGTCCTGGGACGCGGCACAAGCTTGAACGGTTCATGGCCAAGAGCGTACCGCAAGTAGCTACAAATCTAGCCCGTCAAACTCAGCCAAATTAGCCAAAAAACGGTGAGCAGAAAAAGTAACTGACAACTTGTCGGTAGCTTCAGAGAGATGCCTTACGCTGTCGGCTAGTGCCAACCACCAACGCATGTGATCGGCACTCAGTTGTGCGGCGACGGGTATGAGATCGTGCATGGTACTAAGATTGCGCCCCGCGGCTTCCTTAATGTCGCGCATTTTATCCAAATTCAACTCACGCTCATTCAGTTTCATAATGAGCGTGGCGACGCTCTGCGGGTCTTGCTCCAGTGCGTGCGAACTGGCCGGCTCGGCATACTCCCCAAGTACAGCAATATCGAGGTAACTAAGAATTTCTCGCAATGCACCACGCAAACTGCGCCGTAATTCATCTTTGCGGTCACGCTCCATCAATCGCTGAACAAGCGAAAACAGCCCTGCGAGGAAAAAGCCCTCTAAGCAAAATCCAATCAATTCCGGTAACAGGTTATCTTGAAAGGCGTTGGCGTCACCACCTTTTAAAAAAACCACCAAAAAGTAAATTCCCGCCAGACCGAACAAAAACAAAGGGGCCAGTAATATGGCCCGGTTGACGTTATTCTTCTTCATTGGGAAGCGCCAAAGCCTGTACAATGGCCGCGATCTTTTGGGCTTCTACGGCTGTCATATCAAGCGGGATATTGTGCAAGTAGACCACCAGGTCATGGCGCAGCGGCACCGGAAAAATTTCATGTGGGCTGCGCGGTGGGTTTAGCATGATTTGCTCTCGTGCCGCGGCCTGTCCGGCGTCATCGCGATTAGCCACTTTTTTTACATCGCTTAACTCACCTTCAGTGGATATAAACTGGGTAGGATGTTCGGTCCAGCGTAAAAAATCCTGCAGTGCACCGCCCAGTCGCTCGTTGTAGACCTGCAGGTTTTCGGGACGAATGGTCGACCCTTGCAGTTTATGAAAGCGTGAACAGAGTTCATCCACATCAAGCTGACGTAAATCTAAACGTTCGTGGGATTTTAATTGTCCGAGCAACTGTTCGGCGGCTAGCTTGCGTGCTCTCCCCGTCGCCGGTTTAACGACCCCGGAAACGGCGCTCTCTCGTAGAAACTCCAAAAACGCCGCTTCGGAAAAATCGTTTCTCGCTGACACCGCTATTAACCTCCGGAGACATACGCCATAAAGTCGGCTGTATTGTCTCGCATATCTGCATCAACACTACGTGCTATATCGGTGTCCGCCATCATAGCATCCCATTCTTGCAGCCCAGGAACTTCTTCCATCACGTCCCAATCCAACTTTGATGGCCCAACCATCTTTGGAATCACCAGAGCATAGCGCAGATAGATATCCGCCAACGTTAACTCCGCACCGCACAAGTAAGGGCCAAAAGACGCCAGGTCAGTCACAGCCTTGGCACCCTTTGCCAATACCAATTTTACTTCCTCAATTGTCTCTGGTGCTATTTCAGCATTACCCAACACAGCGGGCAGCATTCTTCGAGCCGGTAACTCCAGATACAGCTCGGACACTTTCATCAACTGCCTAACAATAGCTCTGGCATCCGCATCCGCTGGATACAACGGGTTCTGGGGATACGCGTCCTCAAGGTAGTCCAGCATGACACTGGATTCGGAGATAGCCGTGCCATTTTCGGTGGTCATTGCAGGCACTTTCCCCAGTGGTGATTTACCCACGAGTTCCGGCGCGCCCGGATAGACGAGTTGTTCATCAAACGGAACACCCTTTTGCAGCAGTGCATGTTTAACAATATTGTGATAATTCGAAAAAGGGAAACCGTGTAGCGTTAACATCATAGTACCTTCAAAGTGTGAGTTTGGGACGCGTAGATCACATTCGACCGACGCAAGTTTTATTCGCTGCCCTCGTCTTCTGCGCCTTCCTCGCGCAATCTGACAGGGCCAAAAAACGCGGGGTATAAACCCAGCTTATCGGCATATAAATCGCGAAAAAGCTGCATGTCATGTTTCATGTCGCCGCTGGGGCGAATGGCGGCACCAAAACCACCTCGTTTGTTACCATAATCTAGATAACTCGGCACAATGGGCACATCAGCACCCTTGGCAATATGATAAAAGCCAGACTTCCAGTAATCCACTCTCGATCGCGTACCTTCGGTGGGAACCACAAGTACTAGCTCGGACCGGCTTTCAAATTCTGCGACCATCGCATCTACTACGTTGAGATTTCTATGACGGATAATGGGAATTCCGCCCAGAGCGCGCATCAGTATTCCCAGGGGCGGGAAGAATAAGCTGTGTTTTCCAAGCCAGGATATTTTGAGATCAAATACCGCGGCGAAGGCCAGCAGAAAAGGAAGATCCCAGTTGGAGGTGTGCGGAGCAGCGATCAAAACAAATCGTTTCTCTGCGGGAACTTCACCCTCGATTTTCCACCCCGAAACCTTCAGGTACCACAAAGCCAGACGTTTCCACATTACCGCGCGCACTCCAAAAACCAAAATGGAGTACGGGTTCTAACTACACTAACGACTATGATTGTTTATCCCCTTGCTGTGCCAAATACTGATCCAGTGCATTGGCAAAAGCCTGTTTTTCTTTTGATCCCAGCGTACTAGGACCGCCACTTACTTCACCTGAGGAACGCATAGTCTCCATAAAGTCACGCATATTCAACTTTTGTCTAATATTTTGTTTGGTATACCGCTCTCCCCTGGAGCTAATGACCTGCGCATTTTCCTCTATTAGCT
>JBLHSI010000025.1:0-20748 GCA_047626655.1 Halioglobus sp.
TTGCCATTCGAGAAGAAATCTCGGCAGTGCAAGAAGGCCGCTTGCACGCAACTGACAATCCACTCACTAACTCGCCGCACACTTTGGAAGACATCACGGCGAGCCTGTGGGAGCACCCTTACACGCGTGAGCAAGCCGCCTATCCGGTGGATTCGCTGCGCAAGAGCAAGTACTGGGCCTCGGTGAACCGGGTAGATAATGTGTATGGCGACAGGAATTTATATTGTGCCTGCCCGGCGATTGAGAGTTATAGGGATTGAGGGTCGCGGGTGGGGTCATGAAATGAAGTGGGTTAACGATTTAATGAAGCTGGTTAACTTAATGAAGTTGGTTAACACCTCTTCGTTGAGCCAATGTATGAAAACGAAAAAAGGCCCAACTGTCTGTTGCTAATTAAAATTGTTTCATAGCCCGATTGTATCGATATTGAATAAAGATTGTGAAAACCGGAGCCAGGGGGAACCCTGGCTGCTTAACAAACATAATGTCCGCTACTGGATTGTGGAATCAACCGGTCCGTTTCTATGACAGCATCATCCTCCCACTTGCCCCGCATCCATTTAATCGCCTAAATCACATACTAAGCGATTAGAATCTAGGCTCTCTGAATTAACTCAATCTGATAACCATCAGGGTCTACAATAAATGCAATAATTTCAGCTGGATCAGCTTTCATCGGTCCAGGCGGGCGTGATATTTCCACATCTAATGTTGCAAGATGCTCACACGCCGCATAAACGTCGGTAACCGCCAACGCCAGATGACCATAGGCATCACCTCTTGCATACGTTTTTTGAGACCAGTTGTGTGTCAACTCCAACACAGTACTGTTCGCCTCATTACCGTAGCCCAGAAATACCAGGGTAAACTGGCCATCAGGGTAATCCTGTTTGCGCTGCACGGTCATGCCTAATGCCTGGCAATAAAAATCCTCTGACATGGCCAAATCCGCAACCCTCAACATCGAGTGAAGAATCCTGTGGGGCGAGAGCCCTCTTTTGTAGCTGGTGTTGCTCATGCAGTTCACCTCTATAGCATTGAAAAGTGATGTCGAGTTCTCATCCGATAAAGGATAAGGCTGTGTTCGTATCAACCACCTTGGAAAACAAGGGAAAGCTGTGCTCGCGGGTTATATCCTGCTTTTGCAAACTCATTGTTGCTGTGGCATCCGTTAAGGTATACACCTCATACCCTTTTGAATACGCCGCTCTCATCGTGCCTTCGATGCATACATCAGACAGCAAGCCCACCAAAATGATTGTGTTAATGCCCTTGTCCTTCAATCGCTGTTCGAGATCAGTTCCCTCGAAGGCAATAATGGCGCTGCGTTCAATGACAATATCCCCGTCTCTTTTATCGAATGCAGCGTCTATCTCCCCACCCCGAGTCCCTTTCATCATGGCTCCGCTTTCGATCACCGAGGCAATGACTCCGTAAGGGCTTTCACCAGCCTCCGGATAGTCCTCCGAAAAAACAATCGGGCTGTAGATGATCGTCGCGCCCGCATCACGGTAATGTCCAGTCAGTGTGTTGATGTTATTAATAACGTTGAATTCATTCAGTACCGCTTCGGTTGCGGGAAACAACTTGCCCGATGGATCGGTGAGATCATTCTGAGGATCCAGAACCAGCATTGCAGTGTGTGAGGGCTTCATGGTTATTCCTATTTCATAAAGTGTGGGTGAAATTCGAGGACTGATACCGAGATAATTAACCAGCCCTCACCCGGACAAAGGACTTAACCTATGCGCCGGATCTCTACTACCAATTGTTCGGGGATAGACGTCAATGGAAAATGGCCGGACTCCAGGGTCACCACGCTTTGGGTTTTCCAGTTGATGAGCATCTTGTCCTGTGCCGAAGGCGAGATTACCTTGTCGATGGACGTCTTGATGTAATATTTATCCACAGTACCAAACTTCTCTTCACTCAGGTTTGCGATCGCCATGAACGGCTCCGTGGCCTGCTTAAACAAAAACCTTGGCACAATCTTGTCCAGATAGTCGGCATTTTTTACATCGTTTAACAGTACAGTACGCACCGTTTCCTCGGTAATCGTTGCGTAGGTGCCGTCTTCTGAGAAAATTGTATTGGGCAGTAACTCACCACCAGAATCGTTTTGCATAACCTCCAGGGCCGAGCCGCCGTCTTTCAATAACATAGCCGCGACATACACCAGGCGATCTATTTTTTCTGGTATAAGCTCGGCGACCTGTGAAATGATAGCGCCCGCTAACGAATGCCCTACCAGTACAACCTTATCGTTCAGTTTTTCAATGGCCTCTACGATGGTATTTACATACGACTGCATCGTCACATCGGGAATATCAGCATTGTTTTCACCGTGACCGGGCAGGTCTAGGGCAATCACATTGTGGCCATCATTGGACAGTAATTCAGCAACCTTGTTGAATTCCCAAGCAGCGCCCCAGGCACCGTGAATCAATAGATAGTTTTTCATTGTCTTTTCCTCTGTTTTTGGACTGAGTGCCGACTTATTCCGGCACTCTGTTCGTGTGAGCTATCGGTTAGCCTTTGGCTATTTCCGCCCCAATTTCTTCGTTTGTCATGGCGATGCCATTGAAGTTCCAGCTACCGTCTAGCGTGTGAACCACGTTTGAATAGATGTGCTCTGCCGGTTGCTTACCGCCCGATAGCTCCATGATAATCTCAGTAGCATCGGCAAAATGAGCCAACTGAACCTCTCTGGAGGCAAAGGCAAAAGATGGCACTTTCCATTCCATCCACACCCCTGAAAATTCTTCGCCACCAGAGAAAGTCGCCGACTTGGGCAGTACCGACACGTGGGCCGTAATGTTTGGGGTCATGATTGTGTTGCCCAGTAAACCGTGGTGCTTGAGCATTGAATTGGTGATTTTCGCGACGGCCTCTTTCTCAGATCCTGCGGGGATGACGCCTTCGGTCAGAGTTAGCGTTAATGGCATGATGTTCTCCAATATTTTAAGTAGGTGTTGGTTGGTTGGTCGGTAGGCCGACATAAGGTCCGGGCTATCCCGGTTTTCACCCGGTGCTTAGTGTGCGTTTCCCGGTGAGTGAGTGCACATTATATAACGACCGTTATATTGTCAAGTTAAAAATAACGATCGCTATATTTACACCTTGTTTCGCTATATAATGGCCCCTCTCGAACCGTACTAGAGATCACGATGACGAAGTCAACGAAGAAGCAGGACACAAAAAAGCGCATTATCCTTGCCGCTAGCCATGGGTTTAGAAGTTACGGCTTTGCCGGTGTTGGGGTAGACGGCATCGCCAAATCCGCCGGTGTGACCTCAGGGGCCTTTTATGCCCACCTGGGATCCAAAGACGGAGCCTTTGAAACTGCGCTATTACTAGGCTTAGATGAAGTGGTGGCAGCGGTACCCGAGATGCAACAAGAGTACGGTAAAGGGTGGATTGTGGCCTTTGCCGAGTACTATTTAGGTGAAGAGCATCGAGCAAACCGGGAGTCTGGCTGTGCGATGACAACCTTATCGCCAGAAGTCGTGCGAACCACACCGGAATTGCGGGCGATTTATGAAGCGAAAATGCAGGAAATTGTCCTGCTGATGGCAGAGGGTTTGGCTGGTGACTCTAAAGACGATTGCGTATCAAGGGCCTGGGCGGTATTAGGCATATTAATAGGCGGATTGACTCTGGCCAGAGCTGTGGAATCGGGAGGGACGGCTGAGCGCATATCTGCCTCCATAAAAGATGCCGCCATCAATGCGGCAAAAAAGACGAAGAAGCTCCCTTAGCCTGAGTTACTGAAATGAAATGTCAGGCCTAAGGGCCTAAATTTTTTGATGGGAGTGTAGTCTAGGTCGTTATTACAAATTAATTAGTTTGTGCCGAGGAATATAGCATGAAAAAAGATCAGTACTCCGGAAGTTGTTTATGTGGGCAGGTGCAATTCAGCTGTGCCGAAGCACCAGTTGTCAGCCTTATTTGTCATAGCTAACAAGCACATGCCGTTAACAACTAGGAGCACGTCGATTATGAGTAGGGATTTATCAGGAGAGTGCCTATGTGGCAGAGTAAAGTTCTCCGTCACAGAGAGTTTCAAGGCTTTTTATCAATGCCATTGCAAGCAGTGCCAACAACTAACCGGCTCTGCTTTTGCTTCCAATATATTCACTGTCCCAGACAACATCCAGTGGCTTTGTGACCAAGACCAAATCACGATCTATGAGCATCCTTCAAGAGAGATCTCTAAGTCCTTTTGTAAAACATGTGGCTCTGCGGTACCGTTCATAAACAAAACTAAAACGTCACTAATTGTGCCTGCGGGTTCATTAAATGAGCTGCCAGATATTCAGCCGCAAGCCAATATTTTCACGTCTGAAGAAGCTTGTTGGTTAAAATCTGGTTTAAAGGCTGAAAAATTCAGTGGTTTCCCTGAGTAAATTTTTAACAAAGGCAGTCAATTGGTATTCTTCAAGGTCTCAAACTGGCACGGTGATTCGACCCCAAGCCTCAAATAAACTCGTGTTTTTTGTGACAGTTTTTTGGCCAAGACCCGACAGTGAGGTACTCTATATTCACAAACTTTATTAAAAAACACCCCCCTCTAGAATAAGGCTTAGCAGGATGGAGATTCACAATCTTTAATCAAATTCGACATTTATTGACGTATTAGGCTTTAAGCCTGTAGTTGACGATGCTGACGGCACCAATCTTAAGCTTCTTGAAGATTTAGTCGAAACATTAGAAACGGCGATTCCTAAGCTTGATGGCTCAGCAAGTTCTTCAGTTCCCAAAGAGCTTATACCAAAACACATATCTATATCTGACAGTATTATTTTAAGTGCGCCACTAACTTCGGATAAGTTGAATGGCTATTGTGGCTTATCAAGCCTGATAATGAGAACCATCCAATTAACTCATATTTTTTTGGCCAAAGGCTATTTGATTCGTGGCGGGGTCTCAATTGGCAAGGTGTGGCACACTGAATCAAATATTATTGGGCCGGCATATCAAGGGGCCTATCTTGTTAAATTGCATCCAAAATTGACCCTCAGTGGGTCAGTTTTAAGTGCAATTTAACACTGGGGCCTACTAACCCGCTTAATTTCATGACCCCAGCGGGGCAACTGGGGCGCAGAGCCGCCGAGCCAGGTGTCACAAATATTTACATATCAGAGAATTCCCCGAATAGGGCATGCTCCTATCTTATTGTTTTTTAAGATTTTTATTTTTTTGGCCTAATTATTGCTTAATCTTAGTTACAAAGCCTTTTAATCTGAAACAGTAAATTAAACACTCGGAGTTTTCTCAATGATAAAAAAACTAATTGCGATTTCATCTTTAGCATTAGCTAGTGTGGCAATGCCTTCGCAGGCAGCACTTCTCGCCACATGGGACGTTTCTGCAACCATGAGTGGACAAACCGAGGCTAGCGGCTTCACTGTTAATATTTCCGGTGGCGGCGGCGGCGGCACAGCCACTCTGGACAGCAACGGAACCTTCAGCCTTTTTGGCCTCAATAACATCGGCCTTAACCTAAGTATTGGCTTTTTCGGTGGCGCAGATCTCGATCTAGCGGCATCGGGTAACGTTATGGGTACCTATAATCCAGGTACTCAACAACTGTCAGGCAATATTGCGACACTGAGCGTCTCGGAAAATAGTGGTTGTGATGGATACGGATTTGCGGGCGGCACTGTATGTGCCGCAATACCCGGGGTTATCGATTTTAGCGCCCCGTTCGTACTGGATGCCTCTCAAGGACTTGCCGATCCCATCACCTTTGATCTGGTCAATGATTTCAGCATTCTGCTAGGCAACCTGGGAGGCGTAGCCTCACTGACCATGAACTTGAGCAATGTGGTAATCAGCCCCGTTCCTGTTCCTGCAGCTGCTTGGTTGTTCGGCTCTGCCCTGTTAGGTCTTGGTGCCATGAAGAGAAAGAAAGCGTAATAACAGCCTCTTATGCACACCACTTCCTACCCCTCCGTGGGGTAGGAAGCATCTACCACCCCTCTCGCTCTCTACGCTAGAAAGACTGAATTCTTCAAGTCGCTCATCGACATCACCAACACCCTATATTAGCTAACCCCACCTCAGGCTCTTCAAAACGAACTCGGCGACGTCTGTTACACTTTGCTCACGATTCATCGAGAACGGGGCGAAAACGACCCTCTGAGGACAATGCAATGAACAAGACCTATCTGAATTCTTCCGTGGCACTGCTTTTGATGACCCTGTTTTTTAATGCCAACCTGCAAGCGGACCAGATACCCGACCCGGGTGTCGCTCAAAAAGAAGCCATCGACCAAATGCACCACAAATTACATGACGATCAAGCGCCTTTTAAAGCAGCTGAGGTAAAAGCGCTCAAGGAACTGAATGAAATAACCGTTCGCGAAGACGTGACTGTCCAGCAGTTGAACACCAAGATCGAAGAACTCATGGCAGCCAAAACACAGATCCTGCGGTTGCGATACGGTCACCTGGTTGAGATGCGGGCCATTCTGACCGACGAGCAGAAGGTGGGTTACGACAAAGGCGTGTTGAATCGATCCTCTGTTAAGTAAGAGAACGAACGGGAAATCGTCCCTCCCGCTATTTGGTCGATGACAGCTGGATAAATTCTTCTAGCTTCTTATCAATGCCAAAGACGCAGAGGGTCAGCCATTCAGTGAGGAATGTTCCAACATAGAACTGAAACTCGGGCTCCATATTCTGTTCCTGCTCTACCAACGCTTGTAACTCTTCTCGAAATTTATCGTAGGCCCGCAAATTTGGCTCCCGGTGGGGATACTACAAATCCTCCATATACTCTTCTTCAATGGCAAAGTGATTTTCTGCATAGTCCTGCAGCTTTTCCATGTCGCGCGGTCCCACGTTGGCGCTTTTTATCTTACCCAGCACTTCAAACAGCACTTGATGTTGCTTATCTTGCCAGATTATTGAGCTGGTTTTTCGCACTAATTAGCGCCCCAGATAGTTTTCATATCGGCCCGAATTCGTTTTTTGACCGTGCCAATGTCGTCTAGCGTATCGCGAGAAATCTGTATGTGATCACGCAACCAATTGCTGTAACTCTTGAGGGACAAGCCATACATTTTAGCGAAGATAGCAAACCCTCGGTCTCAACTATTTGACGACACTCATCAACCGTTGATTGAACGTGTTCTCTTGTACTGGCAGGTGAGCTATCAGCCGCTATAGATAGAACCTCAATCGACTCCCACACACTTTCCAGGCCTACCCACTCGCCCACGACGAAATTTTCAACGCCGTGGCGCATCGCCCTAGGCGCACTGCGTGCTACATTACGAAATTCTCGGTCAACGCGCGAGCCAAAAACAGGATCAGCTGCTGGCGACAACGCATCATATAAAGACAACTCCCGCCAGTCTGCCGCGCTGAGAGCGGACTCAATCTTTGGAAAAACAAGTTTTTCCTCTGTCTCCATATACCGAAATAAGTTGCATATATAGGCGCGACCCGCAATAACAACGGACTCTTTATCAATTTTCCCCATACGCCAGTCGGAGATGGTAAGCAGGGCCGCTTTGCTACGGCCAGCCATTTGATCGTGGTCGCACTGCAGCGTATCTGCATCATCGGCCAGCTTGGGGCTAAGCTGGGCGGCAACAGGTGCACACAGGGCATTTATCTCGGACTAGAGGGCTCGCTCAGCCCGCCGTAACTGAGGGTGGGCGAGCCGTACTTAACGATTAATCGCCTTCAAATTGAGTTTGCGCGTGCACTGTCACACCTATCTCGGCAATTTTTCTGCTTCCGCCTATATCAGGAAGATCTATTACAGCAGCGAACTCAACGACTTCAGCGCCCAACTTGCGAACCAGATTAATGGCTGCCACCGCTGTACCGCCTGTTGCAATTAAGTCGTCGATGATTACTACCTTTTGACCTGGCGCAATAGCATCTTCGTGAATCTCAAGTGTGTCGGTCCCGTATTCCAGCTCATACGTTTCAGAGATAACCGCTGCGGGCAGTTTTCCTTTCTTTCTTACCGGAACAAACCCCTTACCCAACACATAGGCCAACGCAGCACCAAATATAAAACCGCGGGAATCGATGCCAACAATCAGGTCAATATCCTTATCGCGATAGTGGTCAGCGAAATGATCCACACAAATTTTAAGTCCAACCGGATCAGCTATTAAGGAAGTGACATCCCTAAACATAATCCCAGCCATGGGGAAATCTGGGACCGTTCGAATTCTGGATTTTATTGGCATGGCTAAGATCTCTTCTCAAGATTTTGAATAGTAGTAAGCAACAATTGGGTTACTTTCTCGACGTTCTCTTTAAATACTTCAAGAATATCGTCCCAAGACACTGGCGCCTCATCATCCTTCCAACAATCGTAGTCGGTTGACATCGCAACAGCACCATAAGGTATACCCGCTTCGTTGGCCAAAATACATTCTGGCGCAACGCTCATATTAATTACATCAGCACCCCATGCACGAAACATATGCGATTCAGCGCGGGTTGAGAAACGGTTGCCTTCAATAGTGATGACTGTTCCGCGCTCATGGTGATTGATACTTAGTTCCTTAGCCGATTGAATCATGGCCATCCGAATATTCTCATCAAAGGGATCAGGCATGGGTGTATGACGACCTCCAGCGGGGAATACATCGTCGAAACTCACTGCCCGCAATCGTGTGAAGTCGATAAACTGATCGACAATAACAAAATCACCCCGCTCAATCTCCTCGCGCAAACTACCACAGGCCGTAGTGGCCAAAATATGACTGCAACCAAATTCTTTCAGCGCGGAAATATTCGCGCGGTTATTGACATGGGTGGGAGGAATGGTGTGATCGCGTCCATGACGAGCGATTAGTGCCACGTCAACACCCCCTATCTGCCCAACCTTGAGTGGAGAGGTGGGTTTACCATAGGGGGTATCCACTTCCAAATCTCGCGTATCTTTTAGAATATCGGGATCGTCCAGCCCACTGCCACCGATAATACCTATTTTCAACATCATCTCAAGTCTCCCCAATTTTATTGTTATGTGCGTCGATAGGTCAGAGTATTTAGCTCTGCCAGATCGAGACTTTACACCAACAGAAGCTATATTGGACTGATTCAGTCTACAAACTGTGGTCTGTTCGACAACTCTGAGTATACTGTGAACTGATACCAGTCTGCTGTTAAAAGACGGCCCCTAATGACCCAGCCCTGCTATAGGAGACTAACGTGAGCGCCTACCAACAACTCGAGAAACACTTCGCTGACATTGCCGGCTTTCGTCACGCCCGAGACATTCTGGATTGGGATAACGCGGTCATGATGCCAATCGCCAGCGCCGACGTGCGTGCATCGGCCACCGCCACATTACAGGTTCATATTCACGGCATGTCTACAGCCGCCGCGATCCCCGATTGGATAGCCAACGCTAAAAACGAATCACTAAACCCCTGGCAACTCGCTAATGTCCGCGAAATAGAACGGGGATTTACACTTAATGCCGCTCTGCCAACCGATTTAGTTCAAGCCCTATCCAATGCCACCTCCAAAGGCGAACAAGCCTGGAGGCAGCTACGTGGCGAAAACAACTGGCAGGATTTCAAACCCTACCTTGAAGAAATATTCAGCCTATCTCGCGAGCAAGGGTCGGCACTGGGTGAAGCACTGGGAACGACACCCTATAATGCACTCCTGTCTATTTATCAGCCCGGTATCACCTGTGAAGATATCGATCCGATATTTTCAGAGCTGAGAGGTTTTCTGCCCACATTGATAGAGGCAGTGTTAGAAAAGCAACGATCACGTGGTAACGCCGCCGGCACACCCACCGGCATAGACACAGACAATCAGCGCGAACTTGGCCTCTCAACTATGAAGCTTCTCGGCTTTAATTTTGATCGTGGCCGGCTGGATATCTCTCATCATCCTTTCTGCGGAGGTGCTGCGGGCGATGTTCGCATTACTACCCGCTATGACGAAGATAACTTCCTGAGCTCATTGCAGGGGGTCATCCACGAAACGGGGCACGCGCTATACGAACAGCACCGACCAGCAAACTACCTCAACCAGCCCGTAAGCGAGGCCATGGGGATGGCTATTCACGAGAGCCAAAGTCTCTTCATGGAAATGCAATTGGGCCGCAGCGCACCGTTTATTGAACACCTTGCACCTATCATTCGAGCACAATTGGCCCCACATGCAAGCAGCGATGATCCGCAGTGGAGCAGTGCTGCTCTGTATGAGCTTGCGACCCATGTAGAGCCTGGCTTCATTCGTGTAGATGCCGACGAATGCACCTATCCCGCCCATGTCATTTTACGCTATGAAATGGAGCAGCAACTGATTGCCGGCACCATGGATGTCGCTGACATACCCGATGCCTGGAATAGTGCCATGACCGACATGCTAGGAGTGAGCACCGAGGGTAATTACGCCGACGGATGTATGCAGGACGTGCACTGGCCATCGGGTGGCATAGGCTATTTCCCCACCTATACTCTGGGTGCTATCGCGGCAGCCCAATTCAAGGCAGCACTCAGCCGTGACGTGCCCAATCTGGAACAACAGATTCGCGAGGGCGATCTCAGTACAACCAAAAATTGGCTGGAGGAGAAAGTTTGGTCGCAGGGTTCACTGTACTCAATGCAGGACTTAATGCGCCGAGCAACAGGGAGCGCGCTCGATGTTGCCGACTTTAAAGCGCATTTAAAGCAGCGCTATTTGGCCTAACAATACAACGAGTGCTAAGCAGCATTCGCAGATAGTAACTGGATAATCTCGTCGCGTTGCGAATGCACCAACAGCAGTGCTAAATCACCCTCTTGCAAAAGCGACAGCACGCGCTGCGTACCGCTCAGTGGATCGTCGGAAAAACTCATCTGTTGCTTTTCAAGACCCCGACGAAGGCATTCATCTCGAATAACCGAACTCACCTCGCCACTTTCCCTGCCGCGCAAATAGTCGGGCAGTTCGGTAATCACTATATGATCTGGCCGCAGTTCAAAAGCTCCCGCTGTTAAACCGCAAATTTCATCGTCGCTGCGATCACCGGCATGGCCTAGCATCAAAAACCTGCGCCGCGCCGCAATATTCGCCATCGTACTGGCCACCGCCGAAATACTGTGAGGGTTGTGAGCAAAGTCGACAAAAACACGAGCGCCGCCGATTTCAAATTCATTACATCGCCCGGGGTTATCTGCTGGACTATTATGAAACCGGCTAAAGCCAGCACGCACGGCATCCAACGACAAATTAAAGGCTATACACAAACACATGACGCCCAGCGCATTCTGCACATTGTAGCGAGCCGCTCCGTTCATCGTTATAGGGATATCGGCCAACGGCATAACCTCATGCACATCATTGCCATCAAAATACCACAGCGAGTCCTGCCGCAACCAACCACAGGGCTCCCGCTGTGATAGAGCATACTCAATGCAGGCGCTCCCTGAGCTAAGGCTAAACCAGACAATAGTCTTTTGCTGCTCGGCGATCTCCCCTGCAAGTGCCTTCGCATGGGCAACCAAACCATCGTCGTCGGCATTGAGTACCAACACGCCTCCCGGCGCCAAAGTGCGAAATACAGAGAACTTAACTTCTATCAGAGCCGGTACCGTATTGATGCCATACTGGCCTAGATGGTCTGCTGCTACATTGGTAATCAGTGCCGCCTGAGCGCGGCGTAAGGCCAGGCCGCGCCTAAGTATTCCGCCTCTTGCTACCTCCAGAAACGCCACTTCCAATCGCTTATCTCGCAATAACATGCGAGCACCACCTGGGCCGGAGTAGTCGCCTCGATCGAGAATCACATCGCCGACTCTGACGAAATCGGTGGAGGTCACTCCGGCAGTTTTACCCGCAGCTTCCGCCACAGCAGACGCAAGGCGCACACAGGTAGACTTGCCATTGGTACCGGTGACCATTGCAACTGGCACATCGTGCAACGCTGACCAGTCTATTGATTCGGGCGTAGGTAAATCGCAGACGGGCCAAGTCTTGGAGCCACAACCGTGACCCAGAGAGACATCGTCATCATCGGCGACGAAATCGACACCGTGTTGCACCGCTGCGACCTGTAGTGTTATGAGTTCGGATCGGGCCTCGCTCGCCATCACGGTGTTGAGGTCGGCGACCATGGCGTCCAGCGGTATAGATTCCACCTCCAAAATGTCGCAAACCGCATAATGCCACGCTGCTTGAGCCACAAATATGGCAGAGTACAATTGATCCATCGGCGCCGAGATGGCCAAATTAAGACCGTCCTCGTGGCACCGGCAACACAAAAATTGCTCGTTCCAACCAACACGGTCTAGTACCTGACGAGCGCGACGGTTCCATGCAGCCTCCACACTAATGAGGCAGGTATCTTTAGCTACCACCTCGATAATCGCACCGGGCTTATCCCACATTAACCCCGGGCCGGTAAGGCGTCGGCTATCTTCCATGTAAAGCGTATCGCTGAGCGGAAACTCAATGACCAGAGCTTCTTCTAATTCTTCTATCGTAGGACGCATAGCGGTTAGTCGTCTCCTTCCTCGCGAGCAAGACGCACACCTCTATCATCACTAATGAGGTACATGCCCTCTTCGAGTATGATGCCGGTTTCGGCAGTAACAGGTTGCAGTTCGGTCATGCTCTCGGTCTCTTCTATGACCTCGCCGTCGCCGCCATGATAAATAATTTGCTTCCAGCAACGCGTAATGTTGTCGCCAAATACCACCAGTAGGTCACCTTCTCTCGCCGTTTCCAGGGCCGTCGACACCGCTTCCTGTTCATCGGAAATCACACTAATACTGCTATCATCAACACCATTGGCAATGAGGCTTTTGCGCATTAACTGCGGGATCTCATCCTCTCCTCTGCCGCGGCGATTATCATCTGCCTTACATATATACTGATCAAAATGCCCCGCCAGAGTCTTTGCCGAGTCTTGGATATCTTCATCTCGACGATCGCCGGGCATCGAAATTACGGCGATCTTGTTGCCCTTGGTTTCCATGCGATCTACCATCTCTGAGATCACCCTGAAAGCCGCAGGGTTGTGCGCGTAATCCAGAATCACTTTAAACAAGTGCTCATTAAATACGTTCATACGACCCGGCGCCTGGAAAAAGCTGGTATCAAAAGTGCGTAGGCCATGGCGTATCTCATCAAATTCTTTGCCGAAGGCGTAAGCCATGGTGGCGGCAAACATCGCATTTTGAACATTGTGTAGCGCTTTGCCTTCCATCGTTGCAGGCACCAGATGAGACCAGAGCAAGGGCATGTGCGAACCATTATCATAGAACGTGATCATATCGCCGTTCATACCGCGCTCTAAAACACAGGCCATGCCCCCTGCACGCACATGTTCACGCACCAGCGCATTGTCAGAGTTGAGCGTGACGTAACAAATACGTTTAGCTTCGCAATAGTCAGCCATTTTGAGGCAGTTGATATCATCGGCATTGAGCACCGCTACATCGGTCGCCGTTTCGACGACCACGCGCTTCACTTCCGCTAGTTGCTCCAGCGTGTCTATGCCCCCCAGACCCAAGTGATCGGCGTCTACATTGAGACACGCAGCAACATTACTCTCCTGGTAGCCCAGGCCCGCGCGTAAAATGCCACCGCGCGCGGTCTCCATAACCGCGAAGTCTACGGTCGGATCACGCAATACTATTTGAGCGGAAGCAGGTCCAGTCATATCGCCTTTCACCGATATTTTGCCGTCAATCTGAATACCGTCGGTAGACGTCAGTCCCACCGTGTGGCCGCAGGCCTTGAGGATGTGAGCGAGCATACGTGAGGTGGTCGTTTTGCCATTGGTACCGGTAATGGCAGCCAATGGAATTCGACCCACATCAGTGGGTCCAAATAACATATCTATAACTTTGCCTGCCACATCGCGAGGCTCCCCCTCACTGGGCGCCACGTGCATGCGAAAACCCGGTGCAGCATTAACTTCAACAATGGCACCCCCAACATCTTTATAGGAGCGCGTTATGTCCTGCGTTAGAAAGTCGACTCCCGCAACATCCAAACCCACAGCTCTTACCGCACGCACGGCCATTTCCCGATTATCGGGGTGAACCACATCGGTCATATCAATAGCGGTGCCGCCGGTTGATAAGTTCGCAGTAGAGCGCAGGTAAAATATTTCTCCGAGCTCCAGCACGGCGTGTTCATCTTTACCGGCCTCATCCAACAGGCGGTTAGCCTGTTTGTCCAGTTCTAGTTGGGTTAGTACTTTTTCGTGGCCAATACCGCGCCGAGGGTCCTCATTGACGATATCGATGAGTTCGGCAATAGTCTTTTCACCATCGCCGATAACATGCCCTGGTACGCGTTTAGCGACGGCAACCAGTTCATTATTCACCACCAACATACGATGATCCATCCCCTCTATATAGCTCTCTACCAGCACCGCACGACCCGTGCCCTGCTCTAGCGCCATGGCAAATGCGTTGTGGACTTGTTCTGTGGTTGTCAGATTAATAGACACCCCTCGACCATGGTTAGCGTTAAGGGGTTTCAGTACCACCGGATAACCTATTCGCTCCGCCGCAGCCACTGCGCGCTTTTCACTGTAAACCATGCGCTGCAGCGGAACAGGAAGGCCCAAATCGTTTAATAGCTGATGGGTATCTTCCTTATCACATGCTATCTCCACGGCGATATGGCGAGTTTCGCTGGTAATGGTTGCCTGAATACGCTGCTGGTGCACTCCGTGCCCAAATTGTACGAGACTATATTGATTGAGACGCAACCAGGGAATGCCCCTGTCTTCAGCGGCTTTCACCAGCGACCCGGTGGAGGGGCCAAATTCACGTTTTTGTGCCCTAAGTACGAAATCTTTGAGTTCATCCTGAAAGTCAAAATCGTCTTCGAAGCGAAAATCAATGTCGATGCGCAGCGCTTCTGGCAGTGCGTGCATCAGTAATTTCAGTGCCAATTGCCCGGCTTCCAAACCAACATCCCTCTGTCGGTAGGCGTACACCATATTGTACTGCCCCAATTCTCCGGTGGAGCGCGTGCGGCCAAACGTCACATTGGAGCCCGCGACACCCTGAATTTCGAGCGCGCAGTGTTCCATAATATGGCCCATCCACGTCCCTTCATCCTCTCGTAAGCGACGTAGAAAACCACCGGACTCTTTATAAGAACAGCCGTGTTCGTCCAAACCGGGCAGGGCCTCTACCAGCGTAGCAATAAAATCCGGACCCAATTTAACCGACGGCCACTGCTCCAAGACACCGAGATCAAGCACGTGTCGGATGACCGGAAAACCAGCCCATGTATTGGGGCCGACGTAGACGTTCGTGGATAGTATTTTCATGGCACTCCCCTTATGAAATTGTTGCCTGCCTTGTTTGAGTATCGTAATGGCACCCCTGGGCTAACACGTGCATACGTATATCGATGAGGCTAAGCGCATCGCCGCTGCCAGCACTGGCTCGTGAAGAATGTGTCAACTCACTAGCATCGATAATAGTCACAACACCGCTGCCCAAAACTTCGCCTCGCCCGTCACCATCAATTAAAAATGCGGTGTCTTCGTCTATGCCCACGCCGATGAGGAAGGGGTTATATGAAAGCGCTGTTAGAAGCCGCCCTAACCTATCGCGTTGGCTAAAATGCTGGTCAATAATGGCTGTGTTGATCAAACCGATGCCCGGCGCTAAATTCACCCCGTCTTCTCGAGGGGAAGAGCCCGATGCACCACCCGCGATCATATGCTGCGACATCATTGCGGCGCCCGCTGATGTACCGGCAATAGGAATACCGTCAGCGTTACAGCGTCGTAACTTTTGCCCAACAGGCGTGCCTCCCAGAATTCCAGACAACCTCAATTGGTTGCCACCGGTGACAAAAATCCCTGTGGCGTTGTCCATTTCTTCCAGCAGCAATTCATCTTCGCAGTCGGCGCGCTCATTGATTTCGGAAAAGACTGCCCGCTCCGCCCCCAGATCGAGAAATAGATCGGCGTACATAGGCCCCGTTTCAGGCAGTTTGGAGGCGGTCGGGATAATCATTATTCTGGCTTTGTCACCCCCACACAATTCCAGGAAGCGACTCAGAATTCTAGGATTATTCCCCTTCTCCTCTGCACCCCCAATAGGCATGATGTAACCGCGGCGGTTGCCCGGTTGAACCGGTGATGGACACATGTGATTTCCCGTTGTTTTCTTTAGTCTAGCAGTTTAGTTAGAGGTGGCAGCCTCGTAGCTACCAAAAATATGTTGTTCGCCATTCTTAATATGCCAGCGACCATTGGCCATTAGGTGGTGCACGCCGAGATCCTCGCTCAACACCAGTAAATCGGCATCTTGACCTACTGCAATAGAGCCCTTGCCAGACAGTCGCATAACGGCGGCGACATTGCTGCAAAAATACGGGAGGAGCTGATCCAGTGTTACGCCCTCGTTCATTAAGAGTCTAATCGTCTCCAGCAGTGTCTGAGAGCTGCCTATATCCATATTGACAAGTTCGCCCTTAGTATCAAACGTGGGCAAACAGCCTCCGCCATCCGAACTCACCGTAAGGTTGCCCTGCGGTAATCCAGCGTGCCGATAGCGCAGCACAGATTCCGCCGCGCTCCATCCAGGTTCATCATCTGAGGCTGGAAAAGCGGTTAGATCTATACTGCAATCCTCATCTGCTACCAGCGCGCACGCTTCTTCAAACAGCGGCTTGTTACGATTGACATGGGTGGGGTGAAACACTCTGGCGGGTAATTCACTTTCGTTCAAAGCGCGACGCACAAGATCAAGACCGCGGCTTCCATCGCCAAGGTGAAGGTGCAGGACACCTGCTTTACCCGTCATCAAACCGGCAACATGGGCTTCACTGGCCAACTGCAATAGATTTTGTAAGGTAGGCTGACTCGACCGATGATCGCTAATAGCAAACTCACCTATACCAATGACAGGCTCCAAATTCACAATATCGCTACGAGCACTGCCGGTGAAGGTCGTCAGAGGATAATGATAACCGCCAGTGAAACACCAGGCCGAGAGACCTTGCTCGCGCAAACCATAGGCTTGTGTGACCAGTGTTTGTGTATTGCGGGTTAAATCATCGGTACCCAGTACGCCGATCACCGAGGTCACTCCGGCGCGAGTAAATTGCCCTAGCAACGGGGCAGGCACCCGACTCGCAGCGCCCGATTCTCCGCCGCCACCGGTAATGTGGGTATGACCGTCGATTAAACCTGGAACCACTGTGGCGCCAGCCAAATCGGTACGCTCGATGTCTAGATTCGGATCTAGCGTGGGAATGCTATCTCCCATATAAACGACTTTACCCGCACACACCAGGATCGTTTTTAATCCGAGTGATCTAGGAGAGAATACCTGAGCATTAGTCAGTAATTTAAACACTATCGAAGTATAGTCGAAGAGGCTAAGTGATCGCCAATAACCGCCAAAAATAGTGCACCATATTTGTTCAATTTTCGCTCGCCTACGCCGCTAATATCGCCAAACTGAGACATTGTCTCGGGCAGTGTTAGGCACAGCTCCTGCAAGGTGCGGTCATGAAAAACAACATAGGGCGGAACACCTTGCTCCTCTGCCAGTTGACGACGGCATTCTCGTAAGGCCTCCCATAGATCGACATTAATATCGTCGGCGATAGGCGTCTTTGTCTGGCGCTTTGTAGTCGATTGCGGAGCGTCCTTACGCAGTTGTATCTGTTGCTCACCGCGCAACAGCGGACGACACTTTTCTTCCAGACGCAGGGCTCCGAAACGGTCTAGGTCGACATTGAGAAAACCGCGCGCCACGAGCTGGCGAAATACCGATCGCCACTGATTATTATCAAGGTCCTTGCCAACCCCATAGGCAGCCAATTGGTCATGGCCAAACTGATTGACTTTGTCGGTCTTGCCGCCGCGTAACACATCCACCAAATGGTTTACCCCAAAGCGCTGCTCGGTACGATAGACAACACTCAAGGCCATGCGCGCGGCCTCGGTACCATCCCAAGTATCCACAGGTTCCAGGCAGGTATCACAATTCCCACAGGCGGTATCGACCTCATCGCCAAAATACGACAATAGCACTTGACGCCTGCAGCTAGTGATTTCACACAAGCCCAACATTGCGTTCAGACGATGTTGATCTGCTCGCTTATGCTCTTCACTACCGTCCGAGCCCTCCATCATTTGGCGTAACTTAATCACATCCTGGAGACCATAAACCATCCAAGCATTGGCCGGCTCACCATCACGGCCTGCCCTGCCCGTTTCCTGATAGTAAGATTCTATCGTTTTCGGCATATCGAGATGCGCAACAAAGCGAACGTCAGGCTTATCAATACCCATACCAAAGGCTATGGTGGCAACGACGATAACGCCCTCTTCGCGCAAAAACCGAGACTGGTTTTTAGCTCGTGTTTTAGCATCCAAACCGGCGTGATAGGGCAGCGCATTGAAACCCTGTTGCTGCAGCCAATGCGCAGTGTCATCGGTTTTTCTGCGAGACAGGCAATAGATAATTCCCGCATCCGTTGGGTGCTCGTCCTTAAGGAAACGCAGCAACTGCTGGCGCGCATTGTGTTTGAGTGCAATTCGGTAACGAATATTGGGGCGATCGAAACCGGCAACAAACTGATCTGCTTCAGCCAACATCAATCGGGTGACAATCTCCTCGCGAGTGCGCGCATCTGCTGTGGCCGTCAGCGCGATACGCGGAACGGTGGGGAACACCTCTTCCAAAACATTCAGACACAAGTAATCTGATCTAAAGTCGTGTCCCCATTGCGACACACAATGCGCTTCATCAATAGCAAACAATGCTATTGGAGACTGCCGCAGCAATGCCAAAGTACGGGACTGGTTAAGCCGCTCGGGTGCGATGTACAGTAAATCTAACTCGCCGTCACGCAGACTCTGTTCAATAGCTGCAACCTCACTGGCCGACAAAGTAGAATTGAGGTAACTGGCGCGCACACCCAATAGCTTGAGTGCGTCTACCTGATCTTGCATAAGCGCGATAAGAGGTGAAACAACAATGCCGCAGCCCGGACGGACCAGTGCTGGAATCTGGTAGCACAGCGATTTCCCTCCACCCGTGGGCATCAAAACCAAGGCGTCCCTGCCCGCTATTACACCTTCAATAATCTCGCCTTGCGGCGGGCGAAAAGTTTCATATCCAAACACAGTTTGGAGGATATTATGCGCTGTTTTCATCGCCGCGGAGTATACCTGATAGCACTACAATTACGTACATCCGAATCGTTCGTCACTCTTCGAAAGAAGGGGCTGCCCCGTTTTATGGACATAAAAAAAGCGAGGCCAAGGCCTCGCTCTTATTAGGCATCTCTGGAGATGCCTGCGTATCAATTTGGCTTATACGGCTACGATGTTCTCAGCCTGTGGACCCTTTTGACCTTGAGTAACGGTAAATTCAACTTTCTGGCCTTCGGCCAAAGTTTTGAAGCCTGAACCGCTGATGGCGCTAAAATGAGCGAAAACGTCTGGACCAGACTCCTGCTCAATAAAACCAAAACCCTTAGATTCGTTGAACCACTTCACGGTACCGGTAACTGTCGACATAATTAAATCCTATTCTTTCATTGTATAATTGGTGACCTGAAAATCAGGTCGTTAAGCTGGAATGTTGTGATATGTACTTATGAAGATCAGGACGAAACACATACAGAAGAGACATCGAAATGGATTGCATAAATATAAAACCTAGTTCCTAGCGCTGCGAATTGTACATGATACTAAAGCCGAGTCAAGTCTCCATTTGCTCTAAGCATTTAGCATGCGGTAACACCACTCATCGACAGTATCCTTCGCTTCGCCGCAAATCACCAGTAAGCGGGGTAGGGATGGTAATAAATCATGTTCTTCAACTTCGTTAACTGCGAAAATCTCCGCTCTCAAATACTCCAGAGATATGCAATGAAGCAGAATATGGTTCGGTTTTTAGCGCCGGTTGTTGTAATTGCGTGCGCCGCAGGAGGCTATGCCTTGCTACAGGTTTCGAAACCCGAGCCTGAGAAAAACAAAAAGCCTCTGCGGCTTATCAGTGTCTACACTGATAGCGTCAAGCAAGAAAACGTATCGCTAAAAGTTGTTACCCAGGGTAACGTAAGAGCGCGCATACAAATAGATATGGTAAGTCAGGTGGGCGGTCGGATTATGTCGGTCTCCCCTGAGTTTATCGAAGGTGGATTAATCGAGCCCGGCGTACCTCTGCTTAAAATAGAAGCCGTCGATTACCGCCTGCAGCTTGGTCAGGTTCAAGCATACGTCGCCGACGCAGAAGTAGTATTGCAACAAGCTATAGCGGATGCCGACGTAGCGCGCAAACAGTTGCGCAACGACCCGTCCGCCTCACCATTAGCATTAAAGAAACCACAACTGGCTGGTGCGAAGGCTAATCTAGCGGCCGCAAAAGCAAACCTGGAACAGGCACAAATCAACTTACAACGCACAGACGTCAGCCTGCCCTTCCATGGAAGGGTCATTAGTACTCGCGTCGATACCGGTCAATATATTACTCCGGGTACCCTGCTTGGCCAGGCCTTTGCCACCGAAGTGGTGGAGGTTCGACTACCGCTAAGCGATTCGCAACTCGCCTCCCTGGGCCTACCTATTGGCTACACTGCTCCCACCGGTGGCGGCTTGGACGTTAATTTTTTCGCCGAGGTAGCGGGTAAAACCCATCAATGGGAAGGCAAACTCACTCGCCTGGATGCCTCTATAGACCCCAACACCAGAATGCTCTACGCCAGCGCTGAAGTCATAGAACCCTACGGTAAGAATGTCTCCAAACAGGGTATGCCACTGGCGGTAGG
>JBLHSI010000026.1:0-20132 GCA_047626655.1 Halioglobus sp.
GGTACCCAAGCGTGAAAACGCCTGGGCGAGTTCGCACCCGATAGGGCCAGCACCCAGCACCATCAAACGGGCGGGTGCGTCGCGAATGTCCCAAAGGGTATCCGACGTTAAATAATCGAGGTCAGCCAACCCCGGCAACTCCAGCACTCTAGCTCTCGCACCACTGGCTATTACAATATTGCGGGCACTAATTCGCTCGCCGTTCACCTCCACTTCCCAGGGAGAAACAATAGTCGCATCACCCTGCACGCAGTCCACGCCCAATTGCGTAAAACGCTCGACTGAGTCGTGCGGGGCGATTGTATCTATCACCGAATGGACACGATCCATCACCTTGGGAAAATTAACCTCCACCGGCACTTGCGCTAAGCCAAATTCCTCACTGCGCCTGAGGTACTGTGCTATCCGGCCAGAACGTATCAATGCTTTGCTTGGAACGCAGCCCGTATTCAAACAGTCGCCGCCCATTTTATGCCGTTCAATCAACGTAACCTTCGCTTTTACGGTAGCTGCAATCAGCGCTGTCACGAGGCCGGCCGAGCCGGCACCGATGACAATTAAATTGGTATCAAATTTTTTGGGCCGCTCAAAATGAGCGAACGCCCTTTTACTCTGTACATAGTTCAGTAAAAACTTCACCGCAAAGGGAAAAGCGGCAAGCAATAAAAACGAAAAAATTAGGCCCGGCGACAAAATCCCACCAACACCCTCTAACTGGCCTAGTTGAGTACCCGCATTCACGTACACCACAGTGGCTGGTAACATGCCCAGTTGTGAGACAAGGTAGTACCGCGGCACCGACATAGGCAATAAACCCATCAGAAGATTGACCACAAAAAATGGCAGAACGGGAACAAGGCGCAGGGAGAACAAATAAAACATGCCATCGCGTTCGAAGCCCTTGTTAACGGGTTCAAGATAGCGCGCAAATTTGGTTTGCACCCAGTCCCGAAGTAGTGTGCGCGACGCTAAAAATGCCAGTGTTGCACCTAAGCTACTGGCAAATGAAACAACGATTAGCCCATACCAAAATCCCAGCAGAGCGCCGCCAGACAAGGTCAATATAAGCGCGCCTGGCACTGAGAGGGCTGTCACCACCACGTACACAACAAAAAAGATAAATCCCACTAACAAGGGGTTTTCGCTATACCAATGACGTAACTCACCGAGGCGCTCCTGCACCGTTTGCAGCTGCAGGTAACTGCTAAGATCGAAATAAAACCAGGCGGCTATAACGACCAACAACAGAGTAAAAAGACCAAACTGCTTTATGCGCAAAAGAAGGCTCCAATGATTGTGAATTAGTGATGCTGGGCATCAGTTTATAGCAAATCGAACTATAATCATGCCGAAATACTCTAGGCTATTGGTTGTGCAGCCGAACCGGGGTGGTAACATTGCCCCCGTTGAAACTTATAACCCAAACGCAGGTCAGACCTGTACATTTCAGGAGAATACAATGAGCGATCAAATCGTACACGTTACTGACAGTAGCTTTGACGAAGAAGTACTTAAATCGGACACACCGGTACTCGTCGATTTTTGGGCCGAGTGGTGCGGGCCGTGCAAGATGATTGCACCAGTGCTAGAAGAAATTGCTGCCGAATACGACGGCAAACTAAAAGTTTGCAAAGTAGACGTGGACGCCAACCCCGATATCCCGCAGAAATTCGGTATTCGTGGCATTCCTACCCTAATCGTTTTTAAGGGCGGCAACGCAGAAGCCACTAAGGTCGGCGCCCTGTCCAAGACTCAATTGTCAGAGTTTGTGCAGGAAGCAATCTAACTGCGATAGCGCCCGAGCATTGCCGGGCGCTGTTCTCCTGTAGCTTTTCGACCTAAAAAAGCTATAGACGGCACCCTCACAGCGTGCTACATTTCGGTCACTTGCACATTCCCGTGCCGCATTTATTCTCCCAGCTGCCGAAAAAAACTCAAAGATATCTGGCGATTAAATCCGACATGTCTATATGGCAAACCAATTTTCACCTGTAACTATCGTTCAGCACTCTGATCAATATCAGTTTCGCTTAAACTAAACTCACCTGTGTACCACCCCTCAAAATAGCATCCTAGAATCCTTTATGAATCTAACTGATCTGAAAAAAAAACCGACTCAAGAACTCATTGATATAGCCAAGGAGATGCACATAGATAATATGGCGCGCTCCCGCAAGCAAGATATTATCTTCGCGATACTCAAGCGTCACGCCAAAGGTGGCGAAGATATTTATGGCGATGGTGTCCTGGAAATCTTACAGGACGGCTTCGGCTTCCTGCGCTCGGCCGACAGTTCATACCTGGCGGGCCCAGATGATATTTACGTGTCTCCCAGCCAAATCCGACGTTTTAATTTGCGGACAGGCGACACTATTACCGGCAAAATTAGACCACCAAAGGACAGCGAACGTTATTTTGCGCTGTTAAAAGTGGGGGAAGTTAATTTCAGCAAACCCGAGAACTCCAAGCACAAAATTTTATTCGAAAATCTGACACCACTGTTTCCCGATCAGCGCCTAACGTTAGAAGTGGGCAATGGCAGCACCGAAGATCTCACCGGCCGAATCATTGACCTGGTGGCCCCAATAGGCAAAGGTCAACGTGGACTATTAGTAGCGCCGCCGAAGGCGGGTAAGACAATAATGATGCAGAGTATCGCCCAGGCGATCATCAGCAATAATCCGGAATGCGACATTATTGTGTTATTGATCGACGAACGCCCTGAGGAAGTCACCGAGATGCAACGATCGGTGGGTATTAGAGGCGCTGAAGTGGTTGCTTCCACATTTGATGAACCGCCCTCTCGGCACGTACAGGTAGCCGATATGGTTATCGAAAAAGCCAAGCGACTGGTAGAGCACAAACGCGACGTTATCATCCTACTCGACTCCATTACTCGCTTAGCACGTGCCTACAACACCGTTATTCCAAGTTCAGGCAAAGTATTAACCGGTGGTGTTGATGCGCATGCCCTGGAGCGGCCCAAACGCTTTTTTGGCGCAGCCAGAAATATCGAGGAAGGTGGCAGCCTGTCGATTATCGCTACCGCACTGGTCGATACCGGATCAAAAATGGACGAGGTAATTTACGAGGAGTTCAAAGGTACCGGTAATATGGAGCTGCATTTGGACCGTAAAATTGCCGAAAAGCGTGTCTATCCTGCTATTAACATTCGCCGCTCAGGTACTCGTCGAGAAGATCTACTTACCGCCGACGATGAGTTGCAACGTATGTGGATCCTGCGCAAGCTACTGCACGGCATGGAAGATTTTGCCGCGATTGAATTCATACTCGATCGCCTGAAAGACACCAAAACCAATGCCGAATTCTTCTTATCTATGAAACGTAAGTAGCGAACAGTTTACCTCCTCCGCCCTTGAGGGCCCCTGCGTGAAATATACCGACCTGAGAGACTTTATCGCCGCTCTTGAAAAACGCGGCGAACTAAAGCGCATTACAGCCGAGGTCGACCCGCACCTGGAGATGACTGAAATCGCCGACCGCACATTGCGCGCCGGTGGACCTGCACTCCTATTTGAAAACCCCAAGGGCTTTAACACACCTGTGCTTGCCAACCTGTTTGGCACCGAGTTACGTGTCGCCCTGGGTATGGGCGCAGAGGACGTTGCTGCGCTGCGCGGCATTGGCGAAATTCTCGCCTATTTACGCCAGCCCGATCCACCCAAAGGACTGCGAGATGTGTGGGAAAAAGCACCCCTGCTAAAGCAAGTGCTGAATATGGGCTCGAAGCTCGTCAAGAAGCCGCCCTGCCAATACCATGTAAAACGGGGCGACGATGTCGATTTGCGCACCCTGCCTATCCAAAAATGCTGGCCGGAAGATGTCGCTCCGCTCATTACCTGGCCCCTAGTCATTACTCGTGGGCCTAACAAAGAACGGCAAAATCTCGGTATTTATCGCATGCAGTTGCTGGGGCGTAACAAGCTCATCATGCGCTGGCTGTCGCACCGCGGCGGCGCTCTGGATTTTCGCGACTGGCAACTAAAAAATCCCGGCAAGCGCTATCCGGTTGCGGTGGCACTGGGCGCTGACCCTGCCACGACACTGGGTGCGGTGACCCCCATCCCCGATTCAATTTCAGAATATGCCTTTGCCGGCTTGCTGCGGGGCAGCAAAACAGAAGTTGCCGACTGCATAACTGAGGTATGTCGCGAGAATAAGCTGCAAGTGCCCGCCACCGCTGAATATATCCTAGAAGGGTATCTCGAGCCCGGCGAGATGGCCGATGAAGGCCCGTTTGGGGATCACACCGGTTACTACAATGAAGTAGAGAGCTTCCCAGTATTCACGGTCGAAGCAATCACGCATCGAGAGTCGCCCATCTATCACAGTACGTATACGGGCCGACCACCGGATGAACCGGCTATTTTGGGCATGGCGCTCAATGAAGTATTCATTCCCATTTTACAAAAACAGTTTCCCGAAATTGTCGATTTCTATCTACCGCCGGAAGGCTGTTCCTATCGCCTTGCGATCATCACCATGCGCAAAGAGTACCCGGGACATGCAAAACGGGTGATGCTGGGCGCGTGGTCTTTCCTGCGCCAATTTATGTATACCAAGTTTGTGATTGTCACTGACGAAGATGTGAACGCGCGCGATTGGAAAGATGTAATTTGGGCGATGACCACACGTATGGACCCCCAGCGAGATTCGGTGTTTATCGAAAACACGCCTATTGATTATCTGGACTTCGCCTCACCCGTGCCAGGCCTGGGCTCAAAAGTAGGCTTTGACGCCACCAGTAAATGGGAGGGTGAAACAACCCGCGAGTGGGGCCGACCCATCAGCATGGATGAATCGGTTAAGCAGCGTGTGGATGATATGTGGCAGGAACTGGGGATAGAGCTCTAGTTTGAGCTGACCTAGTCTCGGGCTAATCGGTGAGAGCGCGCAACCGCTTGGTCTGGCATAGGTAGCGCAGGCAGCGCGGCTTCACGCGCCAGCAGTCCCTCGCGAAAATAAGCCGCTCCAGCTCTTTCTTCGCCAAGACCATAAAGTAAGCGACCCAGCTCGGCACAGGTTTCTGAACGGTGTTCCAAACGGTAGCTGGCCTCGAAATAATCTCGCGCTTTGCCCCATAGGCTATCGCGTGCAGCTAACCGACCTAAACATAGTAGCAATTCTGTATCGCGCTCATTCGCCGCCAACCAACTTTCTGCCTGAGTGAGTTGCCGCACAGTATTGCCGCTTTCAAGCATGCCGTATAAGCGCACAAGACTGGGATCCCACTCTTTTTTTATGGCGCGCAAAATCACTTTTTCCGCTTCCGCTTCCGCTCCAACTTTCATCAATAAATTGACGTAAGCTTTGCACATCTTTGAATCCTTGCGCAGCTCAGCGGGTAACTGCTGCCATTGTGTTTGCAGTGCCCCTGCCGACGCGGCATCATTGACTAAACTACTGTTTTGCAGCAATTTCAAATAGGCGCTCTCTTCCATATCGCGCAATGTATCTGACGGCAATATTTTGTGCTTTCTCAGCTCTGGCGTTAGGGCGATTAGATTCGGCCAGTCCTCTAGCCCCAAATAGGCTTTGTGAAGTAATTTGAGCACGTGGGGATGTTTACCTGCATTGCGTTTGGCCCTTACCAGAGTGGCCAATGCTTGCTCGTACTGCCCGTTATCCAACTTCATCTCGGCCTGAGTAAGCTCGACAGCTATGCCCGCCTGCGCCTCGGAATCCTCGGCATTACCCAGATATTCACGCATCTTATCCATATCGTTAAGCTGATAACTGGCTCTGGCGGCGGTTAGATAATTGAGCAGCGGTGCCTCGTTGCCCTTGGCCCCGCGGATCAACTGGCGCCGGGATTTCAACCAATTTCCCTCGATATAACTGATCAGACCCAACGTAGTTTGGCGAGCCGCCTTGTTTGACTTACGACTCCCGAGCCATCCCACTAACGAGCTTTGGCCAGTGAATAGTTTGCGAATCAGGCGCAGCGAGAAGTAAGCAGCCACGGTAAATATCAACAAAACAAATAATGCTACCCAGACACTTGTTTCCACCGTGTAGTTGTTGAAAGCGATAAGTACATAACCGGGCTCAGTCTCGATTAGAGCAATTAGACCCACGCCCGCCAACAGGGCGATTAGAACAATAAAAAATAACCGGCGCATAAGCTATTCACCACCTGCCGCTTGACGCCGCTGGTCTAGGGCTGCGTCGAGAGCAACCAGCGACCTCGAGATATCCGGTATCTGCACCGATATCTTGCGAGATTCTAAAGCCGAAATTTCCTGACTGAGCGCTTGTACCCCGGCGTTATCGGCCTGAAATAGCTGCTCAAGCCAATACTGGGCTCGCTGTAAGCTCTCCTTAAACAGAACCTCATTGCCCGACAACAAGGCGACCTGCGCCTGCTCCAGCAACATACGTAAGTTTTGCCGAACCAAGCCCTCCCATTGAGGCTCCATGAGCGCACCGAGCGGAATGTCGCGGCGTTCGATAACAATATAATTCGAAATTTTTTGCAGTGCGGCTCGATAACCCTGCTGTAACCTGCCTTGCCAGGTGTCCGCTGGCGGCGATGCCTCGGGCGCCTCAATGATGGGCATCTCATAGATAACCAGACCGTCTGTCTGCTCTATCAAGGCGGCCAAAGCGAGGTACATGCCTTGTATATCCCTTGCAGGAACAGCTCTGATTGAGGCCAAATCGGCCGCTACCGCAGCTCGAACTGCATGCAGACTTACGTCTTCCAAGTTGAGCAGTATCAGATCTGCACTGCTTAATAGCGCTTTTGCGGCAACCAGGTCGTCCGCCATAATTAGGCGCTGGTTGGCTAACCGCAACAGATACTGGGCTTCAGCCAGCAGCCAGTCTTGCTTATCAGTTGCGCCAAACCGAGCCAATTCTTCGGCGTGCGAGGACAGACGGCTGTCAAGGGCCTCCAATTGACTGTTGGTGGCTGCCATTGCCGCCGCGCTTGACGCACTCTTTGAGCTTTCAGCTGCAAGGCGGCTTTCCACACGCTGCGCCATATCCTCATATTGAGAATTTTCATCCGCCGCACTGGACTCTAAATTAGCCATTCTAGCCATGAGGCCCTGCTCGCGGCGCTGTAACTCGGTTGCACCCCAAACCCCCGCTCCCGCGATGGCCAGCACCAGCAACAATGCCAGCCAGGCCACCAATGAAGAACTACCCGAGGCAGCCTTAGGCTCCCTGGTCACCGTCTTCTGAATGCCTACTTTCGCAACAACCGGGGTATCTTCTGTCTGCTTACTATCGGCCACGACCTCGTCATCCTTTTTATTATCGTTCACCTATTTTCTCCGCCGTTAAGCTGCATTGTTCAAATCTGTCGAGCATGGCTGCATTGGATGCGTTGTTCGCCACTTTTACCAACAAAAACCCCGCCTCGCGAGCCAAACGCGCAACTCGATCAGATGGCACAATCAACAGCAGTCTTGATAACTTAATAGTTTCTGACGGGCTAAGCAACGTCAACAAGTTACACAATCCCTCGCCGCTGCTCAGCATGATCGTGCGAATATCCCATTGCCGAATTTTTTCTGCCAACTCACCTGCCACTAGAGCGGGACACTTGCGCTTGTAACAGGAAAGCTGATCAACCTCAGCACCGCGCTGCATCAAAATAGTGCGCAGTTTTTGACGCCCCCCCTCACCTTTGACAATGAGTACACGCTGGCCAGCTAAAGTCTGCAGCTGATCATTCTCCAGCAGGCCCTCACTGGTCATTTTCGGGCCAGCTGATGCGGCGTGTATACCATGTTGAGCCAATTTGGCTGCCGTAGTGTCGCCTATGGCGTAGATATTACTGGAACCGGCAAATGTCTCCGCCTGTTCGGTAATGTATTTCATACCAAAATCAACGGCATTGCCACTCACAAAAATAATATGCCGGTACAGATGAAGAACTGCCAAATACTGTTTGGCCTCGAACGACAGCGCCACTAAACCCTCCAGCTCTAACAGCGGTTGCCCATAAGCTGGATAGCCCCGGTCATTTAAGAGCGCAACCAATTCCCCAGCCTGACCCGCGGGACGGGTCACCAAAATCGCGCCCTTATGTGGCATAGACCTCTGCCAAAATTGCGGCGGCGCCCTGGTCTAATAATGCCTGCGCGATAGATTTACCCAATTGTTCAGCTTCGCCGCGCTCGGCGCGTCCTTCAGCTCGCAAAATCACACTGCCGTCAGGCTTGCCTACTAGAGCTCTTAGCCACAACACCTGACCTTCATTCTCTAGCTCTGCATAAGAGGCAATCGGAACCTGACAGCCGCCTTGCAGATGAAGGTTGAGCGCACGTTCACAGGCGACACGCGCAGCAGTGGGCCCATGTTGTAAAACTGACACCAACTTCAAGGTGTGCTCATCATCACTGCGCAGCTCTATACCTACCGCCCCCTGGCCGCCGGCCGGCAGAGATTCTTCTACCGACATACTCTGTTTAATACGCTGTGAAAAACCCAACCGCAGCAATCCAGCAGCGGCCAGGATAATCGCGTCGTACTGACCTTCGTCGAGCTTGCGCAGACGAGTGTTGACGTTGCCACGCAAGAAATTAACCTGCAGGTCAGGACGTTGTTCTCGCAACTGGCATTCGCGCCGCAAGCTCGACGTCCCCACTACCGCGCCGGCCGGCAGCTCGCTCAATTTTTCATAGCGATTACTGACAAAAGCATCTCTGGGGTCTTCGCGCTCACAAATAACGCCCAGGCCCAAACCGGCAGGAAACTCCATAGGCACATCTTTCATCGAGTGCACAGCGATATCAGCCTTGCGGTCGAGTAATGCGGTTTCCAGCTCCTTAACAAACAGGCCTTTGCCACCCACTTTCGCCAAGGGAACATCCAACAATTGATCTCCCCGTGACGTCATCCCCAGTAATTTGACAATGAGGTTGGGGTGCGCCTGCTGCAGGGCGGACTGCACAAATTCTGCTTGCCACATCGCCAGAGGACTCTCTCGAGTGGCAATCGTTATTACATCTGGCATTCTTTCGAACCTCAATAAAGTCCCGCAATTATAACAGGCACTGCCGCCGGCAGCGATAGTCCGAGCAGAGCCTCTCCCACAACCTGTTAGCTGGTATACTGCTGTTTTTTAATCGCAACATCTTTAACAGCAGGACATGGAACGCCATGAGCGACAAGCAAGATACCAGTAAATTATGGGGCGGCAGATTTAGTGAGGCGACAGACAGCTTCGTTCAGCGATTTACCGCTTCGGTTAATTTTGATCAACGCATGGCCTCTGAAGATATCGCAGGCTCACGCGCGCACGCCCACATGCTATGCGCTGTGGGCGTGCTCAGCGAACAAGAATTGGCTGAAATCCAGTCAGGACTAACGCTGGTGGAACAAGAAATTGCCAACGGCACGTTTGAATGGTCAATTGCGCTGGAAGATGTGCACATGAACATCGAGGCTCGCCTGACCGAATTGATCGGCGTGAGCGGTAAAAAGCTGCATACGGGGCGATCACGTAACGATCAGGTGGCAACCGACATACGCCTTTTCCTGCGCTCTGGCATTGACCTTGTCGCCACCGAACTTACGCGATTACAGACCGGCATTATCGGCCTGGCGAGCAGCAATACCAACACTATAATGCCCGGCTTTACTCACCTGCAAACGGCACAACCGGTCTCTTTTGGTCATCATCTGTTGGCTTGGAATGAAATGCTGGAACGCGACCACGGCAGACTCATGGATTGCCGCAGACGAATGAATCAATCCCCTCTGGGCGCAGCCGCCCTGGCTGGCACGACCTATCCTATCGATCGAGCTCAAACTGCGGCGGCACTTGGTTTTGACAAGCCCACCGAAAACTCGCTGGATTCGGTGTCTGATCGCGACTTTGCTATTGAGTTTTGCGCCTTTGCCGCGCAGCTGATGACGCATTTGTCACGTATGTCGGAGGAGCTGGTACTGTGGAGTTCTGCGCAATTTAATTTTGTCGAATTGCCCGATCGATTTTGCACGGGCTCATCGATCATGCCACAAAAAAAGAATCCCGACGTACCCGAGCTAGTGCGAGGCAAAGTAGGGCGGGTTAACGGGCACCTCGTATCCCTTTTAACCTTGATGAAAAGTCAGCCACTGGCCTATAACAAAGACAATCAAGAAGACAAGGAGCCACTGTTCGATACCCTTGATACGGTACTTGATTGTCTGCGCGCTTTCGCTGACATGGTACCCGCTGTGAGACCACGCCTAGACCAAATGCGCGAAGCGGCAAGAAGTGGATTTTCCACCGCAACCGACCTGGCTGATTATTTAGTCGGCCAGGGACTACCTTTTCGGGATGCCCACGAAGTAGTTGGTAAGGCCGTTGCCCACGGTGTTGAGAGTGGACTGGATCTAGCAGACATGGAACTGCCCACCCTGCAAAGCTTTTGCTCTGACATCAACGCGGATGTTTATGATGTCCTAACACTTGAGGGCTCAATCGCAGCGCGTGACCATATTGGAGGTACCGCTCCAGCGCAGGTCAGTGCCGCCGCTATCCGCGCTATGGCGTTACTTGAGACGCGATAGAACGTCTCTATTCACACAGAAAAACAGGGATATTTCTCTCTGTTCGGTTTTGATACTGCTGAAAAGGTGGGTAATATTTAACGCAGGTTGGCCACAGCTCGGCCTTTTCCTCGTCGCTCACCCGCCTGGCAGTTAACGCTCTACGTGTGCCGCCCTGGGTCACTTCAATCTGCGGATTTTTCACTAGATTGTGATACCACACCGGATGTTTAGGCGCCCCACCTTGCGACGCGACTAACACCACGCCTTTTTCATGCGGCACATACATCAAAGGAATGGTTTTCATTTTTCCTGATTTGGCCCCTTTCATTTTCACTAGAACAATGGGCAGGCCGGCCAATGTATTCATCAAGCGCCCACCCGTCAGGCGATAGACAAATACGTTGACCCGCGTGTAGGTTTTTAGCACCCAGCGCGGCGGCGGTGCAGAACCTTTGTCAGTGGTGGGATCTATTGAGTCAGCCATACCATACGATCTCCATCATCCGCGCTCGGTTGAGCGCAGCCAAAGTGCCAGCATTGTGGCCGCTTTATCAGATAACATGCAAGCTAAGGCTATATTTACAGTGACTATAGAGTATCAGCGTGAGACGCCCGGAGTGTAACGCAGCGAGGCCTGAAAGGTAATATCTGGCGCTGTATCAACTTGCAGATCTTCGGTAAAACTAAAGTCTAACGACCAGTTTTCGGACGGCGTCCAGCGCCCACCTAAAGAGCCCAAATAGGCGTCTTCGCCAATTGCGGTCAATGCACTATCGGCTGGCGCACTATGCATATCGAGCTGCGCAAAAAGGGAAAAATGGCGGGCCACTCGCCAATCCATACTGACACCTGCAAACCACAAATGGGTATTTTGAGAATCGCCCAGAACATCAGCTTCTCCGGCCAGTATATAACCAGCCTGCCCATGCCACAGTAAGGACGAACCCACTGAAGGTGCGCCAGAAAAACGCAGTGCGAAAAAAATATCGTCCTCACCACTGCCCAGCAGGTCGTCTTGATCGCCGCTGGCAAATTTATAGCCCAGCACCGCGCTGGCCGTGGCATTTTCGCCGCTGTAGAAACTGTGGCTAACAGCCACGCTAACATCTCCCAGACCCGACGCCTTGTCTGCCAGTGAAAACGCTGACTCGGGCCCGCTGTAGCCTATGTTTAAAATATCTCGAGCTACGCCTGGCCGCCCACCATCTGGCATACCCCACAGGTCGTGCCAACTTTCTATAGCGCTGTCTAAATGCCCACCACTGTAGTGAACCCAGGGCAATTCAACTTGAACGTCCCAGTTATCGGCAAGCCCGTAGCGCATCTCAAATGCGATGCGTACTGTCTCACCATCAATATTAGCCTGCTCTGGCCCATCGACTTCGAGTATATAGTGATTGGCAATTGAGTTATGTAGCGCCAGAGCGAAACTACCGGCCTGCTGGGATTGCGCATTTCGCTGGGAGGGTAAGCCATAAAGCGCAGACACCGGGCTGAGATTCTTGACATACAATGGCTCGCTGGCAGCCGCGACAGTGATCCCTGTAAAGCTGCAACAGATACCCGCTACCACCTGCAACGATAAACCTCTGTGAGCGTTCATTTTTTCTCCTGTGCAATTTCGCCACACTCGAGTATTAGACTAACCCGAGCTTCAATGGCATTGAATCATACGGACTGCTCGCACCCGATGCCACCGGACGGTATAATCACTTTTTTTGCTGTTCGGAAACATTCCATGCCACCCCTGACCACCGCTGTCCGCATCGCTCTTTTGATTTTTCCATTGCTGCTAACCGGCTGCGGCCAGATGGGTCCATTGTTTCAGCCCGAAGAACCTTTACCTACGCCTGATGTCGCAACAGACATTGCTGCACCACTGCTGGCCCCCAACGCACCTTAACTCCTAATCGAGACTTGCTCATGCAACCTTTCCTCTATCGAGATGGTACTCTCTACGCCGAAGACACGGCGATTGAAGCCATTGCACGAGACCACGGCACGCCCTGCTATATCTACTCCAAGGCGGCACTAGAGGCCACGTTTAACCAATATCGCGAGGCCCTCAGTGGCACCGATCACCTTGTATGCTATGCCGTCAAAGCTAACTCAAATCTGGCTGTATTGGATATTCTAGCCAGACAAGGAGCCGGTTTTGACATCGTCTCCGAAGGTGAGCTGCAGCGTGTTATCGCCGCGGGTGGCGACCCGGCGAAAATTGTCTTTTCCGGCGTTGCTAAAAAACCCACAGAAATGGCCGCAGCGCTAAAGCTGGGAATACACTGTTTCAATCTGGAATCTGCGGCCGAATTGGAAGTGCTCAATGAAGTTGCCGAAGGTCTGGGCTTAGTCGCTCCGGTATCGGTAAGGGTAAATCCAGATGTCGATGCAAAGACTCACCCCTATATTTCTACTGGTTTGCGCGAAAACAAATTTGGCGTCACCGTTGATGAAGCCCTATTCGTTTACCAGCGAGCCACACAGCTACCCCATATCGACGTGATCGGCCTAGACTGCCATATAGGTTCACAGCTTACCGAAATCGGCCCTTTTATCGCCGCTCTACAGCGTTTGCTGGCAGTCATCGACACCTTGGAGACTCAAGGTATTGTAATACGACACCTCGATTTGGGCGGTGGACTTGGCGTGCGCTACAAAGATGAGAACCCGCCCTCCATCGCCGACTACATAGGGGCAATTCGAGAAGAGATTGGCGGACGAGACCTGCAACTGGTGTTAGAGCCCGGGCGCTCCATTGCTGGCAATGCCGGTTTACTGGTGACGACCGTCGAATACTTGAAATCTACTCCCGATCACAATTTCGCTATCGTCGATGCGGCAATGAACGACATGATACGCCCCGCGCTCTACCAGGCATGGCTAGATATCAAGCCAGTGACAGAGCATCGAGACAGGAAGACCGCCCAGTGGGACGTTGTAGGCCCCGTCTGTGAAACAGCTGACTTTCTCGGCAAAGATCGACAGCTGAGCCCAGCCAGAGGAGATCTGCTCGCGGTGTTTGGCGCGGGCGCCTATGGTTTCACCATGAGCTCTAACTACAATAGCCGTGGTCGCGCCTGTGAACTAATCGTCGATGGGCACAATGTCCACGTCGCCCGCAAGCGCGAATCTATAGCTGATATAATGGCGACAGAAAGTCGACTGCCCAGTTGAGGCGCAGCCTCTAATTCCAAGAGACCAACACAGTGATGCAACTGAAATTCACCAAGATGCACGGAGCCGGCAACGACTTCGTCGTCATCGACCTAATCAGTCAAAAAGGTCTGTTGCAACCCCGACACATTCGCCATTTGGCCAATCGACGCACAGGCATTGGTTGTGATCAGGTATTAGTCGTTGAACCTCCGACCAGTGCCGATGTCGATTTTCGCTACCGGATCTACAACGCCGACGGCGAAGAAGTCGAACAGTGCGGCAATGGAGCACGCTGTTTTGCCAGATTTGTACAGGAGAAGCGTCTCACCCACAAGCACTCCATCAGTGTCGAGACCGGGGGGGGGCGACTGCAACTGGACATTCTCGAGAAGGGCCAGGTTGAGGTCAATATGGGTGCACCCATTTTCGAGCCGGTCGATATTCCCTATACCGCAAGCGCACGGCAGCCGTTCTATTCGCTTACTATTGAGCATCAGTCGCTGGAGATTGGCGCCGTGTCGATGGGCAATCCGCACGCGATTTACCGGGTTGATAACGTCGCAACAGCAGCGGTTGAAGCGTTGGGGCCTTTAATTGTGTCGCACACCGATTTCCCGCAGCGCACCAATGCAGGTTTTGTCCAGATTGTATCTAAAACCGAGATCGGCTTGCGGGTCTACGAGCGAGGCGTAGGCGAGACACTCGCCTGTGGCACGGGAGCCTGCGCTGCAGTGGTATACGGAATAAGCCGAGGTTGGCTGCAGGAAACCGTGACAGTGAACCTACCCGGAGGTAAGCTACTCATATCCTGGGCCGGTGAGGGGCACCCTGTGATGATGGTTGGTCCCACCGCCATCGTGTTCGAAGGCAACATTCTCATTTAGTCCGCTAAAGGAAAACAATAATGGCAGTCAAGAAAGAACAGACAGCGCACACTCCAGAGTCTACTGTGACCGACGATATGGTGCGAGATTACCTCACCGTCAATGACGACTTTCTGCAGCGTAATCCTGACATTCTAGATTGCCTGCACGTTCCACACGCATCCGGTAGCGCTGTGTCTTTGGTAGAAAAACAAGTCAAGGTACTGCGCGAAAAAAATGTAGAGATGCGCCATCGTTTGAAAGCGCTTACCGCTACTGCAAAAGACAACGATAAGCTGTTTGAGAAATCGCGCAAACTGGTTCTGAGCTTATTGGAAGCAGACTCTTTGCACGCTCTTTATGCCGCCTATCACCACGCCATGACCACCGACTTTGGTGTGGAGAATTCTGCCATGATCTTGTTTGGCGACTACCAAGATGTCACCGATAGCTGCCGGGTGGAGCCTGCCGACACGGCTAAAGCTGAACTAGGTGCATTGTTACGAGGCGGCAAGCCGGTCTGCGGCAGTTTGCGTAAAGAGGCGTTAAGCTATCTGTTTCCCGGTATCGGCGATGCGGGTTCGGCCGCGGTGATGCCCCTTGATGGCGATGTTAAACTCGGCCTCATTGCGGTGGGAAGCTCAGATCCAAATCACTACAACAACACTGTGGGTACACTATTTCTAAGCCAAATTGCCGATGTGGTTGTTCGTCTCATACCACGATTCGAGCGGCAATAGCAGCGCATCATGGCCGAATCTGAGCTGGGTTTATCCGAGCTGGCCTACTCGGCTCAAGAGTTCCTCGACTACCTTCGCGATGTGAGACAGCTGTCGCATCACACAATATCAGGATATCGACGCGACCTTGTGTCGTTGATCGAGTTTAGCAAAGCGCGCAAAATTCACGCGGCCAGCAAAATAGCTGAGCATGACATACGCCAATGGGCGGCCCAACTACATCGCAAAGGTCTCGCTGCCAGCAGTATTCAGCGACACCTGTCTTCATGTCGCTCATTCTTTAACTATTTGGGTCGCATCCAAAACCAGCGTCACAACCCTGCCACTGCGGTACAAGCACCTCGCGGATCGCGCAAACTACCCAAGACCATGGACGCCGATCAAGTCGACCAATATCTAGCCTTTACAGGAGACTCTGTCACTGCCGTCCGGGACAGCGCGATAGCAGAGCTTTTTTACTCCTCTGGGTTGCGTCTCGCTGAATTAGTAGCCATCGATATTGGCGACATCGATAAAGATTCTCAGCTGGTAACTGTCACAGGCAAGGGCAACAAAGCCCGCACCCTGCCGGTCGGAACTGTTGCCCTCAAAGCGATAGATAAGTGGTTGGCCGTTAGAGGAGAACTGCTATCAACAGAAGCGCCAGTACCCGCACTATTTATTAGTGCTCGAGGCACGAGAATCAGTGTGCGCAACATTCAGGCCAGGTTGAAACTGCAAGGCAGGAAGTCCGGTATGCATCAAGATGTTCACCCTCATATGTTGCGCCATTCGTTCGCCAGTCACATGCTGGAGTCGAGCGGGGATCTACGTGCGGTGCAAGAATTACTGGGGCATGCGAATATCTCTACTACCCAAATTTATACCCACCTAGATTTCCAACATTTGGCCAAGGTATACGACTCGGCCCACCCACGAGCTAAAAGAGATAAGAAGAGCTGATATGGGCGCAATAAAAAAACTCATTACCTTTGATCTGGACAATACCCTGTGGGATGTTGAGCCACCCTTAATCAAGGCAGAACACGCTCAGCGAGAATGGTTATTAGAGCATCGTCCCGCAGCGATGGAACGATACACCGATGAGGAGATCTGGGAATTCAAAAAATCGGTATGGAAACGACACCCCCAGCTCTCACATCACCTGAGCGACATGAGAATTCAAATGCTATATGAGCTGCAACTGGCCGCCGGTTACGGCGAAAGCGATGCGCGCGAGGGGGCGCAGCATGCTTTTGCTATATTTATGCAACACCGCCAGGCCGTCGTTTTTTATGATGAAGCGCTGAGCGTGTTGAGAGAGCTCGCCATTCACTACAGGATTGGTGCGCTGACTAACGGCAACGCCGATATCTATAAGACCGAGGCCGGCGAGTTCTTCGAGTTTTCTCTGCTGTCGGAACATGTGGGGGCGAGCAAGCCCGCTCCCGATATGTTTCTCGCCGCCATGGACGCCACGGGTGCGGCTGCACACGAGGTAATACACGTGGGAGACAGCCCTGAACACGATGTCCAGGGCGCTCAGGCTCTAGGGATACGCACAGTGTGGATGAATTCGTCGGGAGAAGATTGGGCGGCGGGTAAACCCGCCGACAGAGAAATCGATAACCTCAAGCAATTACCAGCGGCGATCGCCAGTATTTTTGGCGCTGGCGCTAAATAGCATCTTCGCCAGTTTCGCCAGTACGAATACGTATGACCTGTTCCAATGGCGAAACAAATATCTTGCCATCACCGATCTTACCCGTATTCGCCGCCGATATTACCGCCTCAATGGTGGCCTCAACCTGATCGTCTCCAACAGCCACTTCCAACTTTAATTTGGGTAAAAAATCTACGACATACTCTGCGCCGCGGTACAGTTCTGTGTGACCACGCTGACGGCCGAAACCTTTGACTTCCGTGACAGTGATGCCCTGTACGCCGATATCGGATAGTGCAGCTCGTACGTCGTCCATTTTGAACGGCTTGATAATGGCAGTAACCAGTTTCATTGTTCGCTAACTCCAAGAAAGATCAGCCTACCATTATGGAAGGCTTGGGGAGAATGGCAAGAAATAAAAGCTCTGGCGACAGACTCCCAGACCTTTACCAATGTATCCATGGCGATACCCGATGGAGAAAACCGACAATTTCACCAAGCGCGCGCAGAAAAATCCGCTAGACTGCTGGCATTAGACTCTATTATTTCGCATCAGGTACAGGAGAAAACAATGCTTATTAGCAATATCGAAGTAGTGCCCAACAAACGAGTACTCGACCATTTGGGGATGGTGCAGGGTAGCACTGTACGCGCAAAGCACGCAGGTAAAGACATCATGGCGAGCTTTAAAAACCTGCTTGGCGGAGAACTGAGTAGTTACACCGAACTACTGCAGGAGTCGCGCGAAGAAGCGGTAGCGCGCATGAGCGAGCAGGCCAGCGCCCTCGGTGCCAATGCCGTTATCAATGTGCGATTTTCAACATCGGCCATTGCTGCGGGCGCATCGGAGATTCTCGCCTATGGCACCGCCGTTGTGGTGGAAGACATTATCGGAGAGTAAATCAGCATGGAATCACTAATACAGCTGGGAATTTTTGTCTTTTTATTACTCACCGGCTTCTGGTTTGGTCGCAGAGCCGAGAAAAAGCACTACACCAGTATTTTTAAACGCGAAGATGAATTGCGGGACATCGTTGTATTGACGAGTCGGCGCCCTCCCACCCAAGATACTTGGGCGGACGCCACCCTGGTTTGCGGCAATGTTGTCATATCGGTAGATTACTTCAAAACAGTGGTGGCTGGACTGCGCAATCTCGTTGGCGGCAATATAGTGGCCTATGAATCGCTACTGGACCGCGCCCGAAGAGAGGCCGTTCTGCGAATGCAGCAACAGGCCCGTGCCGGCGGAGCAAAGATCATCATCAATACAAAATTTGAAACCAGCCGCGTCTCGGGCAGTGCTGGCCGAGGTATTGGCTCGGTAGAAGTATTCGCTTACGGCACTGCTCTACTAAAGCATACACCTAATCAGCTCGCCTAATGAGCCCGACACCTGCGCAGAACCCCCGGATTCCAGAGGGCATCAACGCCAGTGAGGAACATCCACTCAAGGAGTTCTTTGCGCTCCTGATAGGCATTTCAATATCGCTGGTGATCGCTGTTGTGATGCTCGGTGTAATGGTCAAATTGACAACCTCTTATATCCCCTTCAAATGGGAATTGGAATTGGCCCCCTCAATCAATGATTTTATAGAGGGTGAAGCTGGCAACGCGCTCAATCAGAACACGCAGGCAGCTCTAGTTGAATTGGGTCAAAAACTGCTCAAAGCCGCCCAGGAGAAGGAAATACCCGCCAATCGGTTTACTTTCCACTGGGTAGATGCGGATATCTCCAATGCCTATGCAACCCTGGGCGGCCATATCGTGATAACCGACGATTTAATCCGGGATGTGTCTAGCGAGAATGGTCTGGCAATGGTGATGGCCCATGAAATTGCGCATATTCAGTTGCGCCACCCCATAGAATCAGCCAGCCGCGGTGTATTGATACAACTGCTTTTAGCGGTAGTTACCGGCTCTACCGGCAACCAATTGCCTGGCGGTATTCTATCGAGTACCAGTGCCTTAACTTTGCTGGGATTCTCCCGTGAAATGGAGTCTGCCGCCGATCAGCGAGCGCTGAATATTTTGCGGGAACACTATGGTCATGTCGGCGGTGCAGATGAATTTTTTCGTGCTATGGAGGCAGACCAAGCGTCAGCACGTTGGCTGGAGTTCACCCAAACACATCCCAATGCCGGTAGGCGCTTGGAGGCCATTCAGCAGGCCATAAAAGCCGACTCAGGTAAGACCCAGCTCACCCCCATGCATCCCCACTTGCGCGACACTCAACAAGGTGTCGATAGCTCCGTGCAAGACATCAGCGAAAGCTAACTATCTCCATAAGCTCTACAGACAAAAAAAAGCCCAACTGTCTCCAGTTGAGCTAAAAGAGTGACCCCATAGAGGCCACTCACCCTAAGTCGAGTTTCGAAGCGACTACTAAGCCTCTCCGAGCACTCCGATTACAGGATAGTTAGTTGTTCACAAACTCGGGGTACGCTTCCATGCCGCACTCTGAGAGATCAACACCATCGTATTCTTCCTCTTCGGTAACCCGGATTCCCATGACCGCCTTGATAATGCCAAAGGTCGCCAGACTCGTTAGGAAGACCCAACCAAAGATGGTCGCTGCACCAATTAGCTGGCCGCTGAAAGAGGCATTTTCGCCATTGGTGATAGGTACCAGTAATAAGCCCAGCAGACCGACTACACCGTGCACCGATATCGCACCGACCGGATCGTCTATTTTCAACTTGTCCAGACCGATAATGGAGAACACTACCAAGACTCCGCCAGCCGCACCAAAGAAAGTTGCCTGCAACGCCGTTGGTGTTGAAGGTTCAGCGGTAATTGCCACCAAGCCTGCCAGTGCGCCGTTGAGGGCCATCGTGAGATCCGCTTTGCCGAACAGCGCTCGTGCAGTCAATAATGCCGCAACTAGTCCACCCGCCGCCGCTGCATTAGTGTTCATAAACACAACCGCTACAGCATTCGCCGACTCTACAGTGGCAGTAGCCAGTACCGAGCCACCATTAAATCCAAACCAGCCCATCCACAAAATAAACATACCGAGTGTTGCCATCGGCAAGTTCGCGCCGGGTATGGCATTGACCGAGCCATTCGCATTGTATTTGCCTTTGCGAGCACCTAGTAGCAATACGCCTGCCAGAGCCGCAGAAGCGCCGGCCATGTGCACAATGCCCGAACCAGCAAAGTCAGAAAACCCTAGGTCGCCCAGTGTGTACAAACCAAACACGGCTTCGCCGCCCCAAG
>JBLHSI010000027.1:0-19806 GCA_047626655.1 Halioglobus sp.
ACCGGGGCGTCCTCAGGTTTGGGGGTCGAGACCGCTCGTACGCTTGCCATCGCCGGCGCCGCGGTACTTTTACTTGCTCGAGATAAAGAAAAAGTTGAGGCAGTAGCGCAGCAATTGCGCGATGACTACCCCGGCGCATCGATTTCCACCGCCACTATGGATCTGGCTGATTTGGACAGTGTGCGTAACGCCGCCCAGCAGATAGTCGCAGACATGCCGAGCATCAACCTGCTTTTTAACAATGCCGGTGTCATGGCCTGTCCTTTGGGTCGCACTGCGCAGGGCTTTGAAATGCAGTTTGGTACCAATCACATGGGTCACTTCTTACTGAGTTGCCTGCTCGCACCGTCACTAATGGCAGCCTCCAATGAAGGACAAAGTGCCAGAGTGATCTGCTTGAGTTCGGCTGGGCACCGGCGTTCGAATGTTGATTTCGATGACCCCAATTATGAGCGCCGTGACTATGAGAAATGGGCTGCTTATGGCCAGTCAAAAACCGCTAACGCGCTATTTGCACTAGGACTCGATAACAAGCTGGGCAAGTTTGGAGTGAGTGCTTTTGCCGTACATCCTGGTGTCATCATGACAGAATTAAGTCGTCACATGGTTGAGGATGACTACACGCTGCTGAACTCGAGTCTGCCCGAGGGAGAAACCTTTACCTTCAAATCGGTAGAGCAGGGCGCGGCCACCAGTATCTGGGCGGCAACAACCCCGTTTCTAGAGAAGATGGGTGGGCTATACCTGGAGGATTGCTATATTGCTGATGCGGCTACGTCGAAATCGACAGGTGGTGTAGAATCCTACGCGGTAGATCATGCGGCCGCCGATCGACTTTGGGGTTTGTCTGAGGAATTAGCAGGGCAGACATTTAACTTCTAAACCGAGATTACTCTATGCATTATACAACGCTATTTCAGCCGCTAGCACGCACCGCCTTACTACTCACGTTACTGCTGGGACAATCCGCGTGGGCCGATTCTAAAGCCGTTATTGACGCGGGCACTAGCCGAGCTCTGATTGAGCTGCGTGAGCATTCTGATCACGCCAGTGAGTTGTTGGACAAAGCGGCGGGCGTTTTGGTGTTTCACGATGTCGTAAAAATGGGCTTTGGGGTAGGTGGTCAATACGGCGAAGGCGAGCTACTGATTAAGGGTGCCCCCGTGGCCTACTACTCCACTGTTGGCGCCTCATTTGGCCTGCAAATAGGAGCCCAGATTAAAACCGAAGTGATCTTGTTTATGACGCCGGAAGCGCTGAAGAGTTTTCGGAAAAGCCAAGGATGGGAAGTTGGGGTAGATGCCAGCGTCGCCGTGATTAATCTAGGGGGCGGCAAAGACGTGAATACTCGCAACATCAAGGAACCCGTGATTGGTTTTATTTTCTCTAATAGGGGCCTGATGTATAACTTGACCTTCGAAGGCAGTAAAATTACCCGCCTGGCACGTTAAACCAATTGTTATGCGTCGCTCGGAAACAACCACAGTAATGTTAAGAGATTTTTCATGAGTCAATTCACCACTATATCCTCTGCTCTAAAAGGGCGTGTCGCCACCGGCACCAACGTCACCGTAAAAGGTTGGTTGCGCAGTAAGCGCGACTCCAAAGCAGGTATTTCTTTTCTGGCGATTCACGACGGCACCGCGTTTGATGCGATACAGGCGGTTGTGCCGTCAGATTTAGACAATTACCAATCTGAGGTTCTGAAATTGTCTGCCGGATGCTCGGTTGTCGTGAGCGGTGAATTGGTGGAATCTCAGGGCAAGGGCCAAAGTGTCGAAATTCAAGCTAATGCGTTGGACGTAATGGGCTGGGTAGATGACGCCGAATCCTACCCAATCGCTAAAAAACGCCACACCCTAGAATATCTGCGCACTCAACAACATCTGCGTCAGCGTACTAATACCTTCGGTGCCATCACAAGGGTTCGTACGACACTGGCCAACGCTATTCACAATTATTTCCACGACAACGATTTTCACTGGATTAACACCCCCATAATTACCGGAAGTGACTGCGAGGGCGCCGGCGAGATGTTCCGCGTGAGCACACTCGACTATGCCAACATTCCCCGCAATGATCAGCAGGGTGTGGATTTTACTCAGGATTTTTTTGGCGGTGAGGCATTTTTGACTGTCTCGGGTCAGTTGGAGCTTGAGTCTTACTGCCTAGCCATGAGTAAGGTCTATTCTTTTGGTCCGACCTTTCGCGCTGAAAATTCTCACACCAGTCGCCATCTTGCCGAATTTTGGATGGTGGAACCGGAAATAGCTTTTGCTAACCTGGACGACAATGCCGACTTGGCTGAGAGTTTATTGAAGCATGTGTTTACCCGCGTTTTGGAAGAGCGTGAAGATGACATGGCTTTTTTCGCCCAGCGCATAGACGCCACTGTGGTAGATCGACTTCGGGCGCTTATCGATAACGACTTTGAGCGAATGGATTACACCGACGCCATCAATATTCTGAAAAATTGCGGTGAGAATTTTGAGTTTCCCGTCGAGTGGGGCATCGATATGTCGTCGGAACACGAACGCTATTTGGCCGAGACCCATATTGGTCGTCCAGTGATTGTTATGAATTACCCAAAAGATATTAAGGCGTTTTATATGCGACTTAATGACGACGACAAGACGGTGGCAGCCATGGATGTTCTGGCGCCTGGTATCGGCGAGATTATAGGTGGCAGCCAGCGCGAAGAGCGGTTGGCGGTGCTGGACTCGCGCATGGATGCTCATCTGCGTGAAGAGCTGTCCTGGTACCGCGACTTGCGACGTTATGGCACTGTTCCTCATGCGGGTTTCGGTCTCGGCTTTGAGCGATTGCTCACCTATGTCACCGGCATCGACAATGTCAGAGATGCCATCCCGTTCCCACGCACCCCGGGTAACGCCTCTTTCTAGCACCTAAATCGTTGACCCAAATAGGGCTTTCGGACCTGTTTGGGCCACTAATTGCGACTTATTTCCTGAAATTAGGCTAAAAAACGATCAGTTCTGCGCCATAATTAGGTTGAAACACATAATAGTTACTATCGAAGTTGGCTTGAAGGCCACTAAAGTAACAACATGAGGTGTCAATATGAGTGTCAGGCACCGGGCGGGCCCGGACTACGCTGTTAGCGAGATGGAAATCGTAGATACGTTTACCAAATTGATTTTTGGCGGCGAAGCCCATTACACAGACCTCGAATCACTGATTATTCAGGGCCTGCGCACGGCAGACCCCTACCTGACCTTAGACAACCACACCGATATGGGGCGTTATCTGCGCGCACTGGGCGTAAAAGAAATGGTTAAGCTGGTGTCTCAGGTTCGTCTTGAGATGGCTTTAGGCCACACGCTTCGACCAAGCCCAGTCGGACCTGATGTTCGATCGCCTCGACCCCCAGCAATTTAACGTCTACCGCCTGACCCAGCTGAAACCGTCGGCTGGTGCTGGTTAGGCTAGCGGTCCACTTATCAAAGCTAAATTTCTCCGGGTCTTTTCTAAGATCAACAAAACCTTCCAGGCCTGAATCATCGAAGCGAGCGTTAAAACCGCTGCTGTTGATATGCGATATGGTCGCGCTCAACACCGAGTCTTTTTTCTGTGATCGTTTTTCCAGGTAGTTGCAAGCCAGCCAGCGTTCAGACTCGTTCATCGCGCCGCGGCTGCGCGCCAGGTTTTTGGACAGCGTTGCCAGCATCGCTTCATCAACCAGGTTAACGGCGCCATCGTGCAGTGCTGATTTGATTTGTAGGTGCACGAGAAAATCGAAATGCTTGCGCAGCGGTGACGTGCAGTTGGAATAAGCATCGAGTGACATGCCCATGTGTGGACTGGGTTTGTTGACCACAACGGCGCGCGTGAGTAAGCGGTTCATCATATTGCGCAGTGGTAAAGCGTGTTCGGCGCTAGACAGCACTGTCATGATCTTACGGTAATCCTTGCGGTCGCTGAGATTCAGTTCTGCTAATTCAGGCGCATGCATCTCCAGGAACTTTTTGACCTCGGCGTGTCTGTCAGGCCGAAAGCCCTTGTGGCTAACAAAAGGGCCAGAGCATTTGTGCTCGCTAAGGAACCTCGCGGCGCAGCGATTGGCCGCGACCATGCATTCTTCTACCAGCTTTTGCGACAACATTTTAGTAAACGGTTCTATATGGTCGATTTGCTTTTTGTCATTGAGAATCCAGCGATACTCGCGTCGATCTTCCATCACCAATTCATGTTTCTCGCGTGACTTACGGAGCGCGCGGTAAACTTGCAAAAGCGCCTCTAGCGGGGTCGCATGGCTCATTAGTTCGTCATAATCGCCGGACAAATAGCGGTCTACACCGTAGTACGACAATTTTGCGCGGGAGCGTACCTTGGCCTCTATAAATTCGAAGTTGCCAACATCGCCTGCGTCACTCACCGATATTTTGCACACTAGGGCGGGTCGGTCGTTACCCTCCGACAGAGCGCAAGTTTCCTGTGATAAACGATCGGGCATCATGGGAATGATGTCGCCGTGAAAATACACCGATGTCGCTCTCTTGGCGATATCCCGATACAGGTTAGAATTAGTGTCAATATAGGCGGTGGGGTCAGCTATGGCGACATAGAGCGTCCAGCCATCATCGCTGATTTCTGCATACAGTGCGTCGTCAATATCTTGGGTTCTGGCGGAGTCTATGGTGACAAACTCTAAATCGGTCAGGTCGCGACGCTGGCTTGTCTCCAGCGGGTTGGCATTGGCTAGGCTCTCCTCCAGGTCGGCTAAAGCCTCTGGACTCCACTCGTTGGGTAGGCTAAATTTTTGCTGAGTGTAGAGATTTTCGATTCCCACGGTATTTTTGTTGCCGGTAACCGAAAGCACCTTGGCCTGTGGTCTGCCGTCTTTTATCGGGTGGCGCAGTACAGCGCATTGCACGTAGTCCCCTTCTTTAACGCCATTGCGGGCGTGAGAAGGAATGAACAACCAGCGACTCAGGTGATCGAGGTCGGGCTGCACAAACACCGCATTACCTTTACGCACGCAGCGACCGGTGAAGTTGCCCAGAGGGCTGCTAATGAGCTTTTCAATGTTGGCGACAGTCTTATTGTCTTTGGCAGGACGAATGCACACCTGTACTCGATCTTCCGGAAAAGCCTTGAGCATTTCATCCGGCGGGATAAAAATTTCACGGCCGTCATCCAGTACGGCAAAGCCATAACGAGCCTGCGTCCCTTTGATAAGGGCTTCAGCGTGTTCTTTCTCCGCCTCCATTGAAGACTTGAGGCCCTTTAACTGGGCTAGAGTGTCCAAATTGAGCATGTGAAAAGAGGCAACTTATTCTTAAAAACAGTCCCCCATCCTATCGGAAAATTAGGGCGCTGTCAGCGATGCTGGACGCTAAGTAGTTTTAACAGCACATTTAATTACAACTGATTGACATGAGCAAAAATGAGCTCAATAATCGGAGTAAGTCCAGTTTACTCAAACGAGGATATATCGATGGAATCAGGCTCTGCTTTAAGAGTAGAAAAAACGAAGCTAAAACCTGTGATTAAAAAAACGTATGTTCTGGATACGAACGTACTGCTCCACGATCCCACCGCTGTTACTGCCTTTCATGAACATCATCTGGTCATTCCCATGACCGTATTAGAAGAACTCGACCACATCAAAGATCGGCGGGATAAAACCGTTAGTCGCGAGGCCCGCATTGCTATCCAAATGATAGACAAGGTGGTTAACTCCGCTTCGCCGCAAGAAATACAGAAGGGGGTAGAGGTGCCCGGTTCGACGCTGGAGGGGCCGCGTGGCACGCTGGCTATCTACGCTGACCAACTATTGGCAAAAAATTCGGATATACCCTATCTCGACACCAATCAAGATCAAGCAAACGATAACCGAATCATTAACGTTGCCCTTCGCCTGCAAAGTGAAAACCCCGACGAGTTTGTTTGTCTGGTGACTAAAGATATTAATATGCGTATCAAAGCCAAAGGATCAGGCTTGATGAATGTGGAAGACTACCGCCGCGATCGAGTGCTGGATGACATCGACCTGCTGGCTCGCGGATACCGAAACATCGAGGGAGATTTCTGGTCGACAATATCAGAGGTGGATACGCTGCGAGAAGACGACTGCACCTTGCACCGCATACCGCGCAAGTCGCTGCCCGATGCCTACCCCAATATGTTTGTTTACGACGACCTGGCGTTTATGGCATTTGTGAAACGCATCGATAGCGACTATGTGTATTTGCGCTGCGACAGCCGTGACAATCTGATGCATAAGGAATTCTGGGGATTAAAGCCACGCAACCTGGAACAGGCGATGGCCATGAGTTTACTGGATAACGACAATGCTGATATGACCGTATTGACCGGACCCGCCGGCTCCGGCAAGACACTACTCGCTTTGGCCTATGGGTTACATGCCATATTGGAGCAGGGTAAGTACAGCAAGCTCATTGTTGCCAGATCTACGCCACCCATCGCTGAAGAAATTGGCTTTCTGCCTGGTACCGAAGAGGAAAAGATGGCCCCTTGGCTCGCTGCGTTCGACGATAATCTGGAAATACTGCACGGCACCGATGAGTCCTGTAATGGCAGTATCGACTATGTTAAAGAGCGGGCTAATATCCAGTTTAAATCGCTTAATTTTATGCGCGGACGCTCTTTCAATAATGCCTACATCATTATCGATGAAGCTCAGGGTCTCACGCAGTTTCAATTAAAATCAGTGATTAGCAGGGTCGGGGCCGATTCAAAAATTGTTGTACTGGGTAACCTCGCCCAAATTGACAATAAGTACATTTCGCCGTTGACCTCAGGTTTGACCTATTTGGTAGAGAAAAGTAAAGCGTATCCGCATGCTGGGATAATGCATGTCAATGGTATTGTCAGAAGTCGATTGGCAGCGTTTGCTGAAGAAAATCTTTGAGCAGATAGGTTCGTATCTAAAATGAGCCCGAAATAGGTGGGCTAAATGCTTGCTGTGCCTCTAAAGCTATGGCTAAAGCAGGCGCTCCCGAAGGTACTGGTAACAGTATTCAGTGCGCTTGAATTGGTAGCTTGGTATGCCCAAGTTAGTTGCGGAGGAGATGTTCGCTTCTGAGTCATCGATAAAAAATGTGTCGCTCGCTTGCAGTGAAAATCGATCCAGAGTGAGCCGAAAAATGGCTGCGTTGGGCTTCATGCATTTTTCCTGACCCGAAATAACGATGCCTTCAAAACAATCAAAAAAATCCATCTTGTCTTTTATATGCTGGTAAGTCTCGATCGACATATTGGACAAACAGTAAATGGGTAGGCCTGCATCTTTTAGCTCGCGCATTAACGCAATGGACTCCGATATCGGTGTCAAAGAGGTTCTAGCGGCGTGAAGAGCGTCGTTGACGGTGTTCGCTGAAAAATTCGTTCGCCTACAGACTCGCTCTACCACCTCGGGCTCGGTCGCTAAACCGTGGTCGAGTTCGCCCCAATCGCTGTGGTCGAACAATTCACGTTTCATTAGCTGTGCCTGCGCCTTAGTTAGCGCGAGTGTTTCGACAACACTCTGTGTATCCCAGTTGATCACTACATTGCCAAGATCAAATAAAACGTTCAATTTAAACTCTCCGCGGGTTATCAAAGCCGATGATTCAAGCATTCTGACGGTAAGCGGTCGATAGAGTAAAGCATTTCCAGTGCAAAAAACCTTGAACTTACCTTCGATTGTAGCCACATCAATGCGCTATAATAGCTGCTATGGATTCTCTATTTATTTTGTTTCAAAAAATTGTACCGCAACACCTGCTGTCGCGCATGACCGGTTGGTTGGCTGAGCTGCGTTCACCATTGTGGCTGAAAAACGTGCTTATCGAGCGATTTGTGAAGTATTTTGATGTCAATATGGAGGAGGCGGAGCAACCCGACCCTATTACCTACGTCAACTTCAATGAATTCTTCACTCGTCCGCTGGCGGCCGGTGCCCGGCCCATAGCTGATGCTGATATTGTGAACCCTGCCGATGGGGCTATTAGTCAACTGGGAGCCATTGCGCAGGGTCGAATTTTTCAGGCCAAGGGCCAGAAATTCACCACCCGTGAATTACTCGGCGGTGATGAAGAGCGAGCCGCACAGTTTGAAGATGGGCAGTTTGCCACAATCTACCTTTCCCCCAGAGACTACCACCGGGTGCACATGCCTGTGACCGGGACATTGACAGGTACTTGCTATATTCCCGGCGAGTTGTTTTCGGTAAATACAGTGACGGCTGAAAACGTTGATGGCTTATTTGCCAGGAATGAGCGCCTTGTGTGCTATTTCGATACCGACTTTGGTCCCATGGCGATGGTGCTGGTGGGAGCGATGATAGTGGCAGGTATTGAAACCGTGTGGTCGGGCCAGGTTGCGCCGCCAGTAAAAGCGCCTGCCAGTATCGATTATCAAAAACTGCCTGAGACAGTGACCTTGCAAAAAGGCGAGGAGATGGGCCGCTTTAAGCTGGGGTCTACGGTTATATTGTTGTTCCCCAAAGACAGTGTTGCCTGGGATAGCGAGTATGCGGCAGGGACACCTACAAGACTGGGTGGGGGTTTAGCGGCCCGGGCCTGATTTAGCCCGCTCCCAAGGGCTAGGTTGACTTGGCTTGTGCCGTTTCTCAAAGGTCGAGATATATAGAGCTTCTACTTTCTTCCTCGCCCACTCGGTCTTGCGCAAAAACTTGAGTGATGACTTGATAGAGGGGTCGCTCTTAAAGCAATTTATATCGACTTTGTTAGCCAGTCCATCCCAGCCATAGTGCTCCATCAATCGTGTTACCACCTTCTCAAGCGTAATGCCGTGTAATGCATTTTTCGGTTGGTCATTACTCATACAATAATCCCATCATAAATCTCTTTATTGGAGCAGCCGGATACTGCGACTAAGAAAAACACGGCTAGAACAAGGGTCTTTTTATTCATAGAATTCTCACTTTTAAAGTTCTGAGCACACAGGTAGTGGCAGTTGTGCGCGGCTCATTGGGCTATTTTAATATCGACTCTTGTGACTTTAACTGTGACTGCCTAATTAGTAGGTAGAGGGCAAAGCCGACTGCTACGCCTGGCACAACGCCCAGTATTAAGCACACCCATCCGTGTTTCACGTCTAAGTTAGATGCCTCAAACCATACCCAGACCGCGAGGACGAACCAACAGAAAAAAACGTCGGTTGAGTATCCAGCGGCAAATGGGTTTACGAAACCTGCAGCAAGGGCTTCGATAATGTTGGGGTTTTCAATCAGTGGCGGAATAACCAGATAACACAAGATAGTGGTGAACAGTAATGAAATCAGCAGTAGGCAAGTCTTGAACATTACGCCATTCATACACGGTATCTCTTTAGATGTGTCCTTTACGGAGATCGTCAAACATGGGGAGAAAGCGCCCCGTGAAAAATGATCATTCACAGGGTAAACTTTCTCTCCTTGAAATGAGCTAGCCGTTCTTTGCCGCGACTAATGCCTGATCTATATCGGCCAGAATGTCATCGATATGCTCAATGCCGATAGACAGCCTTACCATATCTTGCGATACGCCTGCTGACTTGAGTTCTTCCTCATTGAGCTGGCGATGCGTTGTGCTCGCAGGGTGGCAGGCCAATGACTTTGCGTCACCAATATTTACCAGGCGCAGAATCAATTGCAGGGCGTCAATAAACCGGGTGCCCGCTTCTATGCCGCCATCAATGCCAAAGCTAAGAATGCCAGCGGCCTTACCGCCACAGAACTTTTTGCTATTTTCATGGTGTGGGCTATCCGGCAGAACGGCGTAGTTTACCCAGCTTACTTGCGGGTGCTGTTGCAGATGTGCCGCGACTTTTTCCGCATTCTCACAATGGCGCTCCATACGCAGTGCAAGTGTTTCTAGCCCCTGCATGATTTGAAATGCAGCCGTGGCTGACAACGCTGCGCCGGTGTTGCGCAGTGGAACTACGCGACAACGGCCTATATAAGCAGCTTCGCCCAACGCTTCGGTATAGACCACTCCATGGTAAGAGGGGTCTGGTGTGTTCATGATGGGGAATCGGTCTTTGTTTGCCACCCAGTCAAACTTGCCCGAATCGACAATGGCGCCGCCAACAGTGGTGCCGTGGCCACCAATGTATTTAGTGAGAGAGTGCACGGCGATATCGGCGCCATACTCAAAAACGGGGCACAATAGAGGTGTCGCTACGGTGTTGTCTACAATGAGGGGTACACCCGCGGCATGAGCTATGTCGGCCCAGCGTTTGATATCGACAATGTTTCCCGCCGGGTTACCGATAGATTCGCAAAATAGAGCTTTGGTATTTTCGTCGATGAGGGAGGCAACAGTGTCGAAATCGTCGGCATCGGCAAAGCGTGTTTCTATGCCCTGACGGGGAAAGGTGTGTGCAAACAGGTTGTAGGTACCACCGTATAATTGCGAGGTGCTGACGATATTACTGCCCACCTCAGCGATAGCTTCTATTGCATAGCGAATGGCAGCCATTCCTGATGCTACCGCAAGTGCACCAACACCGCCTTCCAATGCAGCGAGGCGCGCTTCGAGCACGGCATTGGTGGGGTTCATGATGCGGCTGTAAATATAGCCCGGTACTGCCAGGTTAAAGAGATCGGCACCGTGTTGGGTGTTATCAAACGTGAAAGATGTTGTTTGGTAGATGGGCGTGGTGGCCGCGTTGGTGGCGGGGTCACCGTCGTAACCAACATGCAGTGCAATTGTTTCTGGTTTCATTAGAGTTCCTTTTCAAAGAGTAGGTAAAAGACAGGAAGCAGAGCTTAGCAAAGCGCGCGGGGCTGGCAAGTCCTTTATGCTGTACTTTAATGTTTACGGCGAGTACACTTTTGACGACAATAAAGGGAGTATCATCATGATATGTTTCCGTACTAGAGCACTGCTCTGCCTATTGTCGTCACTAGCTATACTGGCTGGCTGTAAACCAAACCCCCCTATTTCCGAAGCCTGTGTGGCTGGCCCCAACGGCGGCAACCCTGTGATTATTGTGGGTGGCATCGGTAGCTACACCATAGCCAATGAACTCTTTCTAGGCAGCGCCATTGACGCAGCAGGTTATACCCACTGCGTATTGGAGCTTAAGGGGCAGGAGGATCTCGGGGAGATCCCCGGCAGTATCGATATCGTTGTTTCGTCCATTGCATTGAAGATTTTTGTCGATGACGTACTGGATTGGTCGGGTGCCACGCAGGTTGATTTGGTGGCGCACTCGCAAGGGGCCATCGCTGCACGAACCTATGTTAGATCTTTCGGCGGTGAGGCGACGGTCGGTAAGCTGGTGTCTTTGGCTGGACCTAATACCGGCACCGATTCTATCCCGTTGGTTGGACCAATATTCGAGGGGTTTGACGCCACCTGTGAGGAGGTTGCTCCCTGCGTCCAAATGCTGACGGGCTCGGATTACATCATAGAACTCAACGCCGATGATATGACACCTGGAGATATCGACTATTACGCGTTCTATACCAATAACGATGAGTTTGTATGGCACTGGGACGAGGGGCCGTTAGGTGTCGATGTTGTAAAATACGACAATGCAGAACTCGGGCCTGGTGCGACCAATATTGAGATAGGGGAAATGTGCCCTTTCAGTGTTGTAGATCACGCGGGAATGATCGCCGATCCGGTGCCCATTCATATGACACTGGATGCATTGGCCGGCAACCCCATTTCAGTGCCGCTTATCATGTGCCCGCTGCCTCCCATAGGTTCTGGTGAGTTTATTGCGGAGCTGGGTTCGCCCCTTCCGATTCCCGATGATGAGTCCGCGGAAGCGTCGCATTCGATGATAATTGCAAAAACAGGTGACATTGTTGACCTTAAGGCTTCAGTCATCTTGAGTCATGGATGGGTGGGTGATCTATTGGTAACGCTCACCCATGAGGAAACCGGGACTAGCGTTGTGCTGATTGACAGGCCGGGTGTGCCCAGCTCCAACTGGGGTTGTTCGGGCAGTAATATTGATGCCGTGCTTGATGACATGGCCACCCATGCAGTTGATGATGCTTGCGATAGTTCGGATCCCGCCATAGCAGGATTCTTCCAGCCCCAAGAGGCGCTTTCGGCTTTCGAGGGTGAGGATATCGCGGGGACCTGGACGTTGGCCGTTATCGATGCGGGGTCGGGCACGAGCGGTGCGCTAGAGGGTTGGGGACTGTTGTTGAATAATCCGCTGCCCCCGCCCGCCATTGATATGGTGGCTTATCGGCCGCAGAGTGAGACCTACAATTCTCCGTTGCAACGTCGGGCCGTTTTAGATGTAGACGAGCAGACCATTGGGGCTGGAGTTCGGATCAATGGCGACGATGACAATGGCGATGGTTTAGCAGATCGAGACGGCGCAGAGGTGGCGGGCGAGAACGATCTAATCGAAGTTGAGTTGCGATTCGACCTGGCTGCTACGCCAGTGGGATCTCATTACGTACTTAAGCGAAGCAATGGCAGTCTGCGGGTGTGGGCTAGTTCGAGCAAGGGGCTGGCTATCTTGGATGCGCTTGATGAAGTGACCATTGAAGGGGTTGCTGCGGTGCAATCGGTCTGGGTTGAGAGTCCCGAAGGTGGGGAAGCCGACCTGACTTTTGAGCTTCGAGACACCGAGACCCAGGCGGTGCTCGCCTCGGACCAAGTGCACTTCTACTCATTTAGCAGCGTCGTGGTTGGCCTGCACGGCGAATTTCAGTTTCCGACTGACCCGGTATTTGGTCCAAATGAGGGCATCTCTGAGCTGGCTGTAGCGTTACATAAAGAGGGCTATGACTCGCACATGTATGTCGAAAATAATGTCGCGAGCGATGGCTCCGGTGCGGTGTATGATGAAATCGTGAATGCGGTTCAAAATCGTGGGGTGACATCGGTGGCCCTCTACGGGTTTAGCCATGGTGGTGGGTCTCTCTACGATCTAACCGAGCGACTGCAGGCCAATCAGGCCTCAATCGGTGACTTTGAGATTGTCTTTACCGCTTATATAGATGCGATCGAGAATGACTCCGACGTCGATCTTGATTCGGAGACAAGACTCCCTCTCGGGACGCAATATCATGTCAATTACTACCAGCAATGGGGTTTTATCCCGCCTTGGGGTAATTCAGTGGCTGGTGCCGACATCAATGTGAATGTGACTAGCACGGGTTGGGGATGGCTTCTCTTTCACATCTCGATCACAACTGCTCCCGAGGTGAAGGCAGGGGTGTACGATCCATTGCTGCTTCGGGTGCAACGCTAGGAAAGGGAGAGCCTCAATCGCGCCTGAAGGCTGCTCGCTACTACTATTTTGGAAATAGTAAAGTAAATAGCAAGCGCACCCCCAGTCCTTCAGGACCGCCGTCTGTGCTTGTTGCCCAGTAACGCAAGCCACCGCCTATGCTGACAAGCTGGTTCCCAAATTGGGTGACTTTGGTTGCGGTAAAATTGATTGGCACAGCCCACTGTTCAGACTCCCAGTCGTAAGTTGATTCAGTATTCAGCGCGAATGTTATGGCGTCTTTAGTCGTGTAGGACGCGAAGGGTTGTAAGAAAGTAGTGCTGATATCGGCTCGATTATCATCACCCGCTACTGACCATATATGATTGGCTAGCGCGCCGTAGGTCCATTGGCCACTTTGCTTAAGTACAACGGCGGTAGGCCCCAGTCCCCATTTTTCAGATCCGAGCAATTCATCAGTTGCCGTAGGCAATAAAAGTACCGGTCCGCCACCCCATATCCAGCCACTCTCGGTGGCTTGCTTGGGAGAAAAGAAAACGCTCTGCACGACATCACCCAGTCCTGACTGGCTGCCAGCACCAGGAAAAATCTCATCTTGAGAAACAACCGGCAGAATCGTTCTGGAAATAACGTTCCACTCATCATTCAGTGATATCGGAATTACGGGCTGAATATTCAGCTGATAGCGATCACCCTTATCGTTTGACCCGATATCTGAATCATAGTTGAGCTGCAACGGTACGCTGATTAACGATGCTATGGGGTTGGATAATTTTTTGGCTAGCTCTTCATTACTTTCAGCGAAGGTCATTTGTATCGTCATTGCTGACAATACAATGAATGATCCCGCAGCATGGCCCAAATGTGTATAGATTGATTTTTTCTTCAATTTATTTCCCTAATTATGACTCTAAAAACTAATATTGTTGTAACGAGCGAGCGTATTGCTAATACGCGACCATAACCTCGTTACGACGTAAAAATGGCAATGTCCAAGGCGGATTGTAACGGGCAAGTTCAGGTTTACCAATAGGAGTAATACCCCTGCTATCGAGCCATACTATCAACTCAGATGTTTTTTTGGCGGTTTTATTTTCACCTGCAAGACCAGAAAATCGGATCACGGCATAATTGCTGGCAGGCACCTCGCGCAGAGTCACCGCTAAGTTATTAGGCGCAGGCAACGTATCTAGAGTGTATTGGCTGGGCATCACAAAATGTACCCGCCATTGTCCATCTGTTTTCTCCATACTGACTGGGGCAGTCATGCTGATTTTTTCTGATTTAGGCTCCATGGTCACGGGTGCGGTCATGCTAATTTTCTCACTGCCACCTGTAGTCGACGTGTTATTGCCAAAAATATAATCCGCAATCAGTCTAAATCCAGCACTGGATGCGTTATCCATTGAGCCTGAGACGAGAGTTTCCGCCACAATGTTAGTGCTGTACGCACGCAACTCAAATTCGCCCGACTTTTCGAGTACTGTGTACTTTGGTTCTTCTATAGCCATAGCGGATCCCGTGAAAAATAGTACCAATAGGCCTAAATATAAACGCTTCAAAACCTTAACCTCCGTTATGAACATCTCTGCCATAAGCATTCCCTGTTCCGTTTAAAAAATCTATAAAAATGCGGAATAACCGCTTTCCAAGTCACACCCAAAGTATGGCATGCTAGATCTTCTTATCAAATATACGGAGAAGTAAATGGCCAAATTTAAGGGTGCCATAGAATCCAGAGAGCAACTTCGTGAGATTATGGGTGAACCAATCGATGTTGTGTTGGGTAAGACTCTTACCGAGCTAGACAAACATTGCAACGCGTTCATTGGTCGCTCGCCGTTTATCATACTTTCCTCAGCCGATGCCAACGGCAACCTGGATGTCTCGCCTAAAGGCGACCCTGCCGGTTTTGTGAAGGTCATTGACGAGTACACACTCGCGATTCCAGACCGTCCGGGAAACCGTCGAGCCGACACTATCGAGAACATACTGCAAAACCCTAACGTTGGGTTGATCTTCCTTATTCCAGGCAAAACAGAAACGTTACGGGTGAGCGGTACGGCGCAAGTAGTGCGCGACGAAGAGCTACGAGAGTCTATGGCCATTAGGGGTCGCTCGCCAGATTTTGCCATTGTGATTCACGTTAAAGAGGCGTTTTTTCACTGCTCAAAGTGTATGATTCGATCGAAGCTTTGGAAAACGGACGGCTGGCCAAGTCTTGAGGGTTTGCCTCGTCTTGCCGACACCATGGTAGATGCTCTCAAGTTGGATGTGAGTGCCGATGTTGTGCACGAGCTTGTTTTGGATGATGAGAAAGAACGCCTGTATTAAAAGTCGGAGGTATCGATATGAGAGATCCCAAGCCCTTTATTCATCATATTGGCATTACTGCGCCGGCAGAAGTGCTTGGAGAAGTTGTGAGCTTCTACGACATCGTGCTCGGTCTTAAGCCGGGCTATCGACCTGAGTTTGGTGGTATTAGTGGTTAGTGGTTATTGGTTATATTCGGGTGATCAACCCATGATTCACTTACTCGAAGATGCAAATCGGCAGGGTGAGAAATCAGGATTTTTTGATCATATCGCTCTGCGATGCAGCGGCTTGACTGAAATGATCTCGACCCTGGAAAATAACAGTATTGATTTCTTTCGGTTCGAAAGCAAAGAAACTAGCCAAATACAGCTGTTTATCAGCGATCCTTCCGGTACCACCATAGAGCTCAATTTTTTTGAAAGCTAAATTAGGAGATTGGCTGTGAAAAAACTATTGAAAGCGCTGGGGCTTGTTCTGCTGTTGCTGATGGGCGTGTTACTAGTAAGAGCCCTGCTATTTACGCCTGAGGAAAGCGTCAAAGTCGATCTCTTTTCGGTCGTTGTCAACGAGGCGCAGATAACCGCTCATATGGTAGAAGCCATTCGATTTAAAACGGTATCTACCGGCGATGCTGATACTCAAGACTACGTGCCATTCCCCAAGTTTGTTGAGTGGGTAGCCAATACCTACCCAGGCATACAACAGGCTATGGAGTTAACTATGTTTGGGCAGTACACAATGCTCTACAAATGGCAGGGCGAACAAGCCTCTCTAAAACCGGTATTGCTAACCGCCCACTATGATGTTGTTCCTGTGGTTCCCGGTTCTGAAGACAATTGGCAGCATCCGCCATTCTCCGGTGCTATCGCCGATGGTTATGTGTGGGGGAGAGGCACTTTAGATGACAAGAGTGCCGTGGTTGTAATGTTGGAAGCGGCTACGCAGCTCATCGACGAAGGTTTTGTGCCGCAGCGTACTATTTATTTCAGTTTCAGCCACGATGAGGAAGTAGGTGGCCCCAATGGTGCAGCGAATGTTGTTCGGTATTTCAAGTCCAATAATGTGCAGCTGGCATGGTCACTCGATGAAGGTTCGTTCCTTAGCAGTGACATGCTCCCCGGTTTTGATAAGCCCATCGCTTCAATTAATGTGGCGGAGAAAGGCAGCCTTACATTAGAGATAGTTGCCAGTAGTGCGGGCGGGCATTCTTCTTTGCCTGAGGCTGAGGTTTCAGTTGATATTCTGGCTCAAGCGCTAGTCAGGTTGCGCCAGCACCCACTTCCTGGAGAGATAGAAGGCATTGCGGCTGAGATGTTTGAGACTGTCGCTAAAGAAGGTTCTTTTAGTGCCCGGTTTCTCATGGCTAATAAATGGCTGTTTGGTGGAATGATGAATACGCAGTTATCAAAGAACAGTTATAGCAACGCGCTCATCCGAACTACTACAGCTCCTACTATGTTGCGTGCCGGTATCAAAAGTAATGTTATTCCGCCAACCGCAAGTGCCACGGTCAACTTTAGGTTGCATCCGCGCGATACGCCAGAGAGTGTGCTGGCCCATGTAGTCGCCGCCATTGACGACGATCGGGTAGCTGTACAATTGAAGAATGATGGTATGTATACATTGGCCTCGAGTGTGTCATCCAGAAGCAGTGAGGGCTATAAGGCGATAGCGCATGTTGCCCGACAAATATTTGGCGACATTATCGTTGTCCCGGGACTAACAATCGCCGGTACTGACTCAAAGCACTATTTGAAGGTAGCCGATGACTCCTATCGTTTTCAGTATATGATGCTAACGAAGGAGGACTCCGCCGGTTTTCACGGTACTAATGAGCGAATCTCTATTGAGAACCTGGTGCAGGCCACTCGGGCCTATTATCTATTAATGAAACAAGCCATGGGCGAGTAAAACCGATGGTCCCTCCTCAACATATTCAATCGAATGTAGTGCATGAGCGTGTTGTTGTTGGCGGTAACGGTGTTCATATTGCCGGCCTTTTATGTTGATTCGCGCTCCAGTCGTGACCTGCGTATTTCCCATTTCGAGGCAACCTACACCATGCAATTTCTGCCCTTACTGGGTTTATTGCTAGATCTTTAGAAAATACCCGTTAGAGGAATTATCGCTGTGAGTGGATTGGCACTCAGCGTCGTTTGTATAGTCCTGTTGCGTATTGCTCAATGCGAAAACCGTTGTTCTCGTCTTAGAGGGCCAGGTGCGCGAGTTTTCCGCCACGATTTATGCTTTTATGATGAAATTGAGCTAAGCTATTGCCACATAAAACTTGGCTTGTAACGGAACAAGGAGATGTCCAAATGCCATTATCAAAGAAACTGGGTGCAGAGTTTATCGGTACTTTCTGGCTGGTGCTAGGAGGTTGTGGCAGCGCGGTTCTCGCAGCGAATTTTCAAGATGTGGGAATCGGTTTGTTGGGCGTATCGCTCGCCTTCGGTCTCACCGTATTAACCATGGCCTATGCCATCGGTCACATTTCGGGATGTCATTTGAACCCGGCTGTATCATTTGGCCTTTGGACGGGTGGCAGGTTCCCCGGTAGCGAGCTTGGGCCTTATATAGTAGCGCAAGTCGCCGGTGGCATAGCAGGTGCAGCGGTACTGTATGCTATTGCCTCTGGCCAAGCAGGCTTTGATGCATCGGCAGGATTTGCCTCTAATGGCTATGGCGAACACTCACCAGGTGGCTACAGTTTAACCGCTGCATTGGTCACCGAAGTAGTGATGACCTTTATGTTTCTTATGATTATTCTAGGCGCTACCGACAAGCGGGCGCCTGCCGGTTTCGCTCCCCTTGCTATTGGGCTTGGCCTCACCCTTATCCATCTCATTAGCATCCCTGTCACTAACACTTCGGTTAACCCGGCGCGAAGTACTGGTGTAGCATTGTTTCAGGGAGACTGGGCGATATCGCAGCTTTGGCTGTTTTGGTTGGCGCCTATTGTAGGAGCAATTTTGGCCGGCGTTGTGTATCGCTGGTTTGAAGCCTCAAAGAGTGATTAGCTATTACGGCGAATAGTTCGATACAACACGTGGTATTCGGGGCCGGTCTAATCGGAGGCTTTGTCGCAGGAGCAATGATCAGCCAAGGCCTGAATGTGGCCTTGGTGGCAAGACCTTCGGTTCGGCAAAAACTCAGCGCAGGCTTAAGACTTACCGACTACCAGGATCACGAAGCCATTATCGACAGTGTTTCCTTTGTGGATGCCGACAAATTACCGGGCGCGCCGTCATCCCATTCCTGCGACTATCTGTGGTTAACCGTCAAGTGTACGGCTGTTGAAAGTGCTTTGGCCGAGTTGCCTGCGCTGGTGGGGCCCAGCACCATTATTTTTTGTGTACAGAACGGTTTGGGCTCGGAGCAGATCGTTAAAGATCGGTTCCCCGCCAACAAAGTGATGCGTGTTATGGCCATGTTTAATGTTGCGGAGCCCAGTCCAGGGCATTTGCACCGAGGCTCTCAGGGTCACCTGGGAATAGAAGAGTTGGATGACTATCCGCAAATAGCGCGCGATATCGCAGCCGAGATTAACAGCCCTCTAATGGTGGTCGACAGTTGTGACCATATCGTGGCCTTACTGTGGGCCAAGCTGCAACTTAATTTGGCCAATGGGGTAAACGCTCTGGCTGATGTTCCCATCAAGACGATGATCGAACAACGCAATTATCGCCTAGTGATTGCCCTATTGATGAAAGAGTTATTGGCGGTAGTGGACGCAATGCAAATTTCGCTGCCTAAGGTCACTCCATTGCCTGCTCACTGGGTGCCAGAAGTGCTGTCTTTACCAAATTGTGTCTTTCGCATTGTCGGCCAAAAAATGCTCGCCGTTGATCCCACGGTACGAACCTCTATGTGGTGGGACTTAAGCGGTGGCAAGCAAACGGAAGTAGAGTTTCTTAATGGCGCTCTTATCCGAGCGGGTAAAGAGGTTGGCGTTGCCTGTCCTGCCAATGAAAAATTGCTTGCGATGATTCACCAAGCTGAACGAAAAGAGCTTGAGCAGGGCATCGATGCCGAATCTTTTTTAGAAGCACTGCGCTCATAAGGCATTTTGGCATATGAAGCGTTGCTGTATTATTGCAAAAACATACTGGAGCTGTTGAGGCCGCCACACCCGAATGATGCCTATACCTGATTTACTCATGCTCAGTCTTATTGGCTTACTGGGGTTGCTATGCCAATGGTTTGCTTGGCGCATAAAGCTCCCCGCTATTTTGCCTTTGTTGGTGACAGGCTTGCTGCTCGGTCCGGTGTTTGGTGTTTTGGATCCGGACGCGTTGTTCGGCGATGTGCTGT
>JBLHSI010000028.1:0-19679 GCA_047626655.1 Halioglobus sp.
GAGCCAGCAGCGGAAGAGACCGCTGAGGTCGATGAGCCAGCAGCTGAGCAAGCTGAGGCTGAAGCCCCAGCCGAGGAAGAAGCCAAGTAATCTTCTAGTCTTGCGCTTAAAGCCGGCCAAGCGCCGGCTTTTTTGTATCCTTAAAAAGGGGTACGCCCTGCACAGTGAGCCCTCGAGGTGATCACGAGAAAGTAAACAATGAAACGCTCCGATTTTAATTACACACTCCCGCCCCAGTTAATTGCTCAGCACCCCTTGGCGCAGCGCAGTGCCAGCCGATTGCTCTGTTTGGACGGCCCAAGTGGCAGTTTAGAGCATCGCCAGTTCACTGACTTTCCCTCTTTGTTAGGTCCCGAAGATTTGCTGGTATTCAACAATACACGGGTTATACCGGCCCGTTTATGGGGACAAAAGGAAACTGGCGGCAGGGTCGAAGTCCTCATTGAGCGGCTCACGGGTAGCCACAATGCCATGGCCCACATACGCGCTAGCAAAGCGCCCAAGCCGGGCAGTCGCATCTTCCTTTGTGCGACCGAGGGCAGCGAGCCTACTTCGTTATTCCTGGATGTTACCGGGCGCGACGGGGCGCTCTTTTGTGTCACTACCCAAGAGCGAGGGCCGCTATCAGAGTTGTTAGTAGCAATAGGTCATATGCCGCTGCCGCCTTACATCGAACGGGCGGATGAGGAGTCCGACCAAAGCCGTTATCAAACGGTGTTCGCCAGCAAAGAGGGCGCTGTAGCGGCTCCTACGGCGGGTCTACATTTTGATAAAGCGTTGTTGGAGCGATGCGCGAGCGCCGGTGTTCAACGTGCCGAAGTGACGCTCCATGTAGGTGCTGGCACTTTTCAGCCGGTGCGCGCCGAGAAAATTGAAGATCACCACATGCACAGCGAATATGTCGAAGTAGATGAATCTGTTTGCCGCGCTGTTCGTGCTACCCGCGAACGGGGAGGCAAGGTGGTTGCGGTGGGTACCACGGCAGTTCGTTCGCTGGAATCCGCCAGTCAGGGCGATTTGGGGATCCAGCCTTTTTGTGGCGATACGCAGATATTTATATACCCGGGCTATCAGTTTAAAAGCGTGGACGCCATGGTGACGAACTTTCACTTGCCCGAATCGACGCTGCTCATGCTGGTGAGCGCATTTGTTGGTAGAGTCCCTATAATGAACGCCTACAATGAAGCTATTACATCAAGCTATCGTTTCTTTAGCTATGGCGACGCTATGTTTTTAACCGCCAAACCATTCTCTCAGGACTCAATATGAACGGCCAGTGTAGTATGAATTTCGAGTGTTCCAGCCACGATAAACATGCTCGTCGCGGCAAGCTAACATTTCCCCGCGGTACGGTAGAAACACCGGCGTTCATGCCAGTGGGAACTTACGGTACGGTGAAGGGGATGCTGCCGCGCGATATTCGCGCTATTGGCGCCGAAATCATTCTGGGGAACACCTTTCATCTTTGGCTGCGTCCGGGCACAGACATTATCGAACAGCACGGCGACTTACACGATTTTATGGGATGGGATGGTCCCATACTCACCGACTCTGGTGGTTTTCAGGTTTTCAGTTTGGGTGAGCGGCGCAAAATAACCGAAGCAGGAGTCAAATTTCAGTCTCCCGTAGACGGTGCCAGTGTTTTTCTAGACCCCGAAACCTCTATGGAAATTCAGCGCAAACTGGGGGCCGATATCGTCATGATTTTTGACGAGTGCACACCGTTTCCCGCCACCGAACAAGAAGCACGAGATTCTATGGAGTTATCGCTGCGCTGGGCAAAACGTAGCAAGGAAGCTCACGGAGATAGTCTAGCCGCATTATTTGGCATTGTGCAGGGCGGCATGTTCGAGCCGTTGCGTAGGGAGTCCCTTGCAGGGCTCACGGATATCGGCTTTGATGGATATGCGATTGGCGGCTTGTCGGTCGGCGAGCCGAAAGAAGAAATGTTGAAAGTACTCGATGTTATGCTGCCGATACTGCCTGAAGATAAGCCGCGTTATTTAATGGGGGTGGGCACGCCTGCCGATTTGTTGGACGGCGTTAAGCGCGGCATTGATATGTTTGACTGCGTAATGCCCACCCGCAATGCTCGTAATGGTCACTTGTTTACCGCTAAGGGTGCTCTAAAACTGCGTAATTCCAGACACAAAACCAGCACCTTACCGCTAGACGAGAAGTGCGGCTGTTACACCTGTCTGAATTTCAGTCGCGCCTATTTACATCATTTAGATAAATGTAATGAAATATTGGGCTCGCAACTCAATACCATTCACAACCTTCATTATTATCAGCAACACATGCAGGCGATACGAAGTGCGATAGAAAGCCAGAGCTTAGGTGAGTTTGAGCGGGCGTTTCATGCCGGTCAGGCAGAGGGCGTATAAGGTTTTGAACATCGCTAAACGCCTGCAGGAACATCTTCCTCTTGCGCAATTACCGTGGCGCGGTAGTGGCTTGCAGGCAGGTGTTTTGGTGGCTATTACCGATGAGCGGGAACCGAATGTGATCTTGGGACGCAGAGCTGCTCATTTGCGCCTGCACCCTGGAGAGATTGCTTTCCCAGGTGGCAAGCGCGAGGTCGAAGATGCTACGCCCTGGGCGACGGCGCTGCGTGAGGCGCACGAAGAAATAGGTTTGCAGCCGGAACTGGTAACGCCGCTAGGGGAGCTGCCGCCGTTGTACACGCGTACGCATTTTCAAGTACACCCTTGCGTGGCATTGGTGCCGGAGACGTTTGATCGTGTGGTTGATCCAGAAGAGCTAGACAGCGTATTCTTTACGCCGCTGGCGACACTTGCTAGTGGTCGTCACTATCACCTGGAAAAAATGCAGGATAATGGCGTTACTCGGTGGGTGCCCCACTATCAGATAAACGGTGATAATATTTGGGGCGTGACAGCCCAGATACTGGTACAAGTCGTGAATTTGGCTCTAGGAGCCAACTTAGAATTAGATCCTACAAATGGAGTAGCAATATGAAGTACAAACTGGGTGATCAGCGAGTAACGTTAGTCGGCGAAGGCCATTTCATCGCAGACAATGCAGCAGTGATCGGCAGTGTTACATTGCAGGCTGGCGTCAGTATCTGGTTTAGCTGTGTTTTGCGCGGCGATGTAGAACGCATCGACATCGGCGCGCGCAGTAATATTCAGGACGGCACAGTCATTCATGCCGATGCCGGTTTCCCCACAGTGGTGGGGGACGACGTTACAGTGGGGCACAATGCCATGCTGCATGGTTGTGAGATTGGCGATGGTTCGCTAGTGGGTATCAATGCCGTCGTTTTAAATGGTGCAAAGGTGGGTAAAGGGTGCCTAATTGGCGCAAATGCGTTGGTAACCGAAGGTATGATCATTCCCGACGGCTCACTGGTTCTAGGTTCACCTGCCAAAATAAAAACGACACTATCTGAAGAGCAGCAGCTGGGTTTGAAGATGAATGCCGAACACTATGTGGCCAACGCCCATCGCTTTATTACCGATTTGGAAGAGCAGAATGACTAACGATCACCCCAAGTCACCGTGTATTTCGGTTTGTGCTCTTAACAGCGGCAATATTTGTACGGGTTGTTATCGATCCGCCATGGAAATAACCGATTGGTCTATGGCGAACGCCGTGCAAAAGCACGATATTTTGCAGCGTGCGCACGAGAGAAGGCAGGCATCGACCGAGTTAAGATTAAACTAAAGCTAGCGCTCGAAAAGAGTCACTTTTACCGCTTGTATGACATTGCCGCGCAACTCTAAGACTTCGAAATTGTAGTCGCCGATAGTCAGTCCAACCGGTGCATCCGGGAAAAATTCAAGATGCTCCAATAGCAAGCCACTGATCGTTTTAGGGCCCTCTTTGGGGAGCTTCCATTTTAGTGACTTATTAATTTCGTGAATAGTGGTGCTACCGTTGATGATAAAGCTGCCGTCTCTCTGAGAGAAAATGCTGTCAGCTGTCTCGGCTAGATTAGACGTAAATTCACCGACAATTTCTTCCAATATATCTTCTAACGCTACCAGCCCCATGACCTCGCCATATTCGTCGACCACCACTGCCAGGCGGTTCTTTTTTTTCTGAAAGTTGAGCAACTGTGTGTGCAGTGGTGTGCTCTCAGGAATAAAGTAGGGCGTATCCATCTCGCGCTCTAAGGCGACTCTATCCAAGCCTTGTGAATCGAGTATTCTGCTGGCATTTCGCATATGAAGCACACCCAAAATGTCATTTATATCCTCGCGCCAAACCGGTAGGCGGGTGTGCGAACTATTTTGGATACAGCGCATAATTTCGTCGTCTTCATCGTCGAGATCAATGCCGTAGACTTCGCTTCTGGGTATCATAATGTCATCGACAGAAACGTCTTCCAAGTCCAGGATATTCAATAACATGCCCCTGTGGCGCACAGGTATGAGTTGTCCAGCTTCGACCACAACGGTACGCAACTCTTCTGCAGACAGGTTCTCGTCACTGCTACTACTGGGGTCAAACCCTAAAGCTCTTAACAAACTATTGGTGACGGCGTTAACCAGCCACACGATTGGATAGACAATTTGAAGCAGCGGAAGTAGCACCCAGCTTGCCGGGAATGCAATCTTTTCAGGGTGCAGGGCTGCTATCGTTTTGGGGGTGATTTCAGAAAATATTAAAATGACTAACGTAAGTGCGACCGTGGCGATAAGAATGCCGTTGGTTCCCCACCATCGAATGGCGATCACTGTTGCAATGGCGGAGGCCATAATGTTGACTAAATTATTGCCAATGAGAATTAAGCCAATAAGACGGTCTGGCCTATCCAGCAAGGCACTGGCTCGCATAGCGCCTTTATGGTTGTTTTTCAGCAGGTGTTTTAGTCGATAGCGATTTAGCGACATCATGGCTGTTTCTGAGCTGGAGAAAAACCCAGATAATAGAACCAAGGCGGCCAATATCGCGAACAATGTCCCCGTCGATACCTGATCAATCATTAGTTTTGCAGCACCAGTTCGAGTACCAGCTTAGAGCCGAAGTAAGCCAACATAAGAAGGAAGAAGCCCGCCAGCGTGAAACGCACCGCGGTTTGCGCACGCCAGCCCAGACGATGATGACCCCATAGCAGCACGCTAAAGAGTATCCAGGCAAGAATCGCCAGCACGGTCTTATGCGCCAGTTGTTGGGCAAAAATATCTTCTAGGAAGACCATGCCCGAGCCAATAGACAGAGTGAGCAACGCAACACCCACCCACAGCAGTTCAAACAACATGCTTTCCATGAGCTGAAGTGGCGGTAGAACTTGCACAATCCCGCGAGTGTGATGACCTTTGAGCTGATGGTCTTGGATCGCCACTAAGGCTGATTGAAACGCGGCGAGTGTGAGTACCGAATAGGCTAAAATTGAGCTGACGATATGAATGAGTACGCCACCGGGAATGTTTTGATTTACTAGTGCAGTGCTAGGTGCAAATGTGGAGACCAATATGGCGACTGCTGATAACGGAAACAATATTGCCAGCAAGTTTTGCAAAGGTCTGCGAATGAGGCTGGCAATGCAGGCTAAGTTGATGACCAAAAATAGCAGCGCGGGCATCTTGTAAAAACCCAAATTAGCAGTGCCGGCGATAGATACACTCTGCCAAGCCAGAACCACGTGGCCTGTCAGCGCTATTAAGCCGAGCAATACAACCGCGCGAGCGACAGGTTGTCGCCGCTGTGTAATATGCGTTAATTGTATCCCAGTAGCGATCAGGTAAAGCAGCGCAGTTAAGATTGCGAGAATTGTAGCAAGCATTAGTTGGGGCTTAGGCTCAGGTGACGTATACTCCGCTCCTTTGTACCGACTTGTCTCGCTTTAATCAATAGCGAAAACCGAGCATTCGAGAGCGACCTATGTTTGACAATCTATCAGACCGCCTAACGAGCAGCCTCCGCAGCATCTCAGGCAAAGCAAAACTTACCGAAGAAAATATCCAGGGAACCTTGCGCGAAGTGCGGATGGCTTTGCTAGAGGCGGATGTAGCACTATCGGTGGTTAAACAATTTACCGACTCGGTGAAAGCCCGCGCTCTGGGTCAAGAGGTTATGAATAGCCTGAGCCCCGGACAGGTCTTTTTGAAGATTGTTCAGTCTGAACTAGAATCAGTTATGGGTGCGTCCAATGAGGCGCTCGATCTAACCACTCAGCCGCCGGCGATTATTTTGGTGGCGGGGCTGCAAGGTGCTGGTAAGACGACTTCGGTGGCCAAGTTGGCGCGCTTACTGAAGGAGCGCGACAAAAAGTCGGTGACGGTTGTCAGTGCCGATGTCTACCGTCCTGCGGCGATTAAGCAATTGGAAACACTGGCGATCGAAGTGGGTGTTGATTTTTTCCCCAGTGATATTTCTCAGAAGCCGGTTGAGATCGCTCAGGCCGCTATTGCCCACGCCAAAATTAAATTCAGCGATGTGGTGATAGTGGATACGGCCGGTCGTCTGGCCATCGATCAAGACATGATGCAAGAGATTGCTGTACTCCACGCTGCCATTAATCCCATAGAAACCTTGTTCGTGGTAGACGCCATGACGGGGCAAGATGCCGCCAATACGGCCAAGGCCTTTTCTGAAACGCTGCCTTTGACCGGCGTTATACTCACCAAAGTGGACGCCGACACGCGCGGTGGTGCCGCATTGTCGGTGCGCGCTATAACGGGTAAGCCGATTAAGTTTTTAGGTGTGGGTGAGAAAACGACGGCGTTAGACCCTTTCCACCCCGACCGGCTCGCGTCACGAATACTGGGCATGGGCGATGTGCTGTCGCTGATCGAGGAGGTCGAGCAAAAGGTCGATCAGAAAAAAGCGGCCAAGCTCGCTAAGAAAATCAAGAAGGGTAAAAAATTCGACCTGGAAGATTTTCGCGATCAATTGCAGCAAATGAACAATATGGGCGGTATCACTGGCATGTTGGACAAGTTGCCAGGTATGGGCAATATGGCGCAGATGGCGCAGCAGAACCTGGATACAAAAATGTTTTCGCGCATGGAGGCCATGATTAATTCCATGACACCTAAAGAGCGTCGCAGCCCCGAACTCATCGTGGGTTCACGCAAGCGCCGAATTACGATGGGATCGGGTACTCAGGTTCAGGATCTTAATCGCCTGCTGAAACAGCATAAACAGATGCAAAAAATGATGAAGAAGATGAAAGGCGGCGGCATGGAGAAGATGATGCGCGGCATGGGCGGTATGATGCCCCCAGGCGGCGGACCCGGGGGGCCGGGAGGGATGCCCTTCTAATTACGCCTAAGGTACGGAATTTACTAAATAAATTTGTGTCTGGGGTTTCATCTCCTGCTCATATTACGTATGATACGCCACCTTTCCGGCCGTGATGCCGATTTTTGTCGTGGGTGGTATGGCGGTTTCGTCGATTTTCCCAGCTAATAGTAGGAATTTACAGAAAATGGTAACAATTAGATTATCTCGTGGTGGTTCCAAGAAGCGCCCATTTTACCACTTGACCGTAACTGACAGTCGCAAAGCACGCGACGGCCGGTTTATCGAGCGCGTTGGTTTTTTCAATCCGGTAGCGCGTGGTCAGGAAGAGCGTTTGCGCATCGACAATGATCGCATCGAATACTGGCAGGGTATGGGCGCTCAAATGTCCGATCGTGTTGCCAAGTTGGTGAAGGACGCTACCGTTTTAGCAGTCTGATCTGGGTCGGGTCGCATGAGTGACGGCGCCTCCGCTGAACCACTGATAATCGGCAAAATTGTCGGTTGTTTTGGTATAAAAGGCTGGGTAAAGATTCACTCATATACCGACCCTATTGAGAACTTTTTCGATTTCGGTGCTTATAAGATACGCAGCCCGGCAAGTCAGAAAAGTGTCTCCCTAGAGTTTGACGCAGGTCATCGCCAGGGTAAATCTCTGGTGGCACACATCAAGGGTGTCGATGATCGCACCGAGGCAGAGGCTTACAAGGGCCTGGAAGTGGCAGCAGCGGCGGGTGAATTACCGCAACTGCTAGCGGGAGAATATTACTGGCGTCAGCTGCAGGGTTTGCAAGTCTGGTGTCGAGACGATTCTTCGCCTGAGGGCAGTGAGGCGGTATTGCTGGGAACGGTGGACTACCTGATAGAGACAGGCGCGAACGATGTCCTTGTGGTAAAACCTTGTGACAATAGTTACGACCAGAACGAAAGATTGATTCCCTACCTGCACGACGATGTGGTCGACAAGGTAGATTTGGAGAAAGGTGTTATCGAGGTTAACTGGTACCTCGACTTCTGAAGGTCGATGGCATGCAGATAGCACTGGTAAGTCTTTTTCCAGAAATGTTTGACGCGGTGAGTGAGTACGGGATTACTGGACGAGCGGTAAAACAAGGTGCTCTGATATTGAGTCACTGTAATCCTCGTGATTACACGAAAGACCGACATCGCACCGTAGATGACAGACCCTATGGCGGCGGCCCGGGTATGTTGATGACGATTGATCCCTTGCAGCAGGCCATTGCTGCCGCAAGGAAGGCAACAGGCGACGCCAGCGCACGCGTTATCTATCTGTCGCCACAAGGACAGCGTTTCAGTCATGCGAAAGCACTGGAGCTGTCTACAGCCCCGGCCCTGATATTAGTGGCGGGTCGTTATGAGGGTGTCGATGAGCGTTTGATCGAGGCCGAAGTCGATGAAGAGTTATCCATCGGCGATTATGTATTAAGCGGTGGCGAGCTGGCTGCCATGGTAGTGGTAGATGCGCTGAGTAGGCATATACCGGGTGTGTTGGGACACGACAAGTCGGCTGAGGAAGATTCTTACGCTGACGGATTACTGGATTGCCCGCACTACACGCGACCTGAGGACTACCGAGGTTGTGTGGTACCTGAAGTATTACTCAGCGGCGATCATGAAAAGATTCGTCGTTGGCGCCTGAAGCAGGCACTGGGCCGCACGCAACAGCGCAGGCCAGACTTGTTACAGGGTAGGGTGATGACACCCGAGGAAAAAGATTTACTGGCGCAGTACCTGAACGAACAGGACAGCAACCAGTGAGATGATTAATTGAACAGCTAGCTGTGAAGCTACTTATGACTTTGAACAGGAGTGCACCATGAACACTAATAATATTATTTCTCAGCTGAATGCTGAACAAATGGAGAAGGAACTGCCTGAGTTCGGCCCCGGTGATACCGTGGTTGTGCAGGTAAAAGTAAAAGAGGGAAGCCGTGAGCGTCTGCAGGCTTTCGAAGGCGTGGTTATAGCCAAACGTAATCGCGGTCTTAACTCTGCCTTTACCGTTCGCAAAATATCCCACGGCATCGGTGTAGAGCGTACCTTCCAGACCTACAGTAAGCTGATTGATAGCGTTGAAGTAAAGCGTCGCGGCGACGTGCGTCAAGCCAAGCTATACTACCTCCGAGATCTTAGCGGCAAGGCTGCTCGAATCAAGGAAAAGTTGGGAAAATAAGCAACATCCCAACCTGAAAAAGCGACCTAGCGTCGCTTTTTTTATGTTCAGGACGAACGGTATGCCGCGGGCGCAGGACGCGCACGAGCGGCGAATGTTCAGGACGAACGGTATGCCGCGGGCGCAGGACGCGCAAGAGCGGCTAACGCCCAGGAATCAGGTATGCCGCGAGCGCTAGAGCACCCACTGATAGAATACTATATTGATGCTCTCTGGATGGAGCGTGGGCTTAGTGAGAACAGTCTTGTCTCCTACCGTCGTGACCTCAACCAATATCAACTTTGGCTGGCTACTAACTTCTCTATTTCGCTATTGCAGGCTGATCGCGGTCATCTGCAGTCTTATCTTGGCGAGAAACTGCGCAACGGCCAATCCGCTCGTTCAACTGCCAGATTTATGTCTTGCGTCAGAGGGTTTTATCGCCACAGTGTGAGAGAGGGTCGTATCACCGTCGATCCGACCTTGGATATCGACAGCCCCAAACTCGGTAGGCCTTTGCCTAAATCGCTCTCTGAAGAGGATGTGGAGCGGCTTCTGCGCGCTCCGGATGTGGATATAGCGCTTGAATTTCGCGACAAGACAATGTTGGAATTACTGTATGCCTGCGGACTACGAGTCACGGAGCTTACCAGTCTGCAACTGGTTCAGCTGAGCCTAAATCAGGGCGTGGTTAGAGTGTTTGGCAAGGGTAGTAAGGAGCGATTGGTTCCGATGGGAGAGGAGGCTTTGGTGTGGCTGCAACGCTATTTGGCGGGGCCGCGTTCGGAACTGTTGAAAGGTCTTCCCAGCGATGTACTTTTTCCCAGTCGATTGGGTCGACAGATGACCCGTCAGACCTTCTGGTATCGTATTAAAGTGTATGCCGAGAGGGCCGAGATAAAACAGGGTCTGTCGCCTCACACCCTGCGCCATGCGTTCGCCACGCACTTACTGAACCACGGTGCCGATTTACGTGTGGTGCAAATGTTGCTTGGCCACAGTGACCTCACCACCACTCAAATTTATACCCACGTCGCCAAGCAGCGCATGCAAGAATTACATTCTGTGCATCATCCCCGCGGTTGAGGAACTAAAAGCGACTAACGCGCTCAAAAAGGTTATACAATACTGTCAACGACGTTTTTACCAAGGAAAAATAATGTTCATTAGGATCATCAACTCTATTATCGCAGCGACATTTCTGATTGTAGCGGCAAACACACAAGCTGGCACTCCGGTATCTGCTGAAGTTTTTAATAAGTTGCGAGCAACACTTGAAGTGCCTAGCACCGGCTTGAAAGTCGGTTCTGCCTCCACTAGCGAATTGCCCGGATTGTACGAAGTTCAGTTTATCAATGGCCCGCTGGTCTATTCGACGGCGAATGGTGACTATTTTCTGGTAGGCGATATCTTTAGTGTGGGCCCTGCTGGTTTTGTCAATTTGGCGGAAAAGCGCAGAGATGGCGAGCGCATTGCGAAGCTGGAAGCGGTGAAAGCGGATGACATGATTATCTTTCCGGCAATAGGTGAGACTCGTGCGGCGATTTCCGTTTTTACCGATATAAGCTGCTTTTATTGTCAGAAGCTGCATAAGGAAGTTCCGGCACTCAATCAAGCCGGTGTAGAGGTCCGTTACTTGGCTTATCCTCGTGCTGGCGTTGGCTCTGAGGCGTTTAATCAACTCGCTAGCGCATGGTGTGCTGCGGATAAGCAGGCAACTTTGACACAATTGAAAAACCGGAAAACGTTGCCCACTAATGTCTGTGCTGACAACCCCGTCGCTGCGCAGTATCTATTAGGCCAGCAAATGGGTGTGCGTGGCACTCCAGCCATCGTGACAGCCTCCGGCCAAATGATTCCCGGTTATAGAAGCGCCGATGAATTAGTGGAATCACTGGGCTTGAACTAGCGGATATTCCCAACTCAATCATTGAAATTGGTACCATTTGGGCGGCATATTCCCGCCCTGCGTTGACAGCATGGAGTGGACTCAGTAGTGTTTGCCTCCTCTTAATCTAGTCGGAAAAATTGTGGACGATCAGTTTCAGCGAATACAACGCCTACCCCCCTATGTTTTTAACATTATTGGTGAACTTAAGCAGCGCGCGCGAGCGGCTGGGGAGGATGTCATCGATTTTGGTATGGGAAACCCGGATCAGCCCACGCCCGCGCATATTGTCGACAAATTGGTCGAAACCGCCCGGCGTGGCGACACCCATCGTTATTCCCAATCGAAAGGTATTCCGCGGTTGCGGAAAGCGATCTGTGACTGGTATGAGCGCCGTTACGAGGTAACGCTAGACCCTGAAACTGAGGCTATCGTGACCCTGGGGTCAAAAGAAGGATTGGCGCATCTTGCGTTAGCGACTACTGGGCCAGGAGACGCGATACTGGTTCCAAACCCATCGTACCCGATCCATCCTTATGGTTTTGTGATATCAGGCGCCGATATTCGTCATGTTCCCATGACGGACGATGAGTCGTTTTTCTCCGAGCTAGAGAATGCGATTCGCAATACATGGCCCAAACCCAAAATGTTGGTGTTGAACTTCCCGTCCAATCCCACTACGCATTGCGTGGATCTGGACTTTTTTGAGAAGGTTATCGCCGTCGCGCGGGAACACCAGATTTGGGTAGTGCAGGACTTGGCCTATGCCGATTTGTGTTTCGATGGCTATGAGGCACCTTCCATATTGCAAGTTGAGGGCGCTAAAGAAGTTGCGGTAGAGTTTTTTAGCATGTCTAAAAGCTATAATATGCCGGGCTGGCGCGTCGGGTTTTGCTGTGGCAACAAAGAATTGGTGGGCGCGTTGGCACGCATGAAATCCTATCTTGATTACGGCATGTTCACGCCCATTCAAGTTGCGGCAATTTCTGCGCTGGAAGGCGATCAAACTTGTGTTAAGGAAATTAATACACTTTACAAAAAACGCAGAAACGTTCTCTGTAAAGGTTTGAATACAGCGGGATGGCCGGTTGAACCGCCCAAAGCGACGATGTTTGTCTGGGCTCAGATACCTAAATTTTATCGCGAACTCGGCTCTCTGGAGTTTTCCAAGAAACTGCTTACCGAGGCTCAGGTTGCTGTTTCTCCCGGTGTCGGTTTTGGCGAGTATGGCGAGGGTTATGTGCGATTTGGTCTAATAGAAAACGAACATCGAACGCGCCAGGCTATACGCAATATAAAAAGAATGATGAAAAAAGATGGGTTTGCGCCCTAAAAAATCACTTCAAAAAGTACTGTAGGTAATTCATTGAAACCAGTAAGAATAGGCATTTGCGGACTTGGAACCGTCGGCGGTAGTACCTACCAGGTGCTGAGCGGTGCGACCGAATTACTGTCCGCTAGGGCCGGGGCGCAGCTATCTGTCAGCCATATCGGTGCCCGCAGAGATAACCCCAATTGCGCGACTGGAGATACGCGAATTAGCCGTGATATCTTCGACGTTGCCTATGATCCTCAAGTTGATATTTTAGTGGAGTTAATTGGTGGTACAACTGTTGCCAAAGACTTGATTGAAGCGGCCCTGGTGTCGGGTAAGCACGTTGTCACTGCCAATAAAGCACTCATAGCCGAGTTTGGTAGCGAGCTTTTCGCGCTCGCCGATAAGCATGGCGTGGTCATTCGTTACGAGGCTGCTGTGGCTGGTGGCATCCCTATCATTAAGGCTTTGCGAGAAGGGCTGGCGGGAAATAAAATCCTTTGGCTGGCGGGCATAATTAATGGTACCGGCAACTTTATTCTCACTGAAATGAAGGATAAGGGCAGGGCTTTTACGGATGTATTGGCCGAGGCGCAGGCACTGGGGTACGCAGAAGCAGACCCTACTTTTGATGTGGAAGGTATTGATGCGGCGCACAAGTTAGTTATTTTGGCAGCGATTGCCTTTGGCATGCCTCTGGAATTTACACGTGTTTACACTGAAGGTATCTCAAAAATCACACCACGAGATGTCAATTATGCTCAGGAATTAGGCTACTGCATTAAGCACTTGGGAATTGCCAAGCAGTCCGGTGCAGGCGTAGAGCTGCGGGTGCATCCGACACTGATCCCAGAGCGACGTTTGTTGGCGAATGTGGACGGTGTTAAAAACGCAGTGATGGTGGAGGGCAGTGCAGTGGGCCCAACCTTGTATTACGGCGCGGGCGCGGGCGGCGATGCCACCGCATCGGCGGTGGTAGCTGATGTTATTGATTTGGCCAGAGATATAGCCGCCGAGCAGCAACCACAGGTAGTCTCTCTCGGTGTAGCTCAGCAAGATATTGTCGCGCAAACTATTGTGCCTATGGATCGGGTTGTTACACCTTGGTATGTTCGCCTGGAGGCGGAGGACAGGGCCGGTGTTATGGCTCAGATAACGGCCCTGTTTAGCGATGAGGGTATTAGCATAGAGGCGTTAATACAAAAAGCGCCCTCGGCCGGTGAGAGTAAAGTTCCGGTGATAGTATTGACGAATGCCGCAGCTCAGGGACGGCTGAAAGCGGTGATAGTGGCGATGGACAAGCTGGAAAGTATCGCGGACGAAATCATGTGCATTCGGGTCGAGACGCTGGATGTTTAAATTCAAATCCCGAATAGACGGGCGCAGGTAGTCGCGGTGAAATATATAAGTACGCGGGGCTCAGCTCCAGCACTCAACTTTGAACAGGTCCTATTGGCAGGCTTGGCATCTGACGGCGGTTTGTATGTGCCTGAAAGTTTGCCGACTTTCAGTAGACAAGACATTGCTGAAATGGCCACTCTCGATTATCCCGCTCTGGTGAGCAAAATTATCACACCGTTTGTCGGCGATTGTGTGCCCGGCGATGACCTGGATCAGATTATTATAGATACCTATGCAGAGTTTCGACACAATGCCGTGGCGCCTCTGGTGCAGCTGCAGCCTAATCAGTGGGTGATGGAGCTATTCCATGGTCCTACTCTGGCTTTTAAGGACTTTGCCTTACAACTGCTCGGCCGATTACTCGACTATGTGCTGGAAAGAGAACACCGCAAGGTTGTGATTATGGGGGCTACCTCCGGCGATACCGGTTCGGCCGCTATAGAGGGTTGTAAGCGCTGTAAAAACATAGACATTTTTATTCTTCATCCCTATCAGCGTGTCTCAGATGTGCAACGCAAACAAATGACCACGGTAGTGGGAGATAATATTCATAACATTGCCATTGAGGGTAACTTTGACGACTGTCAGGCGATGGTGAAGGCCAGTTTTGGCGATAAGAGTTTTTTGCCGGAAGGCCGTAATTTGGTGGCCGTTAACTCCATCAACTGGGCGCGCATTATGGCGCAGATCGTCTATTATTTTTACGCTGCCGTCGCAGTAGGTTCACCCGATAAACCGGTAGCATTCTCGGTGCCTACGGGCAACTTCGGTGATATCTTTGCCGGTTATCTCGCCCGTCAGATGGGTTTGCCTATTGAGCGACTTATCATTGCAACCAATCGCAATGATGTCCTACATAGGGTCATCAGTACCGGCACCTATGGCCGAGCTCCTTTAGAGCACAGTCTCTCGCCCAGTATGGATATTTCTGTCTCCAGTAACTTCGAGAGATTGCTGTTTGACCTTTATGACCGCGATGGCTTGGCCATCAATAAATTGATGGCCGATTTTGAGGATGGTGATATCACTTTGTCTGAAGATGCCATGGGCAAAGCGGCGCAACTGTTTTCCAGTCATGCTGTGAGCGACGAAGACACTTGTGCCCAGATAGCAAAGACCTGGGAGGGTTGCGAGTATCTGCTCGATCCCCACAGTGCGATTGGAGTGAACGCTGCGCTGGCATCGGGTTTATCCAGTGAGATGCCCGTCATAACATTGGCCACTGCACATCCCGCCAAGTTTCCTGAGGCTATAGAGCGAGCAGGCGTAGACAAAGCGCCAGAATTGCCGCTTCATCTCCTGGATTTGTTTGAGCGCCCCGAGCGTTGCCACGTTCTGGCCAATGATTTGTCGCAAGTGCAGGATTTTATCGCTAAAAATTGCAGAGTATAAAGAACGTTAGCGGGAGCTTCCGCAGTGCAAAAAATTATTCGTAGACGGCACCCCGATGGCATCCCCGATGTTTCAAGTGGCCTTTCCGGCACAGCCATACATCCGGTACTTGCTAGAGTGTATTGTGCTAGAGGGATTGTCGACCCTAAAGAATTGGAGCTGCAAACGGCGCAACTTTTACCGCCTGCGGAGCTGTTAAACGCCGATCGAGCCGCTATATTGCTAGCGGATCATTTGGCCACCGATAGCCGGATTGTGATTATCGGTGACTTTGACGCAGATGGCGCCACGAGTACCGCTTTGGCTGTCACGGCACTGCGTGCATTTGGTGCATCTCAGGTAGGCTATCTGGTTCCCAACCGCTTCGAGTTTGGCTACGGCATGACGCCTGAAATTGTGGCCGTGGCGTTACAGGATAAACCTGATTTGATTGTGACGGTTGATAACGGTATATCGAGTAACGAAGGTGTCGCGGCAGCACGAGCTGCGGGTGTTGCGACGCTGATTACGGATCATCATCTGGCGGGCGATGATATTCCAGATGCGGATGTTATCGTTAATCCAAACCAGCCAGGATGTGGCTTTAAAAGCAAAAATCTAGCCGGTGTAGGCGTTATTTTTTACGTTATGTTAGCGCTTAGGGCGGAGCTGCGACGACGAGGTTGGTTTGCTAGCAGCGCAGGCATAGCAGAACCAAATCTTGCGGAGTTTCTCGATTTGGTGGCTTTGGGCACGGTGGCCGATGTCGTCCCATTAGATCGAAACAACCGAATTTTGGTGGCCCAGGGGCTGGCAAGAATTCGCTCAGGGAAGGCCCGCCCCGGTGTGGCGGCCATCCTCGAGGTTGCCTCAAAAAATCACCGCAAGGTGGTAGCCTCCGATTTGGGCTTTGCGGTTGGACCAAGGCTTAATGCGGCCGGAAGATTGGATGACATGTCGGTAGGCATTGAGTGTCTAATGAGCACGCAGACCGCCTATGCGTCCGCGCTAGCTGCGCAATTACACCAGTTAAATCTCGACCGCCGTCTCATTGAGGAGGGCATGCAACGCGATGCACTCAAGGCGCTTAAAAGTCTCGATTTAGAAGAAAAGACCACATCTCCAGTTGCCCTAACCTTGTATGAGGCATCTTGGCATCAGGGCGTTATTGGCATCCTTGCCTCGCGTGTAAAGGATAGGATGCATCGCCCCACAATTGTATTCGCCGACGGAGATTCGGGCCAGATTAAGGGGTCGGCACGCTCTATTCCCGGCGTCCATATTCGCGACATTTTGGCGGCGATAGCCACCCGTCATCCAGGGCTGATCTTGAAGTTTGGAGGTCATGCGATGGCTGCGGGACTGACTCTGGTGCGCGAGACCTATGAACAATTCTCACAGGCTTTTATCGATGAAGTGTCTCGGCATGTTGACGATGTAAATCTGCAGGCGGTGATAGAGTCTGACGGTGAATTGGACGCCTCTGAGCTGGAGCTGGGACTGGCTACAGAACTGCGCTTTGCCGGTCCTTGGGGACAACACTTTGCCGAACCCATTTTTGACGGGCGATTCAAAATATTACAGCAGCGTCTGGTAGGGCAGAAGCACTTGAAATTGGTGCTTGGCCTTGAGGGCAAAGACAAGATTTTTGATGCTATTGCCTTCAACGTTGATCTGGCGGTGTGGCCCGACGAAGCAGTGGAGCGGGTGGATGTCGCCTATCGTCTGGACGTCAATGAATTTCGAGGCAATACCACACTGCAACTGATGGTGGAGCAACTGACAGTATTCGAGTAGGGTTCTGAGTTATAAATTAGAAGGAGCTATCGCACTAAAGCAGGTTTGACCAACGCCGCAGCTGAATGCCCCTCATGATGTGATAACACTTCCTTCAGCGGGCACGATAATCTTGCTCCTGTACGAGGCAGGTAATAATAGAGCTGGTTTTTTTGCTATTTTGACTAGCGTAGTACAGCCCTCAAAAATATCCACAGGCTACAATTCCACTTGGCTTTTCTGTAGCTGCAAGGCTGCAGCTAAGTGTCAGTATTCTTTACGATTAGCCATATTTAGCGGGGCTTAGACTTGTCGACGTCGGGGGACCCTGTGCTCCTTGCAATCAATGAAGCGCTGGCCAATGCTCTCAATGTGTTTGATTTCGCCGATGGTGCTTTTTTTGACGGCTGCGACGGCGATATGCGTGGCAGGTGCGACGTGGTGATCCCTACTTTGCTAGTTAGTTCTAGCGTTGGGCATGTTGGTGGAGTGACAACGGTCTTCGGTCCCCGTTGGAACGCGCGGCTGCCGACCAGAATCGATCAGGTTGGTCGAGCGAGCGAGTTGGATTTTTTAATTTACGGTGTCGTTAGTCGCGCAGCCGTGGTGCCAGAGCCCGCCAACTTGGCCCTGCTCGGCCTGTGTCTCGCTGGTCTGGGCATAACTCGTCGGAAATGCACAGGGCAGGTCTAGCCCATGAACAGACCAGAATGGCGCTAAATTAAGGCCCTTCTTTCGGTGCTGCTTAAGGGGCAACGAATGCCGTGCGTCCCTGCAGAGCAAAGCATCCACACTCATCGCCGTTCCATTGTCTAATTCGCAGTGTCTATGTACGGGGATAACGCCCGGTCCTTCGTTGCCACTGACCGCATAGGCCAGTGTTTCAACATGCACCATGACCTGAAAGCGATCGGCTGTTTTGAATTTAGCTGAATAACTATCGGGCTATAGCAGTTTTGGTAATTGCCGCCTATTGATTCGAGGTGCATTCCCATTGCGCGCTCCTTGCTTAGGTCGTTAGGTTGTGTGAATTATTAGAATATTTATTATTCTGTATATATGTGCAGCTCCAAAGGAATGGTCTCTATAGATAGGCTTTTTTGAACTCATTTAGACCGCGGCAGGCTCGGCGGCAGCTCGATGGCCTCTCCCGGCCTACCCCCTCATTGGTTCTCCAAAGTATACGCTTGACCTTCCTGTAGCTGTAAGGTTTATAGTAGACCTATGACTCAGGAGAAGCGTTCATGAATATCTCGCAGGCAGCCAAGCGTAGTGGTTTGAGTGCTAAGACAATTCGCTATTACGAAGAAATTAATCTCATTGCAGAAGCTCAGCGCGGGGCCAACGGATATCGTCAATACGATTCTCGAGCTGTGCGTGAACTGGTGTTTCTGTCTCGTTCTCGGGAGGTAGGTTTTAATCTAGAGGAGAGCGGCCAGTTAATCGCGCTACTGCGCGACTCCGACCGCCACAGTGCGCATGCCAAAAATTTGGTACTGGACAAGGCGGCGCAACTGCAAACCCGTATTGACCAGTTGCTCAGTATGCAGGAAGTTCTGCAAACGATGGCAAAGCGGTGTAATGGAGATGAGGGCCCCGATTGTGCCATTTTGGACGACCTGGCCGGTCTGGAGGGGCACAATGAATGATTCGTGTTGCGAGAAAGAGCCCGTAAAAGTAGTGGCTGATAGCTGCTGTGCCGTCACACCATCGGCCGAAGATAGCTGCTGCGCAGAACCAGTCAACCGTGATTACTTTTTCTGGCTGTGCCTGGTAGTGGTGTTCGCTGCCTATATCGCCGGAGCGATGCAGGGCGAACATGTTCATGAGAATGCTCTTGGGATATTTGTCGCCGGTATCTTCGAACTGTTCAATCAAATGTGGTGGGGCATTGTTCTAGGTGTCGTTTTTGTCGGTATGCTGGCGCGCGTTCCCCGTGAGCTTGTGATGTCTGTGTTGGGACGCAATCCCGGTTTTGGCGGATTGGTGCGAGCTACTGCTGCGGGCGTTCTATTAGACTTGTGTAGCCACGGTATTTTGGCGGTTGGCATGAAGCTCTATGAGCGCGGTGCTAGCAGCGGTCAAGTGATGGCTTTTTTATTAGCAAGTCCCTGGAATTCCTTTTCACTGACACTGATTTTGTTTGGTCTGATTGGCGTATATTGGACACTGTTGTTTATCCTTCTGTCTTTCGTGATAGGGGTTATCACCGGAGTGGTGTTTGACGCCCTCGTAGCCAAGGGTACCTTGCCCGACAATCCTCATCGGGAGCTTTTGGGTGAGGAGCGGCCACTGGCAGTGATGTGGCAGGAGTTTCGCGGTTCTCTTGTTTACTCCTGGGGTGGCACCTTAAATCTGTTAAAAGAGGGTGTGCAAGGCTCCCGGGTAGTGATTCGCTGGACATTTTTTGGGCTGATCATTGCCTCCCTCATTAGAGCTTTAGTACCAGAAGATGCATTTGCCACGTGGTTTGGCGCTTCTTTTCTGGGCTTGTGGTTGACCTTGTTGGCAGCCACGGTGATTGAAGTGTGTTCGGAAGG
>JBLHSI010000029.1:0-19626 GCA_047626655.1 Halioglobus sp.
CGGCTTTTGCGAAGCTTCCACGCCGATCGATTGCATCCAGCGTCTCCAAGACCTCAATTGTTATAGGATTTCTTGCCATTCTAGTGCTTTCCGATTGTTCTAAAAATTAGAACAATCTAAACAGAAAATGGGTCTTATAGCGAGCGTAGCAATCAATACAATGGTTCCATCACTTAAACAAACCCACTAAAACAGTTATGGAGCAACAACATGAAATCATTAATAAACAAGATAACCACCACAACCGCTGGACTGGATACCTTGCCGCTGCGTGTCGGCGCGGGCATAGTTTTCGCCGCCCATGGTGCACAGAAATTGTTTGGCTGGTTTGGTGGCTATGGCCTGGAAGGCACGGCTGGCTGGATGGCCTCCATTGGGCTTGAGCCTGGTTTGCCGATGGCGGTAATGGCGGGTGGGGCGGAATTTTTCGGTGGCTTGTTGCTCATTGCCGGATTACTGGTTAGGCCAGCTGCCTTAATACTGGCCATCACCATGGTCGTAGCGATCGTTACGGTTCACCTGTCAAACGGCCTCTTTATGGCCAATAACGGCTATGAATTTGGCCTGGTATTACTGGCGGCGAGTGTCGGTCTGGTATTCAGAGGTGCTGGTAGTTTCAGTGCAGACCGCTTACTGCAAGCTCAGCCATTGAAGTAAACAATACTCATATCTAACAATCCTATTTTAGGAGAAGCGTAATGGGACTATTACAACAGGGTGAATGGGTTGATCAGTGGTACGACACTGGCACTAGCGGTGGCGAATTTCGCCGCCAAGACAGCCGCTTCAGAAATTGGCTTACCCCGAATGGCGAAGCCGACACCAGTGGCCAGCCGGGTTTTAAGGCCGAAAAAGGTCGCTATCATTTGTATGTATCACTGGCGTGCCCCTGGGCGCATCGCGCACTGATTTTTCGCCAGCTGAAGCAGCTACAAGACTATGTTGATGTCACAGTGGTTGAGCCGATCATGCTAGAAAACGGTTGGGAAATGAACGACCCGCTTTACGGTTTGGACTTTCTCTATCAGCTGTATTTGAAAGCGGATAGCGGCTATGAGGGCCGCGTTACAGTGCCAGTGTTGTGGGATAAAAAAACACAGACTATTGTCAGCAATGAATCTTCGGAGATTATTCGCATGTTCAATACGGCGTTTAACCACCTAACCGGCAACACCACAAATTACTATCCAGAGAATTTGCACGAGACGATCCACAGTTTAAACGATCGTATTTACGACACCATTAACAATGGTGTCTATCGAGCGGGTTTTGCTACTTCCCAACAAGTCTATGAAGAGGCCTTTCACAGCTTGTTTGACTCTCTGGACTGGGTTGAGAACGTATTAAGCCGTCAGCGCTACCTGGCGGGCCACCCGTTGACTGAAGCCGATTGGCGATTGTTTACCACCTTGATTCGCTTTGACGCCGTGTACTTCGGGCACTTTAAAACGAATCGTCAGTTGCTGGCCGATTACCCTGCTATTAGTGCTTATGTACGCGAGCTATATCAGGTACCCGGCGTGGCTGAAACGGTCAGCTTTGAGCATATTAAGACGCACTACTACGCCAGTCACTTGATGATTAATCCTACCGGTGTGATTCCCGTGGGGCCGGTTCAGGATTTTGCTAAAGCTCATGGCCGCGAGGCACTTGAGGCAGCATAAGAGTTTTTTGGAACGATAATTATTGGGAGAAAACCTGTGAGAAAACTAGCTCAAGTTATAAACGCCACGCCATCTTCGGATGGTGACGGCGGGCTCGGGTGTGCTTCATTCTGAAATGCCCGAGCAAGAGCAGGGTCTATTGCACGGCTTTCAAATCTGGTTGAACCTACCTGCCGCAGAAAAAATGAAGCCTGCTGCTTACCAGGAATTTGCCAATACTGATATTCCGGAACAAGCTATCCCGGGCGGCGGTGTTGTGCGTGTCATTGCGGGTAAAGTGCTTGTCAACGAGCAACCCATGTTAGGTATGTTGCCAGACATTTCGACTCAGCCAGTATTGCTGGATGTGCAATTGGAACCGAACGAAGCGGTCGAGCTTTCCTTCAACGTTGAAAATCCTGCGCTGGCCTATGTCTATCAAGGCGGCACCGATGTGATCACTTTGCGACAGATGGGTATCTATCGACGAGGTAAGGTATTGCAGCTGCAGGCTGGCAGTTCGGGTGCTGGGCTGTTGGTGCTAAGTGGTCGCCAGATTAACGAGCCTTTAGTTCAATATGGTCCTTTTGTAATGAATAGCTCGGAGGAAATTGAGCGTGCATTGAATGACTTTCAAGATCCAGAATTTCTTGACAAGCTAACCGCAAATAGAGAGGTATCATCAATGCACCCTGTTATTGAGAGTTAGTTCGGCGGCAAAAAATCTATTCAGATTTCCTGCTCTCGCAAAGTGAGCAACGAGGCGCATGTGCTTAAATACACGCTATCAAAGTGCTGCATCAGAGGATGTATCTTCGTCAAATTTCCCACCCGCGCATGAGTTTCAATCTGCTCACCGATTTCTGCCAATTGTAATGCTCCCAGCATTGCACTGCTGGATTTTAGGGTATGTGCACTTCGTTGCGCGGTCTGTTCGTCGCCTTCAAGCAATGCCCGGTGCAGTTCGTCAATTAACTTTCGCGAACTGTCGAGATAAGCATCTATTAGCCGCAAAACCACGCTGTCATGGCCAGGCCTTTGCAAATCGCGAATATTCTGCAGCGCCTTAGGATCAATTTGACCGATAGCTGTTTCGGTATCGGGCTGCTTCGGTTCCACGTTAGGTGCAATGTCAGCGCGCGTGCTGCACCATTTTTTTAGCGCGTTCTCAAGATCCTCCAGGTCGAAGGGTTTGGCGATATAATCATCCATGCCAGCCTGTACACATTTTTCCCTGTCTCCCAGTATTGCGTTGGCAGTCAGGGCCACAATAGGTATGTGTCGCGTGCTTTCAGTCTGCTCTTTGCGCCGCAACGCTCTGGTAGCCTCTAGGCCATCCATTTCGGGCATTTGACAATCCATTAGTATCAAGTCAAATTCAGCGCGTTGAACTGCCTCCAGCGCAGCGACTCCGTTTTCAGCCACTACTACGCTGCAACCCAGCCAATCCAGCATGGTGGTAGCCACTTCCTGATTGACAGTGGAGTCTTCAACAACTAAAACAAGACAATTGCTATTGTCGCTCTGATGGCTGGAGGCCGGCGAACCTGTCTCTGCTGATGCCGGCACCCTAGTATCTGTGTGCTTGTCGCTTGCGCTCTTGTCAGACTTGGGCATAGGATGTTTTTGTAGAGGAGACGTGTTTATAAGATGCTTCTATCTCCTTCGCACTTACCGGTCTACCAAAGAGATAACCCTGTATCACGCAGTCACCCATTTCGTTGACAAACTCGCACTGTTCTTCTGTTTCTACTCCCTCCACCACAACCTTGAGACCAAGCGCCTGTGCCATTTTAAATATCATGTTGACGATGACAAGATCATCGCTATCTTTAGTCATGTCGATGATAAAACTGCGGTCTATTTTCAGATAATCCAAGGGCAGTTCTTTTAGGTAACTCAGGGATGAGTAGCCTGTGCCAAAGTCATCAACAGCTATTTCTGCCCCCATTTCTTTAAGTTCTCGCAGCCAGCCCACTTTATCCTGTGTGGTGGTCATGATGGCGCTCTCGGTTAGCTCAAGCACCACCGTTCCTTGTTGAGTGCGCCTATTAGCGATGACGTTCCGCGCAACGTCGAAAAATTCGTCTTGCCGCAACTGGATGCCCGAAACATTAACGCCAAGCTTCAATTCAGGGCCAAATAAATCCACCCAGTCGTCAAGTTGATTGGTGGCAGACTGAAGCACCCATCGCCCAATCGGAATAATCAGACCGGTTTCCTCGGCGATAGGAATAAATTCATACGGGCTTAAAAAGCCCTTTCTGGGGTGGTTCCATCGCAAGAGTGCTTCCAATCCTATAAGTTTACCTGTCTTTCCTTCCACCTGCGGTTGGTAGTACAGTTCTAGTTCATCATGTTCAATTGCTTTGCGCAGTTCTGCCTCTAGCTTTATACGCTCCATCGGGTTTTTGCCGTTTGTCTCGCAGTAATAAGAGTATTTGTTCTTCCCCGAATTCTTCGCAACATACATCGCGGAGTCGGCCCGCCGCAAAAGCTCATCTAGGTTGTTTCCGTCCTGTGGGTAGAGCGCTATTCCTACAGATCCCGTGACGCTCAGTTCCTGCCCTTGAACGTTATAAGGTATGGCGATAGACCTAAGAATACGGTTGACAGCCATGGCGGGTGCGCTGGCGTCACAAAAGTTGGTCAGCAGAATCAGAAATTCATCTCCACCGAAGCGGGCGACCTCCAATGTCGCTTCTTCATTCTCTGCATCTCCGTTCAGTCTAACAACAGCGTCATGTTGGCGAATCTGCGAGGTGAGCCTATCCGAGACCTGTTTTAGTAACAGGTCGCCAAATGAATGCCCCAATGCATCGTTAATAGATTTGAAACCATCTAAATCAAGAATACAAATCGCGAATGACTCGTAGTTACGTGCCGCAATTGCCAGCGCTTTGTTAACATATTCTTTAAATAGTGTCCGGTTTGGTAAACCGGTTAAATCATCGTAGTAGGCAAGGCGACGCAGTTCGTTTTCTGTCCGTCTGCGCTCAGTAATGTCCTGAAATATGCCGACATATACGGGTGGCTGCTCTTCGTCATTATGCAACATCGTCCCCTCAACGGGATAGGTTGCACCATCGGCACGTTTTAACTGTAGTTTTACCGTCAGCTGTTGGCCACTTTTCAGCCTCGCCATTCGCCGCTCGAGGTCGGCGGCGTCGACTCCATTGGTTATATCCCGAAGGCATAATGCGTAAAGCGCTGTATCCTTATGGCCGAGATTTTTTCTAGCACTGGCATTGGCATGCTCGATCTGAAAATTCCTCGTATCGAACGCAATGATCTCGTTCGAAGAATTATCCAGTGTGTTGCTGATTCTGGCTGCCTTTCTTTGCACCGAGAACGCGATAGATGCGGCCAAACTGTGCGCTATACGGTGGCGCAGTAAAGTCCAGTTTACCGGCTTGCTAGCGAAGTCCCATGTGCCCGCATCAAACGCGCGTTCTACAGCGTCTATATCGTCTCTACCGGTCAGCATGATAATGGGTGTGTTTTTATGCGCCGGAAGTTTTCGGATGGCCGAACAGGTTGCGAAACCGTCTATGCCCGGCATCATGATATCCAAAAGCACAATATCGGGGTTCACTCGCTCCATCAGAGCTAGCGCATTCTCTCCGGAATTCGCTATAACCACATCCATACTTTGGCTGGTGAGCGACGCCTCTGCAAGAATGAGTGCTACGGGGTCGTCATCGACTACCAACACCACGGTATTGCGATCGAGATTGAGTGACGGTTTACTGACCATTGCTTCTATCCAAAATTAACACCTAATGAACTTCGGTGGACTCGTAAATCTTGTCGCCCAGTGCCAGGTGACACACGAGTGACAAACGTAGTGGCTCAATCACCTTTCTAACGCACTTATTGTATGAATATCTCGATATTCATACGTCCAGGTTGTTTGCAGACCACTGCACTTAAAACGCGTAGCCAACATAGGTGTCGGTCAGTGCGATCAAATCTTTAGAGGTTTTTTGAAATATTGGTATATTTAGCGGATTGACTCGTTGGTAGCGGCTCATAAGTCGACTATCTCCTCGGGAATCAGGTGCTTGGGGCGTTGCGGCTAGCACATGCCTCTCTGTAAGGTCGTGCTGCTGCTTTATAGGCTATAATTTGGGATTCTCTGGTCGAGTCCGCCCCAGCGTAATGTGCGTAAAACGTGCGCCAGGTGCGTACTGCGTGAATATGTGCCGCCGGAGGGTAAAATAGTGAATGTCGCCATAAAAAGAGCGGTTTCTGAATGACAGCTACGCGTCCTTTGTTTAAAGCATTTCCAAAATTGGAGAAAGCACTGCCCTTTACCGAGTTGGCGAATCTCCCCACCCCAATTGAACACATGCAGCTCGCTCTGGGGAATTCAAAAGAGGTAAACAATCTCTGGATTAAACGAGACGATAAAACAAGTGCGTTGTACGGTGGAAACAAAGTACGAAAAATGGAGTTTATCGTTGGAGATATTCTAAAGCGTCAAATTAGGCGGGTATTTACATTTGGAGGAACAGGCACTAATCACGGCGTAGCCACCTCATTATATTGTCGGCTATACGATGTTGATTGCAGCATTTTCCTGTTTGATCAACCGCCAACTACCAGCGTCGACACGAACCTAGGTCTCATGAAGAATCTTGGTGCAGATCTTAAGTTTTGCGGGAGTCTTCTCAATACGGCTTTGCATTATTATATTCAGCGGTTTATAGGCAGGTCTAGTGCCTATTTTTTACCTGCTGGGGGATCCAGCGTATTGGGTTGCACAGCGTTTGTTAATGCTGGATTTGAGCTGAAAGATCAAATTAATCGAGGGGAGGTTTGCGAACCTGATTATATCTATTGCCCCGTGGGTTCGAGTGGGACGCTTGCAGGACTTACTTTGGGCTGTCAGTTGGCTGGACTTAAATCGCAGGTAGTCGGTGTTAGGGTAGCTCCTTCACATTTGGGCGTTATTCCAATCTGTACGCAAGGAACAATAACCGCGCTGATAAAAGAAACGTATGCTTACCTCAAAAAAATGGATGTCAGTATCCCCGAAATCGAATTGAGGCAACCACAGCTTTTGGATACGTTTTATGGTCCTGGGTACGGAAGCTCAACACCCGAAGCCAACGACGCAATCAAGTGTTTTGGACGTGCAGGTGTGACACTCGAAACTACCTATACGGCTAAAGCGGCGGCCGCTGTTATTCGTTGCTGCGAGGAAAATCCCGATCAGCAAGTAGTGTACTGGCATACGTTTAACTCGTCTGACACATCAAAATTGTTGAGAGCGGTTGAAAATGCGGGTAGTTCTCACCCCGTGAGTAAGTAATAGTCAAAATTATTGACCCTAGCCACTAAGAGTAAACTGTTCTGCCTCCTTAGCTCATGCCAAACTTCTCCTGCATGATAACAATACTGGCGATACGCTGTAGGCCACCTTCCGATCGCCCAAGTATGCGAGTATGAAATTGGGTAGTGAAGTTTTGGTGTTAATATACAGCGTCTGGTCCATAGGTTCGCGACCGGTCAGTCGCTGTGCGATGGGCAGGCGATCCAGCGCCGCTATTATGGGGCTATAATCTTGAATCTCGGCTGAAAAAGCCTCTGTAAAAAATGGTTTAAGGCCGTCACTCATTGCTGACATAGTATTGATGGCTGTGGGATCCCAGCCCAGTTGACGTCTCGCGGCTTCGACAACTGAGCTGTTTAATGCGTCAGGTAACATAATGGCGCGGCTTGCCGCATTTGCACCCAAGATTTCATCCAGCAAAGCGGTTTTTTCTGTGTCGCTCAGAGCGAGATTATGTTTTACCGCATCCACCCGAAAAAATGGGTATCCACCTAGCATTTCGTCAGCGCCCTCGCCGGTGAATACAACCTTTATCCCGGCATCGCGCACCGCTTTGCTCAACAAATATTTTGCCGTGGCCGTTAAACATCTGTGTTTCTGCGTGCCAGACGGCATCGGGATAGGCGTCGGCAATGTCCCGTCCAGTAATAGGGATAGATGCGCACGACACCGTCTTTGGCTATGGCATAACACCCTTGTGGCACGGCGCTAATACCGGCAAATTCTGTTTGCTCATGTGGTCGCGCCATGCCTCCCAATACACCTTTTAGGTCCCAATTACGGTTGCCCCATTGAGGTCGATGACTTTAGTGTCCTCTCCCTTAAGTTTTTCGGCGCCGAGTGCTGTCCCAACAAACAGTATTACTCCATCTTTGATTGCAGCAGTTGTCGCGTCAGCTGACCACGCGTTTTATCAAAAGGTGCATCGCCGGCGGGGTTGCCCTGTAAATCAGGTGCTCCCCAATTCAAGCTATATACATTACCATTTACTACAGAGTATCTGCAGTCTGAGCGAAAACCGGCATGCTTAGTAGCATGGAAAAATTCAGTAATATGGAAAAGTGTTTTTTTTGAGTGAATCCATAGCATGCTCTTTTGGGGTGCTAAGCTGATTAGAAAATAAGACTAACAATCATGTTCGACTGCTATTGTTTGCCGAATATGAACTACAAAAGGCCTGTTTGCAAAATTGCATCAGTACCTTCAACGATTGAGCGCATAGCGTTTCGTCATGACTCGTTTTTATACTGGCAATACACGGTGCAGGCTGCTTATATGCGCTGGCCTACACAGTGAAAGAGTCATCTACAAGGCACTGCAAAACCAATGACGCGCGGTCAAAAAGGAGAATAGTAATGACTATTATTGACACAAAAAGGCAGCTAGCCTCTATCGGTCGCGCAACTAGCCTCCAAGAGCTGCGAGCTAAGCTGGGGCTTATGGGTTCGCCAGAAGGGCTTGAGAAGGGGCTGAGTCTCGCGCTAAGAGCGACTGATATCGTAGTGACGCCTTACGGTAAAAGCGGTACTACGTGGTTACAGCAAATGTGCCATACACTGCGTACCCAAGGGGATATGGATTTTGAGGATATTAGTGCAGTGGCCCCGTGGATCGAAACGTCAACAGATCTGGGACTTGATTTGGACGGCCCACAGAGAGCCAGTCCACGTGTATTCAAGAGCCATCTGGATGCGCATCGTATTCCCCGGGGTGGGCGCTATATATGCTCCTGTCGCGACCCCAAAGACGCTGCTTACTCAATGTATAAGTTTATGGAGGGCTGGTTCTTGGAGCCGGGGTCGGTGACGGCAGATGACTTCACCCTGAGTACTTTTATCGCGGCAGGCAACTCCCCAGGAAGCGCGGGCGGTGATTACTGGACACACCTGAAATCGTGGTGGGCTAGACGTAATGACCCGGATGTACTTTTCATGGCCTTTGAGCACATGAAAGATGATCTTGAGGGAACAATAGGCAAAGTAGCAGAACTGATGTCGATCGAATTGGATGATGAACTTCTCGCCATTACCATGGAGCATGCGTCATTGCCCTTTATGCAAAAACACAAAGGTCACTTTGATGACAAGCTAATGCGCGATCGCAGTGTCGCGTTGGCTGGGTTGCCTGCGGATAGTGACTCCTCTAAAGTTCGAGTGGGAGATGTGGGTCAGGCCAAACAACACTTGAGCGAGTCAGTCGTTAATGCGTTGGATGCTATGTGGCATAAAGAAATCACCTTGGAGTTGGGCTTTGAAAGCTATGCAGCGATGATCGACAGCCTGCGCTAATGGGTGGGTATTCGATGACGTGGTATCGCAATAGGGGCTCGGCCAGGCAACAGTGTATGCATAAAATAGACCTGTAGAAATTGGCACGCCGAGAGAATAAATAGGCGATAAAGTTGCAGTGTTCTGCTTAGATTAGCCACTGGAGTTTTTAGTCTTTGGGTTTGCCCGATGCCAACTGATCAACATCCAAACAAAGCTCCTCCTTGCGTACCATCTCACCAAAGTCCTCATTGAGCCACCGAACAAGCGAGACGCACAGCAAAACCATTATCGGTATCAGCGGAACGGAACTCAGCACCGTAATTGACAGCACCGTGTCCAAAGCCCCCGCCTGTAATATTCCCGCTGTTATGACCGCCAGCAACACGGCCCAAACCAGGCGATTCCATCGCTTGGGTTCTTGGTCGCAGGGCAAATTTTTCGCGCTGATACTCGACAGTACATAAGCGGAAGAATCGATAGTAGTGGCGTAGAAAATAATGGATAGCACAACAAATATCGACAGCGTTAATTTGCCCAGCGGCAAACTCGCAATGATCTTGGCATTCACAAAAGACATGCCCTCGTTGGCTAATATCTCTGTCACGGCAAGTGTACCCGAGTGCTCCAAATAGAGAGAGTAGCCTCCCATCACGGCTAAAAACAGCCACGTGCCCAGACAACCCCAGCCGATAACACCCAGCACCAACTGACGAATAGTGCGTCCGCGAGAAATTCGGCCAAAAAACAAACCCACCATGCCGGTATAAGCTAACCACCAGGCCCAGTAGAACCCGGTCCAATCGCCGGGAAAATTGCCGTTTTCGATGGGATCCGTCCAGGTGGCGGTGCTGATAAAATTATTGAACATTAAGCCAATACTATTGACCGTTAGATCGAGAATAAAAATGCCGGGACCTGCGATCAAGACAAACAGTATGGCGATTATGGCCAGGACGATGTTGATATCGGCGAGCACTTTGATACCCGATGACAGACCGCGGTAAACAGAGGCTCCGAATAGGGCCGTCCAACAGACTAAAACACCCATTTTGATCGACAGGCTGTCCTGTACTTCAAATAGCGTAGCTAACATCGCAGACAACAGCGGAACGCCCAAGCCCAATGAGGTGGCAACGCCACCTACGATGCCCAATACAATGAATATATCGATGATTGTTTTAATTTGTTCGCGTCCCCTAGTGGGTAGGGCGCCATCGCAGGCACTGCTAATACGTAGAGTGGGAGAGCGTTTTACATAAAGCATATAGGCAATGGGCACGGCCGGTAAGGCATAAATTGCCCAGGGCACCAGCCCCCAGTGGAGCAGGGGATACATATGCGCCCACTCAAAGGATTTTGATGAGCCTACTTCTATTCCCATTGGTGGGGTTTGCAGGTAATACAGTGGTTCGGCGAAACCCCAGGCGATTACACTCGCGCCAATCGCGGCAGTAAACATCATAGCTACCCAGTGTATATCTGAGTATTCTGGCGGCTCGTCGGGAGCGCCTAGCTTAACCTGCCCATATGGTCCAAAAGCGAGCCAGAGACAAAACAGTAGGGAGCCTATACCCACTAACAGATAAAGCCACAGGAAGTGGCTCATAATAAATCCTCGTGCATCCTGCAGCATCTGCGCGGCACCGATTGGGAAAACCATGAGTGGAACAGCGCAAACTAATACTATAAAAACAGCGGGGACAAAAATGGCCCAATCAACGTCGGGCTCCGGGGCACTAATTTCTGGTGGGGGGCTCATATTTTTTTTTTGAGGATTCCAGATCACCATAACACAACGCCGAGTGTCAGTGGGTATGAATAGTGTTCGCCAAGCTTTTGATAACTGCTTGGACTGGGTTTGCGCAAGAGATATGGCATATCTCCTGCCATAAAAGCTCATGCAGAAGTCCAACCTATGCTAGGGTTGGTGATTAATAACTTTCGAACTCATGGTGGCTATTTTGGCAAAAGCACGAATTACCTCCGCCGAGGCGCAGAAGCCCGCTAGCGTTGTTGATGGGCGTCGTCAACGCAGTGAGCGTAGTAAAAGCGCCATAATAGAAGCATCTCTTTCGTTGATTGAAGAGGGTATTTTGGTGCCGACCGCGCAGCAAATTTCAGACCGGGCAGGGGTGGGTATACGGACATTCTTTCGCCATTTTTCAGATATGGAGAGTTTGTTTACAACCTCAGATGAGCTTTCTAGACAGCGTACAGAAGGCCTCTTTCTCGGCGGCGATCGCGAAGGTACGTTACAAGAGCGGTTAGAGCACGCCATTGAACGTCGGGCAAATGGCTACGAAGACCAGAAAAACATCATTATGTGTACCGCTGCCCAACGCTGGCGCTACGAAGTCCTGCGTAAGAACTACGCTCGTTATCAGCGTGGGCTGCGCAAAGATCTTGATGATTGGCTGCCCGAATTGAAACAGCTAACACGCGATGAGCGCGAGAGCATTGACGCTATGGCATCCGCTGAAATATGGCTCAGGTTGCGGGAACATCAAGGCCTGAGTAAGAAAACGTCAATTAAGATTGTGATCGATTCGTTAAGCCGTATCCTTTGCGCCTAGAGCTTTGCCGTCACAAACCACGGCGAGTAGCGCAAAATCTTCTTTGTAGCGCACTCCACAATCGAGGCATGTGAAATCTTCCGTTAAAGCTGCAAACGAGGTTCCGGGGGCATAGCCCTCTCGGGCATCGCCTTTGTCTTCGTCAAAGATATATTCGCAGCCGGTACATTGATAAATAGCTATGCCGTTTTCTCCTTAGAGCGCCAGTGCACCGATTGGGCGGTTCTCATACTTGGCGTAGATAGCTTCGCGTTCCTTAGGGTCGATATTAACCTTGTTTAAAACGCCGTTGATGTGAGGCAATACCAGTACTTTGGGGTCCATAACCTGATACCACAAGGTGGGGATGTAGGCTAAGAGATAGATGCCATAGTAGCCATTAGATAACTGGGGGAGGTCATCGAAGTTATGCAAGCTTTAGTAGCGCCTGGTAGGGTTCGCGTGATGGTCTGAATGACGCTCCAAGTGAAACAGCGCAATGTTACTGAAAATGTAATTTGCGTTCCAGCTATGATGTGGCGGCGCGCACCTCGGCTATGATCGATAGACGTGAAGACGCCGAGCGAGGCTGAGCTGATTAATATTGGACTAATCTAGCCTAGGATCGATATTTAGTTTTTATGCCATAAATCTTGGCTGCCCGTGCCGTGACTCTGCGAATATGACACCAGCAACATAGTGGCGAGACCCTTCACACGCTTCCTCGAGCAGGTTTCCCGCCCGAAGAGTGATGTTCAGGTGGCCTCCACCAGTGGCATACCCTAACATCACATACCTGATAGGGCGCTGCCGCGCTATCGCGGTGTACCAAACATCTGGGTCCAATAGACATTGTAAGTGCTCGATGCGTTGGTAAATTTGGCAGCGCCGAGTTGGGTGAAATTCGATCCCATCAGGTTGGCGCAATGCCCCGGGCTGTTTACCCAGCCCTGCACTACAGCACTCACGGCGGTGTACGGTATACCCGCTGCAATGTTCTCGCCAACTCTCGACCAAGTATAGCCGGCTGCGGTTGCACGATAACCCGATGTTTTTCCGTCGGAGCCAGTGTGACTGAAGAAATTGTTGTTGGCCATATCCTGTGAATGGCCTAAAGATGCGGCCTCCAGTTCGCAGCTCCAGGTGAGGGACGACGCGGCCGGGTAGGTGCCTTTCGAGCCGCACTCACGAGTTTGTGCCCGCGCTGCATTAACAGCATCCAGCATAGTTTGTTCTTCCGCTGTCATCGAGCAGCCGCCAGGACTAACACTATTATCGTCCACAGGGTCACAGGCGTTACCTATACCATCGCTGTCACTGTCGCTCTGGCTAGGATTATAAACGGCTGAACAGTTGTCGCTGCCATTACTGATATAGCCGCTGGGGGCGGCGACCGCCTGAACACTGTCTGATGCGTCGCCGAAGTTATCGTTGTCCGCGTCGCGGTAATATTGTTTGAGTACGAAGCCTTCATCGATTGCGCCATCACAATTATTGTCGACACTGTCATAGGCCTCTTGTGCGCCAGGGAAGATCATGTCGTTGCTATCGTTGCAATCACTGCCGTTTTCGACATAGCCATCTATCGGCTCAAATGCGTCGATAGAGTTCGCGCTGGACCCGTAGTCATCGCCATCCTGATCTATGTAGTAACGGGTTGCTGTAAACCCTTCGTCGATACGGTCATCGCAGTTGTTGTCCACGCTGTCGTGCAGCTCCAGGGCACCAGGAAAGATACTGCTGTTGCTGTCATCGCAATCTAAATTATTAGCTACAAATCCACTGGGCCGGACGGTGCCTAGTTGGCTGAGGTTTGCCGAGCCGTAGTTATCTGAGTCGCCGTCGCGATACCACACTCTGGCCGTCGCAGTAGATTCAAATTCAGCCCATATCTCAACGTCATCGTCATGGATGCTCAATGGTCCCGTTAACGGAGCCAATTTGAGTTTGCAGACCTCGGTAACGGTTTTCTTTTCGCAGATGCCCTTCCAGGCTAGGAAGCGAAAGCCCTCAGCCGCTACCGCGGTGAAGGTATCCTCGAACTGATCCTCGATCTCGATAATACATTGGGTTTGATTACAGTCGCTGGAGCCCGATGCCGACGTAATATACCCGCCTTCGTCTGTGGTAATTATAAGGCGGCAACTAGCTAGAAAAACGATAGATAGACACAACAAAGCACGGTGTCCAAATGAAGCAATAAGAGCACTTTTTCGATTAAAACGCATACGGTTTTCTCGCGACAATTAGTCTTAAAAAACCTAATGATGCAAGTAACAGGCCAGTTCTTTAATGTTCAGCCATTATCTGTACTTATTGAAAATCGCATGAGCGATTATGGGTTTAAATCCATCTTCGCTTGATGTGTGTGCGGTTTAGGTGACCACTAGCGGATACCCGAGTAGGAGCACAGGCTGTCATGAACTGACAAAAGACGTCACTATGTGATTTAGAATCGTCAGGACACCCACCCAGCGACACGGCTCTCTATTAATAATAATTTGATCAAGGGCTATTTGGTAATGATCATATTCAACTCCAGCACTCGGCAATAGTGTTGTTGTGAATACGGCCAGTTTAATATCTCATACCAATCTCGCAAGCCGAGATTTGCTGTCCTGCCCATTAACCCGGAATGTTGTCGACCAGTGACGGGTTGTATTGCGAGCCTGGCTGCGGTTTTCGCGCTTTGCATGTTCGGTGCTACTGAAGCATTGGCGGGGCTGGCGGGGCTGGCGGGGTTATAGGGGCTGGCGCTGGGCGTATAGAAATACTACTCTGTGAGCAGGGACGATATGAACTTTAGCGAAACCGGCGTTAAGAGTCCGGAGCGTCACCGTTCAACGATAATAATAGGAGATTTTATGGGCAAGCAAGGTTGGTTTTGGGGAGTGCGGTCGAACTCAGTCGCTAAAGCATGTTTGTGGCTGGTTATTAGTGCCGTTGGTTTATCCGCTTGTAGTGATGGCAGTAATCGTAATGCTATCGATCCTGTTGACCCGCCAGTTGTTGAACCAGAGCCCGTGGATCCTGTGGATCCGGTAGATCCTGACTTTCCCGACTACACCTTGGTGACCTTGGAGGCGGGTGATGATCTAGAGGAGCGTACCTTGGAAGCTCTCATTACCGCCAAGCCCAAGTCTATTATCATGCTGCCAGCCGGTACTTTCGATTTCTTTGGCGAGCTTAGCGTCAGCGTAGACAATATAGTGTTGCGCGGTACGGGTATGACGGCCGACGGCGGCACAGTCTTGCGATTCGACGGTCAAACCACCGGCAGCCAAAGTATATTGGCCACTGGCGATAATTTTGTCGTGGAAGACCTCGCGGTAGAGAACTCGCCTGGCGATGCAATAAAAGTCAAAGGTAGCAATGGCGTGACCATTCGCCGGGTGAGAATTGAATGGACCAATGGCCCCGATACTGAAAACGGCGCCTATGGACTCTATCCTGTTCAAACCCGCAATGTATTGATCGAAGACACCGAAGTACGTGGTGCAAGTGATGCCGGCGTTTACGTTGGGCAGTCTGAGAACATTATTGTTCGACGCAATTATGTCTATGAGAATGTTGCTGGTATTGAGATTGAAAACTCAAAATTCGCCGATGTATACGAAAACGAGACCACAGCCAATACGGCTGGAATTTTAGTCTTCGACCTGCCTGGGCCACCGGTGCAGGGCGGCGAAGCAACCCGCGTTTTTAATAACAACTCGTACGAAAATAATACCGCCAACTTTGCTCCCGAAGGAAACATCGTCGGAACAGTGCCTGCTGGAACCGGCATAATGATCATGGCCAACGATGACATTGAAGTATTTGGCAACCGTATTGTCGATAATATATCTGCCGCAGTGATTATTGTTAGCTACTACATCGTCGATGTGGGTGTCTCTAAGCCCACTTATGACCCGGTCCCCGAGAAAATTTACATTCATGACAATGAGATTAGTGGCAACGGCACCGACCCGCAGGGGCAGGCCGGCCTTATTTCTGCGCTGATTTTTGATAGCAATATGCCTGACATTTTTTACGACAGCTCTGGCGTGAATACCGATGCGGGTTTGTTGGTGGAATTTCCCGATGGTCTGACCGAGGACCAACGTATCTGTATCGTGGATAACGGCAGCGAAACGACCATCGGACGTGCCAACACCTCAGTTTTGTTATTCGGGCTACCGTTCGACGAGGAGATTTCAACCGACACTGAGTTCTTCAACTGTCGTCATGCGTCCCTTCCAGTCATTGTGCTCGAGGAGCCTGGTGAGATCGACGAAGGTGGGGATTCGGTAGATGCTGAGAAATTGTGTGGTGCTGAGGGTGAGGGCTTAAATTCCGAGGCTTTTGAGGCAGACTGTCCTATGTTGTCCAGTTACCGTTTATTTGCGGATGCCGCCGATCCCACACAAAAAGCGAACAGCGGAATCGGTTATGACCTGACTACGCCCTTGTTCACCGATTACGCCAACAAGTATCGATTTGTATATGTGCCCGAAGGCAGCAGTGCGGCTTATCGTGAAACTGCGGTGTTCGATTTCCCGATAGGGACTATCATCGCCAAAACATTCACTATTCAGGCCGATTTGCGCGATGACGACAGTGCGCAAGACATTATTGAAACGCGTTTGCTCATTAATAGGGCGTCGGGGTGGAAGGCGTTGCCATATATTTGGAACGCTGAAAAATCAGATGCTGAGTTGTCGGTTACTGGCGGCACGCAAACGATTGACTGGATAGATATTGATGGTGAATTAAGGTCTACCGACTATGTGATTCCCAACTCCAATAACTGTGCAAACTGCCATGGTGAGAACGACTTAGTGCCAATCGGGCCCAAGGCTCGTCTGCTCAATAAAGACTATGACTATGCGGATATGTCGGAGAATCAATTGCGCCATTGGATGGAGGCGGGTGTGTTAGTCGGTGTGCCCGAGGATACCGATTCTATCGATACAATCCCTCTGTGGCATGACGCCACGGCGGATATTGACAGTCGGGCTCGTGGCTACCTTGATATCAATTGTGCCCATTGCCACTCGCCGACAGGCGCCGGTGATACATCTGGATTGTTCCTTGAGTATCCCAGGCCGTTTGGCTTTGAGGTCGGTGAATGCAAGCCGCCGATAGCCGCGGGTGATGGAGCAGGTGATCTGGACTATGCGATAGTGCCGGGAGATGCCGACGCATCCATCATGGCATTCCGTATGAACTCTAATGAGCCTGACATCGCTATGCCGGAGATTGGGCGGACCATTATTCATACCGAGGGCCTTGCCTTGATTCGTGATTGGATCAATGACATGGATCCCGTGGCCTGCGGTAGTGACTAAGGAAAAATCGGCAGCCTAGGGAGGACCTTAGGCTAGGTAAAAAACCTCGCTTACGCGGGGTTTTTTTTGCCTGCCTAAACCATAAGATACTTGAAGGCCATCAAAACATACTGTATGTTCAAATTCGTTTTTTGAAGCTATAAACGCTTCTATATTTGTATGCCTTTTGATTAATGAGGAGTTGTTGTGAGTGATCTAGAGCAGTTTCGCGAGTCTACCCGTAGCTGGCTGGAGGATAATTGTCCTGCGGCGATGCGCACACCCATTAATGGTTTTGAAGATTTATTTATGGGAGGGCGCAAGCCCGAAGTCGGCCACCCCGACCAGCCCGTTTGGTGCGACAGAATGGCCCAGCGCGGCTGGACCGTGCCTCATTGGCCCAAAGAGTACGGTGGCGGGGGTCTGAACAAAGACGAGGTCAAAGTGCTGCGTCAGGAAATGCGCGGTATAGGTGCGCGACCACCACTGGAGAGCTTCGGTATATCAATGCTGGGGCCTGCACTGCTGCAATTTGGCACTGAAGATCAGAAGTTAGAGCACCTACCCAAAATCGTGCGTGGAGAGATACGTTGGTGCCAGGGCTATTCTGAACCCGGTGCGGGCTCAGATTTGGCGAGTCTGCAAACCAAAGCTGAAGATCACGGCGATCACTACATCGTCAACGGTCAAAAAGTATGGACATCGTACGCTGATAAAGCCGATTGGATTTTTTGTCTGGTTAGAACAGACAACACTGGTACCAAGCATCACGGTATTAGTTTTGTCCTGTTTGACATGGCGACACCCGGTGTGACCGTCAAACCGATTAAGTTGATTAGCGGTTCTTCCCCGTTTTGCGAAACTTTTTTTGACGACGTAAAGGTGCTGAAGAAGAACCTAATGGGAGAGGAGCACAAAGGCTGGACTATTGCCAAGTATCTTCTCACCCACGAGCGAGAGATGATTTCAGGCTTCGGCAGTGTCTCCGGTAAGTCTATAGGGCAAGCTGCGGTTGAATCGATGGGCACCGACGCCTCGGGGCGTTTGCGCAATTCGGTGCTGAGACAAAATATAGCTCAGTATCAATTAGACACACGAGTATTTGGCGCCACCATGGCGCGTGTTGGCGATGAGGCAAAAGCAGGCCAGGGCTTGGGCGCAGCCTCTTCCATTTTTAAGTACTACGGCACCGAATTGAATAAGCGTCGTAACGAACTTAATCTGGCTGTTGGCGGCGAGTCGGCATTGGGGTGGGAGGGAGACACCTATGATCAAGGGCTAACCTCGCGCTCTTGGTTACGCTCAAAAGGCAACTCCATTGAAGGTGGCACTACCGAAGTGCAACTAAATATTATTTCCAAGCGTGTACTGGGTCTTCCAGACGAGTAGGGTCTAACCCAAGGAGAACAATTGTGGCACTGGTATTAAACGAAGAACAACAGATGATTAAAGACTCTGCGGCGGGATTTCTAGCTGAAAAAGCCTCCGTATCCCATTTGCGCTCGCTCAGAGACGACCCTCAGGCGTTGGGCTATGACGTACAAGTCTGGCGGGAAATGGTCGACATGGGTTGGCCCGGTATAGCGGTCTCGGAAGAGTTTGGTGGCTTGGGATTTGGCTACACAGGCCTCGGACTAGTGTTGGAGCAAAGTGGCCGCCACCTCAGCGTATCACCGCTTCAGTCTGCCGTATTGGTGGGAGCCACGCTTATCGCGGAACTGGGCAGTCAGGCTCACAAAGAAACCTATCTGCCCGCTATTGCGGCGGGGAAAACATTGGTGACTCTGGCGCTGCAAGAAGGTGCGCACCATGCACCCGAGCAAACAGCATTGGTCGCTGCCAAGCAGGGCGATAATTACACGCTCAATGGCACGAAAAACCTCGTTTTGGATGGTCCCTCGGCGGATACCTTTATCGTGATAGGGCGTACATCTGGCGCCGCTGGCGATGAGCAGGGTCTCAGCGCTTTTATGGTGGATGCAAAAACCACTGGAGTGTCTATCGACCGCAATGTCATGGTGGATTCTCGCAGTGCCGCCACGGTCTCGTTTAGCGCTGTTATCGTGAGTGAAGAAAACTTACTGGGCAATGAAGGAGAGGCCTGGCAGGGTCTGTCTCGCACTTTGGATGTTGCCAACATTGGTTTGGCAGCAGAATTATTGGGCATCTCGGTTGAAGCGTTTGAGCGCACGATGGAGTATTTGAAGGAGCGCAAGCAGTTCGGTAAAGTGATTGGTTCTTTTCAGGGCCTGCAACACAGGGCCGCCGAGCTATTTGCCGAATTGGAATTGGCGCGCTCCATAGTCCTGCAGGCTTTGCAGGCGGTTGACAACGATAGCGAGGACATTCCTGTACTGGCCAGCGCTGCCAAAGCCAAGCTGTGCGAAGTCGCGCAACGCGCCACCAATGAAGGTATACAGATGCACGGTGGCATAGGAATGACCGATGAGCACGAGATTGGTTTTTTTATTAAGCGCGCTAGGGTTGCACAACACACGTTTGGGGACTACAACT
>JBLHSI010000030.1:0-19504 GCA_047626655.1 Halioglobus sp.
GTATGGGATGTTTTTGGGGCGCTGAGCGCAAATTTTGGCAGCACCAAGGGGTTTACGCCACTGCCGTGGGCTATGCCGCGGGATTAAATCCCGACCCAAGCTATGAGCAGGTGTGCAGCGGTAAAACTGGGCACAGCGAGGTGGTTCTGGTTCATTTCGACCCAGATGCAGTATCCTATGAGGAACTGTTGCAGCTGTTTTGGGAGAGTCACAATCCAACTCAGGGAATGCGTCAGGGCAACGACCAAGGCAGTCAGTATCGTTCGGGCATATACACTTTTGGTGAAGAGCAGGCGATTGGCGCAGCGGCCTCGACTGCGAAGTATCAGCAGGCATTGACCGCTAAAGGTTTTGCGGTAATCACCACAGAAATATTACCCGCACCAGAGTTCTTCTACGCTGAAGACTATCATCAGCAGTACCTCTCAAAAAATCCTAATGGTTACTGTGGTCTTGGCGGTACCGGGGTTAGCTGTCCTTTGTGACAGCGGCGTTGAAAAAGTTCGACCACTGGCGTCAGTCGCCGCAGGTCATGTTGTTGGCGATGGCCTTTGTCATGCCACTGACCTTCTCAGTGTGGAACGCACTGCTTAACAATTTTGTAGTGGAGTACGCCCAATTTGACGGTAGCCAAATTGGCATGCTTCACAGTATTCGTGAGATTCCGGGTTTTTTGGCGTTTACCGCCATATTTGTCCTGCTGATACTGCGGGAACAGACCTTTGCATTGTTGTCGCTTCTGACATTGTCACTGGCGATTGCGGCCACCGGATTTTTCCCATCAGTGGTGGGTATCTATCTAACCACGGTATTGATGTCACTGGGCTTTCATTATTTTGAAACTATTAATGAATCTTTAACATTACAGTTTTTACCGCATGAAGAAACGGCCCACTTTATGGGCCGTGCTCTCGCTGTGAAAGCGGTGGGATCACTGCTCGCATATAGTTCGATTTGGCTGCTGATGGGGCAGTTAGAGATGTCTTTTCAAGCCATGTATCTGCTAGCCGGAGTGGCCGGGCTTATCATGACTATCTTGATCTGGGGTTTGTTTCCTCGATTTACCCAGAGCACTGTCCAGCATAAGAAGATTATTTTACGCAAGCGCTACAGTTTGTATTACCTACTCAAATTTATGAGCGGCGCCAGACGACAAATATTCATGGTATTTGCTGCGTTCATGATGGTAGAAAAATTTCATTACAGTGTTGAGCAAATTAGTAGCTTGTTCATCATCAATTACTTGTTCAACTTGATGTTCGCGCCTCGCATTGGACGATGGATTGGCAAGATTGGCGAGCGGCGAGCCCTGATGGTCGAATATTCGGGCCTTATTGTTGTTTTTGCATGCTACGCCTATGTCGAAACGGCCTGGGTGGGTGCGCTATTATACGTGGTTGATCATTTTTTCTTTGCCTTGGCGATTGCTATCAACACGTACTTCCAAAAAATTGCTGACCCGGCAGATATAGCCTCCAATGCCAGTGTGAGTTTTACCATTAATCATATCGCCGCAGTTGTTGTGCCAGTGCTGCTCGGTTTTGTATGGCTCAATTCGCCATCAGCGGTGTTTTTGACCGGGGTGGTTTTCGCTGCTATTTCGTTAGTGCTGGCGTTTTTCATACCGCTAAGTCCTGCTCCGGGAAGAGAATTAAGGCGGGGGCTGCGTGGCTGAGCAGCGCAAGATACTGCACATTGACGCAGATTCGTTTTATGCTTCGGTAGAGATGCGCGAGAATCCTGAGCTGCAAGGGAAACCCATAGCTGTGGGCGGTAAGTCAGATCGTCGGGGCGTTATCGCGACCTGCAACTACGAAGCGCGGAAGTTTGGCGTGCATTCGGCAATGGCGTCTTCGCGTGCAATGTCGATGTGTCCGCAACTTATCATAGTCCCTGCGCAATTCGACCTGTATCGAGCTGTCTCCGCCCAGTTTCATCAAATTTTTCGAGACTACACCGAGCTTATAGAACCGCTGTCTTTGGATGAAGCATATCTGGATGTTAGCGAGTGCCAGCGATGTTCTGGTAGTGCGACCTTGATGGCTTTGGAGATTATGAAGCGGATCGAGCAAGAGCTAAAAATCACGGTGTCTGCAGGTGTCGCTCCCAATAAGTTTTTGGCTAAAGTAGCCAGTGATTGGAATAAGCCCAATGGGGTATTCACCATTCCTCCTGCCGATGTTGACCAGTTTGTACGAGGTTTGCCTGTAAAAAAAATAAACGGCGTTGGAAAAGTCACCGCTGGGCGATTGGCAAAAATGGGTGTGGTGACTTGTGAAGATCTGCAGGGTGTGCCGCTCAACGAGCTGGTGCGCGTGTTTGGTAAGTACGGTAAGCGTTTGTCCGAGGTGGCAAGAGGTATTGATGCAAGGGCTGTGCAGGCGACTCGCTCACGCAAGTCTATTAGTGTGGAGCATACCTTCGCCGAGGACATCGCAGACCTCCCTAGTATGCTAGACGCGATGGACGAGATCGTAGCCGAGCTCGATAGGCGCTACGAGAAAATTCACGAGCGCTATTATCCGGTTAAACGGGTTGTGAAAATTAAATTTGGTGACTTTACGCAAACCACTCGAGAAGAACTCATAGGCTCTGGGTACCCCCAGTGGTGTGACCTCGGCCAGTTCCGGCAACTGTTGCAGGCGGCCTGGCCCAGGGGGGCAAAGCCTGTAAGGTTGTTGGGCGCCGGCTTGAGGTTGCGGCCAACGCAACACGAAGAGCACCCGCAATTTATGCTCGTTTAAAAACGCCTTCATACTGCACCAAACGGGCAGGGACCAATATTTTTACTTGTCTAAGCTATTCTTTCGTCGTATACCTGAAATCCTAACAATAAGTCTTTGCATCAATACAGTTGAGGATTGTTATGGATAATTACATCGTTTCAGCTAAAGCAATGTTCGCCGGGTTAATAGTCGCCGCCGTGATACCTGCAGTACCGGCGAAGGCCCAGGGTTTTACGCTGGAAGAAGTCGTCGTCACCGCCCGCAGACGCGCAGAAAGCATGCAGGAAACACCCGTGGCGGTAACAGCGCTAGACGCAGATGCTTTGCGCGACGCGGGCGTTCGAAATTTGGCAGACCTCAACCAAATTGCGCCCAATATTGAAGTGGCTAAGGCCAATGGCTCGGCGCCATTGGCAAACGTTTACATACGTGGCATCGGTCAGCGCAATAGCGGTGCCAATATCGACTCCGGCGTGGGAATCTACATAGATGATGTCTATCTGGGACGTCCCGATGGCGCATTATTAGACCTCAATGATATACAGTCAGTGCAAGTGTTACGAGGCCCGCAGGGAACACTCTTTGGTAAGAACACTACCGGGGGCGCGCTAGTTTTTACCACCAATAAACCTGTCGATGAACTCGAGGGCTCGGTGGGTGTGCGCGTCGGAAATTTTGATCGCCTCGATCTTGAGTTTGTAGTCAACGTGCCCATTACCGACAATATCTGGACGCGTCTGTCGGGGGTCTCCATCACTCGTGATGGATACATCGATAATATTTTCGATGGTCAAAGCTACGCGGATGAAGATCGACAGAGTCTGGTGTGGCAGACACGCTGGCAAGCTTCCGGTGATCTTACACTTGACTTGAATATCAACTGGGCAGAGACAGACCAGCGCATGCGGCCGCAGAAATGTGTCCTGGTTCCGAGCGTCGTAGGGTGGCAAGCCGAGGTGTTCAACACCGTGGGTATTATTCCCTCTACAGGTCGTACAGTGGATGATTTTTGCCAGGATGCAGCGGAGGCCGGTGGTGGTGATATTCACACGGTTATATCGGATTTGGGGGGTGAGTATTATGCACAAAATAATGGTGTCTCGCTGACTGCGGAGTGGGACCTATCCAGCAACATGACGTTTAAGAGCATCTCTGCGTGGCGCAGTACAGAAGCTTCACAGAACGATGAACTCGATCATACTGGCATTCCCTTTTTGCACCGTACCAATTCGGTTCACCCCTTGAGTGGTGCCGATGAAACAGATCAGTACAGTCAGGAACTTCAGTTAAGCGGTGGCGCCTTTGATGATCGATTACAGTACATCACCGGCCTCTATTGGTTTAGGGAGCAAACCGGCGGGCGTATCAATGTTAATTTTTTAGGCCCCTTTGATCCCGCTTTGGCGGGTTGGTTCTACCTCAATTCTTCTGCTAGTACGTTAACAGCAGACAACCAGGCTTTCGCAGCATTCGCTCAGGTCGAATGGGAATTTAGCGAGCATTGGCGCGCTACCGTTGGATTGCGCTACACCGATGAAAAGCGAGAGTTAGAACGAGCACAATATGCCGTAATTCCTGAAACCTTGGATGCCAATGGCGGTACCGTGAACGGTTCTTTAGGGGGAGGTGTGTTTATCGTAGAGCGCCCCGATTTTGTCTACAATCCCAACTTTGATTTTCAATTTTTAGATGACGATTTTATCCGAGACAGTACTTCAAACAGTGATGTGACACCCATGGCGAGTGTGCAATACATGCTGGGTGACAATGCGTTTTTGGACGCCGGCACATTTTATTTAACATATAGCGAGGGCTTTTTATCAGGCGGCTTATCCGAGTCGCAAACCGGCGATTTGGAGGAGTTCTTACCTGAGAAAGTAGAAAATTGGGAACTCGGTTTCAAATTGGATTTAATGGATAGGCGATTGCGTGTGAACGGCGCGTTCTTTTATGCCGATTATACTAATCGGCAATTGACCACCCTGGTGATTAACACGGCGACCAACTCTCCCGCCGGTGCCACCATCAATGCGGCTGAATCAACGATTGCCGGGTTTGAATTGGAGACGACTTTTCTGGCGACCGAAAATTGGCTACTGACGTTTAATATGACCCTTAACGAAGGCGATATTCAGGCATACGATGATGTTAAAATATCGGTTTATGACGAAAATAATCCGCCTGCCGGCGCTTGTGGCGATCCTATAAGCCTTGTTTTCCTTTCGATTGTGTCCTGTCCCAATGATCGCTCCAACGAAAATTTACCGCGTTTGCCCGACGAGACCTATTTGGTCGCTGCACAATACCTATGGCAAACATCAGCAGGGCTATTTATGCCGAGAATTCAGGCGAGCTGGAAAAAAGATATAGAGTTCTGTTTCGATTCAGCCAGCTGTAACTCGGGGCTTTGGCTGGAAGATGAACAGTTTGACTTGAGTGCACGTGTGACGTGGATATCTAACGATGAACGATGGGAAGGGGCATTCTATGGCACCAATCTTACCGAAGAAGACTATGTGGTTGGCGGTGCGGCTCTAGTTGAGTCCGAGGGTGTGGGTGGCCAGGCGGGAGCGACACCTCGCATGTATGGGGTTGAACTAAAATATTTGTTCTAGTGGCTTAGGTCTTAGAACAGGCGTCCCAGGATACTGCTTACCGCATTCTCTACTCGAAGAATGCGCTTGCCCAACGAGACAACTTCACAACCTGCCTGTGCTAACTTATCAATCTCGTAGGGAATAAAACCCCCTTCGGGTCCAATCACTAGAACAAGCGGTTCGTCGACTCCTCGGGGACACAATGGGTAGTCTCCCGGGTGTGCGACGAGTGCCCGTTGCTCGCCTATTATTGACGGCAATACATCTTCCACGAAAGGTTTAAAACGGGTGTGCAGGTGCAGGTTGGGAGGCACTGTGTCCTGCGCTTGCTCTAGCCCCTGAAGAAAATAGTTGTGCGTTGTTTCCGAGTTGAGAACGGGTGATTTCCAATAACTTTTTTCCACTCTATAGCTATTGATAAGATGCAGTTCCGCCACGCCTAGTTCGGCTATCGAACGAAAAATGCGGCGCAACATCTTTGGCCTGGGTAGAGCGAGTATCAGACTGACGGGTAGCTTGGGCGGAGGAGATTGGTTCAGAGTGACATCCAGAATGACTTCCTTATCTCCTATATAAGCAATCTTGGCACTACCGAGTTGACCGCTTAGCTGGCCGACTTTTAAGGTGTCGTGTAACGCGATTTTTAAAACCTGCAACAGATGATCTACCCGGTGATCGGCAATGCGAACTTGACCTGTGGGCAGTATGTCGTCTCGGTTATAAAGCAGTGTGTTCAAAAACTGTCAGCCCCGTCCAAAAGTTGATGCAAATTATCTTCATGTATGTCACGTGTAATTTTATACGCAAAAATGGCACCAATGCTGATTATATATAGGGTGAATATAGCGGGTACATAGAGCAATCCCAAATTGAATATTACCTCGGGAGCGACAGCCCCCGGCACTGCATCGGTAGGAAAGTTTATCACCGACAAAATTGTCGTAGCCAGCAAAACACCGACTCCAGAGACACTCTTTCGAATGAAACTACGCGCTGCAAAAAATATGCCTTCTGAACGACGCCCTGTAAGTAATTCACTTTGTTCGACAATGTCGGCGATCATACTGTCAACTAAAATAGCCGAGATGATGATGAGCGTTACGTCAACGAGTTGAAAGCCCGCCAGAGCATAAAAAAGTGTATCGGTACCGTTATCAGGGAATAGCCCCAGCGAGCGAAGTATGTAAGGTAGGGGAGTGAGTAATGCCGCACACAGGCCTACGCCAATGGCAGCGTGTTTTTTGCCAAAGCGCTTTCCTAAAATCGGCGCAATGATGGCCGACAAAACGGCAGCGATGAATAAGGTAGCAACCAGCGCGGCGATTTGCTTGTTGTCCAGCTCCCAGTAGTAGGTATTAAAATAAATTGAAAGGGCGCTCACCAAGCCCGCTGCCAGTGCGGCGAAAAGAGCACAAATAAAGATCGCGGCAAAAGATTTGTTTTTCAGCGTTTCCAGTGTCTGAAGGACAATCGTACGCAGGTTGTTACTCTGGGCTGCAGTGCGTGATTTTTTCAAATGCGGTATGTAGCGATGGGTGCCGAGTGCTGACAACCACATTGCGGCCAGCATGAGAATGCTCGCCACCAGGCCGTAGGTCTGGTAGCCCGCCGGATTGAGCACCCCAATTGGATATTCCTCGGTGGGTACCAACAGAACACTGTAGGCATAAACCGAAAGCGAGAGGCCCCCACACCAGCCAAAAAAGTGGCGTAGACTCATGAAAATGGTGCGCTGGTGATAATCTTCGGTGAGTTCCGCCACCAGCGCGGAACTGGGTATCTCATAGAACGTGATACTAATGCGAACGAGAATAGCCATCACTAGAAAATATACGAACAGACCATCGTTGCTCAATCCGATAGGCGGTGACCATAAAAAATAGTAAAGAATAGCGATAGGTAAGGCAGCGAAGTACATAAATGGGTGCCGACGGCCCCATCTTGTTCTTAGATTATCTGACACGCTGCCCACGATCGGGTCCGATAGGGCATCGACAATGAGTGCTAGAAATATGCCGGTGCCAACGAGTGTCTGTGGCAGGCCAAGTACTTGACTGTAGTAGATCAATAGAAGAAAGGCGAAGCCATTGTCTTTAATACCGTAGGCTGCCGCACCGACGCCATAGAACAGCTTTGCTCGAAGTGATGTGGTGTAAGTGTTGCCGGTATCAGTTGTCATATGTTTCATTCTGATTTTTATGCGGTTATATTACATCAGTGTCGGGTCTCCGTCAGTGTGTAAACAGACCGTGCGGCTATTTTTTCAATCGATGTTACAGGGGTACTTATGAAAATCACACACGTTCTAGCGAGTGTTGTTACATTACTTTTTTTGTCGGCTTGTTCGAGTTCTACAAATACGGTTGCCGAATCTGATGCTGCGCCGAAAGATGCGGCCGCGTCTGCTCTAGCCGCCGCTCAAGCCGCCGACGGCTATCGCTGTGAGCGGGTGTCGGTGACCGGAACTCGAATGACCAAAAAGTACTGTTCTACGGCCAAGCAGCGCGAAGACACAGCTGCAGCTGCCTCCTCGGCGGTGTCACAAATCACCAGAAGAGCCACACAGGCCGGCGGTCCCTCGTCCAACTAAGCAATGGCAGTTCGCACGCAAATAGGCGGTTAAACGTAGTCACCTTGGATAGACCGGCCGTTAAAAATTAGGCGGGCACTCCATACTTAGCCACTCGCCCGTACCAGGGTGGGTAAAGCCTATGCGGGTGGCGTGTAACATCAGCCTCGGGGACAGGTCAAGGGCCTCCTCGTGTGCATACATATCGCAGCCCAGAATCGGATGGCCCAGCTCGCGCATGTGAATACGCAGTTGGTGCGAACGCCCGGTAACTGGCGTGAGAACGACACGTGAGCGATCTGATTCCCGCCGCACGACGTCAAACCGAGTAAGGGCTTGCTTGCCTCGCTTGTGGGAGATTAACTGCCTTGGACGATCGTTCCAGTCGGGTGCGATTGGCAGGACAATTTCGCCACGGTCTAACGGTACAACACCAAATACTATTGCAGTGTAAGACTTTTCAACCTCCCTTATTTGAAACTGCCTGCTGATGTGGGAATGAGTCGGCTTATTCAGCGGGATAACCATGATTCCCGAGGTGTCGAGGTCGAGTCGGTGTACCATGGTCGCGCTGGGGAAGCGCTCTCGCAGTCGATTGATTAAACAGTCTTTATTGAGCGGGTGACGTCCGGGAATACTGAGCAGCAAGTGTGGCTTGCGTACCAATAATAAGTCGTCGTCGCGGTAGAGGATTGATATCTCCTCTTGTGAGTGCGGTACTAGATATGGCGGTGCTGACATAGCATGGTACTTTAGTGGCTGTGGCGTAAAAGTCTAGTAGGAGAGTCTATCAATCATGGAACAACAAAAACTGGCCAATGCAGTTTGTAATATGCTGCCAGGGGCTACACTTGAAGCTACCACGCTGCCCGACTACCCGTCACTGCAGCTGTTATTGTTGAATCGGAACTTTCCTCAGCATACTCTGTGTTCACAGCGAATCGCGAGGCTGATGGAAGAACCTCTGTACTGGGTTTTTTGTTGGGCGTCAGGGCAAACCATGGCTCGGTTTATTCGGGATGATCCCAGTTGGGTGAAGGGGAAACGGGTGCTAGACTTTGGCAGCGGCTCTGGCGTTGTCGCTATTGCGGCGGCACAGGCTGGGGCTAGCGAAGTTATCGCCTGTGATATCGACTCATTGGCGTTGATGGCCGCACAATGTAATGCAGATTTGAATAACGTTAAACTGACTCTTGTAGCTGACTTCTTTGACGTGGAGGGTGACATTGATCTTATTGTCGCTGCAGATGTGCTTTACGACAGGGAAAACCTGATTTGGTTGGAGCGCTTTAACCAGCGAGCCGATAGGGTTTTGGTGGCCGACTCCAGAGTTAAGTGCTTTGACTATCCGCCTTATAGGGAGATTGCCCGGGAAGACAGTTGTACGCTGCCAGATCTGGATGAGTCGTCGGAGTTTCGCGACGTGCGGATTTACTGCTCGTGACGAGTACCGTTACCCAATGACAGCTGATAAGCCTGCACTGCATTGGCCAAGCCGATGCGTATAGCATCCACAGTGAGTGCGTGCCCTATGGAGACTTCCTGCAAGCCGGGCAATGTGGCAAAGCGGGGGAGGTTGTTCAGATCCAAATCGTGACCGGCGTTGATGCCCAGGCCCAGCTCTGAGGCAGTTTCAGCCGCCTTGATAAACTGTGCAAATATTGCATCGACGTCACGTTTGTTGGTACATGCGGCAGCGTAAGATTCGGTATAGAGCTCAATGCGGTCGGCGCCGGTTTGTGCGGCGAGTTTAATTTGTGTTGGATCGGGATCCATAAACAAACTAGTTCGAATACCGAGCGACTTTAACGCTTCAATGAGAGGTGCAAGCGTATCGCCGTCCTTCCTTAAATCAAAACCGTGATCTGAAGTGAGCTGCGCATCTCCATCGGGTACCAACGTGCACTGGGCCGGACGAATTTCCTTTACCAGTTCGATAAATCCAGGGTAGTCGCTAACACCGATGCGATCGCTTTTTCGCGGCCCGCTGTAGGGGTTGCCTTCAATGTTAAATTCGACCTCTCCCTCTTGTTGTAAAAAAACCGCTAGATCAAAGCAATCATCCACCCGAATATGACGCTGATCGGGCCGCGGGTGAACGGTAATACCGTTGGCGCCCGCGTCCAGGCACATTTTAGCGTGCCGCGGAATGTCGGGGCTGCGGGTATCGCGAGAATTGCGGATTAAAGCAATTTTATTGAGGTTGACGCTCAGTGCAATCACAGCAGGCTCTTGCGCTTGATGTCCGTAATTATAATCGTTTCGCTAGGCACGTCGGAGAAGGGCCCGACCTTTCTTACAGGTGAGGACGCGATGAAATCGACCACATCCATACCATTAGTGACCTCACCAAAAACGGTATAGCCAGGTTTCTTGGGTGCCCAATCCAGCTGTAAGTTAGTCCGTTGATTAATAAAGAACTGAGCCGTAGCGGAGTCCGGGTCATTTGTTCTAGCCATGGCGATGGTGCCACGTACGTTGTGTAATTTGTTTCTGGACTCGTTGACAATACTTGGACCGACATCCTTCTCGGACATATCGGGTAAAAATCCCCCGCCCTGGATCATGAAGCGCGGGATTACGCGATGAAATATCGTGCCTTTATAATGTCCGCTGTCTACGTAGCTGAGAAAGTTTTCAACGGTGATAGGGGCTCTATCTAAAAACAATCTCAAAGTGATTTCCCCATGATTGGTGACGATCACCACTTGGGGATTCGGTTGAGAGTTGCTCGCTGCGGAGCCGATTATCGGCAGCGACATGAGTATTGCTACTAGTAGTGTTTTGAACATAGTCATTCTCTTTTTGGTGTCACTGTTAGTGTTATTAAGCCCAGCTTGAATTCTGGCGACGTTTAGGCCACAGCCTGGGTACTACTAAGGTAATAATGACACCCAGCAATACTGCCAATGCGCCGTTAATGAAATCTTGGCTCTGTAACTTGTCACTCAGGCGTTGATTTTCTGTGCGAAGCAGTTCCAAATCAGATTTAAGCGTTTCTGTATCGACGCTAAGCCGTCGATTGTCACTGTCAAGTTGCACTGCTTTGGCAGAAATTTTCTTCAGCTCCGTGAGTTCCTGTGTGACGCTTTGCAATTTGCCATCGGTACTTTGGAATTGATCAAGTACGTCCACCCGCTCAGCTTTTAGGATCGAGGCCTCCTCGGTCAAAGTCGCATAGGTTGTTTCTAGAGCGGCCGCTTTTTTTATCGCCGCGTCAAGTTTGGTCTGGGCCGGTACTTCTGTCATCAGATATTGAGTCCGTATCCAGCCAGTGGTTCCCCGGTCGGTTGTAATTTCTGCAAACACCCCATCCTCGGAGGTTCTAGCGATTTTTAAGCGTGTGCCAGAAGGTATGCCCCTATGGGTGATGCGAAATTCGTTGCTCGGTCCACTGCGCAGCGGAATGTACTGAGTGTCGCTGACGTAGCGCACCGTTTGTGCTGTAGCTGCCGCTGTAGTGATCAAAAATATAATGGTAATAGCCAAGAGGTTACGCAAAATTTTGTCCTTTGATAGGGTTTGAAACTCGTAAGGGGTCGCTGTTACTAGGGTAGTACAACTTTATAGGGTTTGACGATCACTTTGGAGAATACGCCGGCGGTAACGTAGGGGTCGGCATCGGCCCAGCTCTGGGCGGCTTCGAGTGATTCGAACTGTGCAATGATAAGGCTGCCAGTAAAGCCCGCTTCTCCTGGCTCATTGGTATCCAGTGCGGGGTGCGGGCCAGCAGCCAGCAAGTGACCCTTGTCGACCAGTTGCTGAATACGATCCAGATGTGCTGGACGCGCCTGCTGGCGAAGAGGGAGGCTGTTTTCGACGTCTTCGCATAGTATTGCGTAGTGCATGTTTGTTCCTTATTTATCTGGCAGTTGGTCGTCTTTTAGATGAGGACTGATCAACACGGCTGTTAATATAGTGAGCACCACGGTAAACCCGATGGCAGAGTATAATTTGTAGCTTACCCATGTATCCTCACTATAGTAGTAGGCCACATAGATGTTGAGTGCTCCAACAATGGCGAAATTTGTGGCCCACAATAGGTTTAGGCGGCGCCATACGATGTGCGGCAATTGAATTTGACTGCCCAGTGTACGCTGCATCAAATTTTTCTCACCGATGAACTGGGAGGCGCCAAATGCCACCGCCAGCACCCAATTGAAAATGGTGGGTTTCCATTGAATAAACATTTGATTGCGAAAGAACAGCGTGGCTCCGCCGAACACCATGACGGCCAGCAGCAGCCAGAGCATGCGTTTTTCCAATTTTCGAGTCATTGCATAACTCACCACAACCTGCAGTGTCGTGGCGATCATCAGTACCGCGGTCGCTGAAAAAATGCCATCAAAAGTGTGCGTCCAACCTCCCAGGTCGAGGGTGCTTCCCTTCATCTGGTAGGCGATAAAAAACAGGACAATAGGTACGAATTCGGCCAGTTGCTTCATAGATTTAATTTATCTCCAGCTGGTACTATACGTAGATAAGACCACGAGGTACTCAATTGCTTATTGATTTTCACTGCCATACAACTGCGTCGGACGGCCATCTCAGCCCGCGCGATCTGATCGAGCGAGCAATAGCGAGTAATATTGCCCAATTCGCCATTACCGATCATGACACCATGCTCGGCTATCGCGAAGCGGCGGAGCATTATACGCAAATTCCGGGCAAGATGAGATTAATTCCCGGGGTTGAATTATCCTGCCGTTGGTCCGGCACTACAATTCATGTTGTCGGTCTGGATGTGGACGGCGATCACCCGGTGCTGGCCGCTGGGTTACAGCAAATGACAGAGGCTAGGCAGGCGAGGGGTAAAAAGATTGCCGATCGTTTGGAATCTAAGGGTTTTGCAGGCGCTTGGGAGGGTGGGTCGCGGCACGCGGGTAAAAGCCAGTTGGGCAGGCCACACTTTGCCCAGTGGCTAATCGAGCAAGGTCATGTGGCGGGTTTTAGTCAGGCGTTCGACCGCTACTTGGGTCAGGGCAAAATAGGTGATGTGAAGGCCTTTTGGCCGGAATTGGCTGAGGTTGTTGGCTGGATAGCCCAGTCTGGGGGTGTTGCAATACTGGCCCACCCTCTGAAATATCGCTTTACCCGAATGAAATTACGCCGTTTAGTCGTCGATTTTAAGGCGGCAGGCGGCACCGCCATAGAAACACTGAGCGGGCGCCAGACCAGTGATCAAACCAGGCAATTGCAGCGCATGGCGATAGAATTCGACTTGGAGGCGTCGGTGGGCAGCGATTTCCACAAAGATGGCTTGTACAACGCACCCCTGGGTGTTGAAGCGCCAAAACTGACAGAGTTACGTGGCGTATGGCAGCGGTGGTCACAACTCCAGCAAGAAGAGGTCGGCACGTGAGTCAGTTTTTTCAAATTCACCCAGACAACCCTCAGGCCAGACTGATCCGTGAGGCTGCTGACATTATTCGAGCCGGAGGCGTGGTGGTCTATCCGACAGACTCCGCCTATGCCTTGGGGTGCCACATTGGCGATAAGAACGCCTTAGATAAAATACGGCGTATACGGCAGTTGGAGCCCCGGCATAATTTTACTCTTGTGTGTCGCGACCTGTCCGAAATTGCCACCTATGCCAAAGTTAACAACGCCGCGTATCGTCAGCTCAAGCACTGCACTCCGGGTCCCTACACGTTCATTTTACGGGCGACCTCGGAAGTGCCGAAGCGCCTCATGCACCCCAAGCGTAAAACCGTGGGATTAAGGGTGCCGGAGAACGCCATCGCCGCGGCCCTGCTGGCCGACCTGAATGAGCCATTGATGAGTGTGAGCTTGATTATGCCGGGTGACGAATATCCGCTGATCGACCCCTATGATATTCGTCAGTTGCTAGAACGGGATGTCGACCTCGTCATCGACGGTGGCTACTGTGGGATGGAGCCGACCACAGTGATAGACCTGGCGGACGATATTCCCCTGATATTGCGCGCGGGCAAGGGAGACACCGCGCCATTTGAGATATAGTCAGGTATAATCGGCGCTCTACCTCGCATTTCAGACGGCCATGTCAGTGAACGAATCCAAGCCCGAAGCAGAGCCTCAGTCCAAAGACGTTAATTTGGGCCCCATTGTCGTGGCTAGGCCACAGCAGGGTGAGATGCCTTTTGCCGTGGTTATGGGCCAGGCAGTGACCGAGTTACCCAAAGATCTTTATATCCCTCCGCAGGCATTGGAGGTGTTTCTAGAGGCATTTGAAGGGCCGTTGGATTTACTGCTGTACCTGATACGCAGGCAGAACCTCGATATTTTGGAGGTAGATGTTTCGGACATTACCGAACAATATATGCGTTACGTGGATCTTATGGATGCCATGCAATTTGAGCTGGCAGCCGAGTACTTACTGATGGCAGCTGTGTTAGCCGAAATTAAGTCACGTATGCTGCTGCCCCGGTCCAGCGATATTGAAGAAGACGAAGAAGATCCCAGAGCACAGCTTATTCGTCGCTTGCAGGAGTACGAACGTTTCAAAAAAGCGGCTGCCGATATAGACGAATTACCGCGCGTGGGTCGCGATACCTGGATTGGCAGTGGCAATCCGCCCGACTTGGAGAACGCGCGACCCGACCCGGATGTGAATATGCGCGAGTTGTTGATGGCACTTAGCGAGGTTATCCGTCGCGCTGATATGTATGAAAGCCATCAAGTGACACGTGAAGCGCTTTCAACTCGGGAGCGTATGTCGCAAGTGTTGGAACAACTGGCAGGACAGCAGTTTGTGCCCTTCGTCGCGCTGTTTTCGGCATCAGAGGGGCGCCTGGGGGTTGTGGTGACCTTTCTAGCGGTTATGGAGCTGTTGAAGGAGTCTCTGGTGGAAATTGTGCAGACCGAGAATTTTGGTCCTATCCATGTTAAGGGAAGGTCGGAATAAGATGACGGGTATTGATCTGGTAAAAATTGTAGAAGGCGCCCTGATGGCGGCGGGTAAGCCGCTTACTGTGGTGCATATTGCCGAGTTGTTTGAAGAGCATGAGCGGCCCGAAACCAGCGCCATTCGCGAGGCGCTCAAAGAGGTGGAGTTGCGCTGTGAAGATCGTGGCTTTGAATTGCAGGAGGTGGCCGGCGGCTTTCGTTTTCAAGTCAGCCAATCATTGAGCCCCTGGGTGGCCCGGTTGTGGCACGAACGGCCGCAGAAATATTCTCGTGCGATGCTGGAAACACTGTCGTTAATAGCTTACCGGCAGCCTATTACACGTGGCGAGATCGAAGAAATACGAGGTGTGGCGGTCAGCTCTAATATTGTTAAAACACTGCACGAACGCGAGTGGATTCGCATAGTAGGACACCGTGATGTACCCGGACGTCCGGCAATGTATGCGACCACGCGCCAATTTCTCGATTATTTTAATCTCAAAACATTGGATCAGCTGCCCGCGCTGGCAGAAATTCGCGACTTTGACACCTTGACTGCAGAGTTGGGCTTTACTGATTTAGAGGAGAGTCCGGTCGAGCAAGAAGCGCTGGGTGGCGACGGTGATACTGCCAAGCTCGAAAAGACTGAATCTGATAACAATGACGAGGCTGTCACTCAAATGACAGCTGAGCTCGATTTAGAGCCCGTTACCTATTCCGAATCAACTACCGACGCTGCCTTAGCAGTGGTGGGTGGGACCGAATATACCACGGAAGATGACGATGCCGACGCTAGGCAACAGCATTCACCCGAACCAGGACAGTAAAAAATAGCATGACAAACACGCCTGAAAAACCAGACTCCCTGCCAGGAGAGAAACTACAAAAAGTCATGGCTAGAGCCGGACTGGGTTCGCGCCGGGAAATGGAGCGCTGGATTGAAGCCGGACGAGTGGTGGTCGATGGTAAGTTGGCATCGCTAGGTGACCGGGTAGAGGAGCGCGCGAGAATTACCGTCGACGGTAAATCGCTGGACACCAACTCTAGCGAAGAAACACGCTGTATTCTCTACCACAAGCCTACCGGAGAAGTGTGCACCCGACAGGACCCTCAGGGTCGGCGTACGGTTTTCGAGCGCCTGCCTAAACTGAAAAATGGCCGCTGGATATCCATAGGGCGACTCGACTTCAATACTTCCGGTTTGTTGCTGTTTAGTACCGATGGCGAACTGGCCAATTCGCTGATGCACCCCTCTTCCAATATTGAGCGGGAATACATGGTCAGAGTCATGGGCGAAGTCGAACCGGCGATGCTAACCCGCATGGTGGAAGGCGTTATGCTGGACGACGGCATCGCCAAGTTTACCGATATTCAGGACGGTGGAGGCGAGGGCATTAATCGCTGGTTTTACGTGGTATTGATCGGAGGTAAAAATCGCGAGGTGCGTCGGCTTTGGGAGTCTCAGGGGCTCACTGTGTCGCGCTTAAAACGTGTTCGATACGGCGATGTATTTATTCCCTCCAAAGTGAAGCAGGGGCAGTGGGTAGAGTTAGGCCGCAAGGAAATCAAGAGTCTGTATCGGCTTGGAGGGATGAGCACCAAGTCTGTTAAGCGAGGCACTCTGCAAGAGCGCCAAGTAATGGAGCGCCAGTTTGGTAAGCGCCGGGGTAGGGCGTCGGGTAAAAAAAATAAACACTAGTTCGCTGTTGTAACGGCGGCTTACTGCGCATTGAACGCGCCGCCCGTCACGCCTTCACTGTCAGCGCCCATCAAATAAAGATAAGTCGGCATAAGATCGAGTGCAGATGGGTTGTTGGTAGGCAGTTCGGCGGGATAGGCCGTTCGCCTCATGGCGGTGTTGGTTGCTCCCGGGTTGAGGCTATTGACTCTTATTTTAGAGGTGTTTTCCAGTTCGTCTGCCAGTACCTGCATGAAGCCTTCGGTGGCGAATTTTGATACCGCATAGGCTCCCCAAAAAGCCCGCCCAGTTCGCCCCACGCCCGATGAAGTCACTATAATAGCGGCCGAAGGCGCCAGTTGCAGTAGGGGCATTAGATAGCGCGTGAGTAAAAACTGCGCGTTAACGTTAATCTGCATTACCTCTTGCCACTGACTATAACCGGCGCTTTCAATCGGTCGGCGCTCGCCCAGCACGCTGGCATTGTGCAAGAGTCCGTCGAGCACGCCAAATTCTGCCGATACGGCATCGTGTAATGCGATGCAGTCATTCTCGGTGGCGATATTGAGGTCTAATGGAAATATAGCCGCTTTTGGATAACCCAGCTCCGATATTTCATCGTAGATCGATTCGAGCTTTTCAACAGTTCGACCCAGTAGCACAACGGTCGCACCGTGCTGTGCATAGGTCTTGGCTGCCACACGACCAATGCCGTCGCCGGCGCCAGTGACTAAAATAGTTTTGCCGGCCAAAAGAGTGTCATTTGCTTGGTAGCCCGACGGAATATGTTGAGGTTGCATGCGACGATTCTCTTTGTAGGTCAATTTATAGAATGAGGTAGAGCTTATTCTGCGGTTTTGAATAGGGCTGACAGCAGCTCTGTGCTGTGGTCGACGCTGGCATCTGCGCCCCACTTGGAGGGGTCGTCGCCCGTTTCGATATAGCCATAACAAGCGGCAATAGTGTACATGCCGGCGCCGCGGCCAGCGTCAATATCGCGGACATGATCTCCTACGTAAATGCAGCGGTGAGGTAGGCAATCAATTTGCTTACAGGCTAGATAGAGCGGCTCGGGGTGTGGTTTGGTGTCGGTCACATCGTCGGGACACACCATGCAGGCAGGCGCTGGATTAAAGTTGAGCGTCTCCATCAACGGCTCCGCATAAGCGCGTGGCTTGTTGGTAACCAATCCCCAGGGAATGTTGCGCCGGGCAAGTTCTGCCAGTAAATCGGTAATTCCGGGGTAGGGCTTAGCCACGGTGCCCAATACCTCGGTATATAACTCTAATAGGCGCTCCCGCTTGGCCGCGAGCTCTGGATGAGACTCGTCCAGACCAAGTGCTACCTTAGCGAGTGTCCATGAGCCGTTAGACACCAAAGAGCGAATGATGTCTGCATCCATGGGGCCCAGGTTGTGTTCGGCTCGCAGCGCCTGAACAACCAAGACAAATTCGTCTGCAGTGTCTACCAAAGTGCCGTCGAGGTCGAAGAGTACCGCTTCAAGTGGTGCCGGGATGACGCTCATTCAGGCTTGCTCGCATGCACCATATAATTCACCGATACATCACTTTCCTTTAATTTGTAGTGCTGGGTTAATGGGTTGTAGAGCAGCCCGGTCATCCCCTCAAGTACCAGGCCCGCGTCGCGAATCCAGCCCGCTAATTCGGAGGGTTTAATGAACTTTGCATACTCGTGGGTGCCTGCTGGAAGTAACTTTAGAATGTGCTCGGCGCCTACGATGGCAAAAGCGAAAGCTTTGGGGTTGCGGTTGATCGTTGAAAAATACAAGTTGGCGCCCGGTTTTGCCATGGTGGCGCAGGCGGCAATGACCGCACCGGGTTCGGGAACGTGTTCTAGCATTTCAAGGCAGCATACAATGTCGAAGCTGGCGGGTGAGGTCTCGGCCAATTGCTCCGCTGTAGAGAGTTTGTAGTCAACCTCCAGACCAGATTCTAGCTTGTGTATATTGGCGACTGACAGAGGCGCCTCACCCATGTCTATGCCGGTAACCACAGCGCCACGTTGAGCCATCGACTCGGCAAGAATGCCGCCGCCGCAGCCCACATCGACGAGTTGTTTTCCCGCCACGGGTGAGCGCTGATCGATGTAATTGGCGCGCAGGGGATTAATCTCATGCAGCGGCTTGAATTCACTGTTGCGATCCCACCATCTCGAGGCCAGCTCCTCAAATTTAGCGATCTCTGCCGGGTCTACATTTAAACGACTTGTCATGATGTTACCTGTGATAGTTAGCCGCTAATGCGGTGTTGCCATTTTTGAATACTATGCCCCAATGCCTTGAGATCAACGCCGGGCACTGCACCCTCGTTTACCACTAGCTTGCCGTTAATCCAGCTGTGGCTAAGCTGGTTAGCACTGCAGGCGTATACCAGCTGCGACAGGGGGTTGTAGAGCGGCAAGGTTTCTGGCTGATTCATGTCAAAGGCGATTATATCGGCTTGTTTTCCAACCTCCAAGCTGCCTACCTTGTGGTCTATTCCCATCGCCCTGGCACCGTTTATGGTGGCCATTGCGAGTGCGGCATGGGCCGGCATCGCGGTGGCGTCGTCACTTTGCAGCTTGGCTAAAAGAGCCGCCAGACGCATCTCGTTGAGTATATTGAGGCTGTTATTGCTCGCTGCGCTATCGGTGCCCAAGGCTACATTTACCCCGGCGTTTAGCAACTGCGTGACTGGGCAGCTGCCCGAAGCCAGTTTCATGTTGGACGCAGGGCAGTGAATGACATGAGCGCCGGTCTCGGCTAGTAGTGCAATGTCTTGTTTGCCCAGCGCGGTCATATGTACACATTGTGTCTTTGGTCCCAGTAGTCCAAGTTGATGCAGTGTGTCTATGGGACGTTGTCCGTCGCGCTCTACAGCGGCAAGGACTTCAGTGGCGGTTTCGTGCAGGTGTATCTGGATGCCAATATCCAGCTCGGCCGATAAGGTGGCTATTTTGCGCAGACCGTCGGGCGATAGAGTGTGTGGCGCGTGGGGCCCGAACACGAAAGAAATGATGTCATTGTGCTTGGCGTCATCGAGCAGGGCCAAGCCCTTCGAAATGTACT
>JBLHSI010000031.1:0-19347 GCA_047626655.1 Halioglobus sp.
TGCGATGGTTGCTGCGCTGCCTGCCACAAGGCACTGTGGCGCGATGACACTAACCGCCAGTAGTCCGCCTTGTAGCGGCCATCCCGTAATAGGATTGAGTATGTGACCGTATCGTGTGCCGTTAATTTCCATACAGCGCTCGTAATCGCCGCTGCTGGCTAAGCCACCACAGGACAGCGCTACCGAGGCGACAGCCTCATTCTTGTTTGCCGGGTCACGAATACCGATAACCCAGGGTTCGGATTCAGATTCGGATTCGGATTCGGATTCGCTCTTATCACACACGGCAGCCATATCACCCGACAGATCTACTAGTGCCCGAGATACCCCAACTCGGCTGAGTACAGCTGCGGCAGCGTCACTGGCATATTCTTTGACACAGCCGCCAAAGTCAATTTCCATACCCTGCTTGGGCAGACGTATACTGCTTTCATCCCAGCAAACGGCATTCCAGTCAACCAGAGGAAGAAGCTTATCAATATCATCCTGGAGGGGCAGCTGACCAGACTTGAAATCCCACGCCTTTCGCAGCACTCCGCAGGTTAAATCGAAAAGGCCTGCGCTTTCATGCCACAGGGTCTGAGCATAATTCAGTAAGCCGACAGTTTCAGCATCGATACGAACCGACTCCACAGCGCCGGCAGAACGATTTATGTCGCTGGTGACAGAGTCTTGCAGATAGCGGCTGTACTTGAACTCCAGCCGTCGCACTTCCGCCTCGGCCAAGGTCGTAGCATCGCGTGCCAGTTTGGCATTGCGCGCCTCGACTCGAATTCGACAGGGTCCTCCCATGGCCACAAAAGTATGATCAAGTATGTTCATGGGATGAAACCAGTCTATTTGAAGGTGTAGTCCAGTCCAATACTGTAACGCCAGTAATCAACCAGTGCCGGGGATTCCTCACCGCTATACAAACCCCAGCTTTCACTAGATTCGTAGCGCTCGCCGGTTAAATTAACAGACCAATTGCCTATCTCGTGCTTCAGACGCAAACCACCCGACAGCGAACCAAACGCAGACAGGCGAAAATCATCGGCATAGTACGTGTCCTGGACATTCGCTTGATTAGCGAAAAAGTCTGCCTGATCCTGTGTGTAGTAACGCACGAAGGGAATAACACGAGTGTGGTCACTAATATTCTGGTGCCACGCCACTTCAACGGTGTGCGACTCAATACCCCAGTCGTCATCAAAATAACGATAGTCCGCATGCAGAGCAGCATTGGCGTCGACTAAGAAGTGGCGGTAGCCGGCATTCACCGTCCATTCATTGCGCTCATCCGGGCGCTGGTCACGAAGCTTGTAAGGGTCTGTGAGAAATCCTTCGCGATAAGTGTAGCCCAATCCAAAACGCACAATAGCGCGTTTGCTGATAATCTGGCTGACGCCTACCCACGCAGAACGAATGTCTTTCTCATCCTTAAGCGTATTTGTAGGCACCGAACCCTGAGTGGGCTCAATATCATCCGCCGAGGCACTCAAAGCTGCACTGTAGGTGCGCAGCCCATCAGCGCTATTAAACGACGCGTCCAAAGAGATTGCGTCTGACTGGTAATCATCTTCATCAGACCTAGCGTAGCTAAAACCTGCATTGCCGCGAGCATAATAGTAGCGTGTTGTGACACTAACATCAGTGCGAGTGTCTTCAATACTCGCCCCGCTCATAATAATTTTAGGATCACCCGAAACGCTCTCCCCGACAAACCACGGCGAGGCTCCGCTCATATCTTCCCACTGAACATCCAACGCTACCGACCAGTTGTTAGACACCGGAGCCAGCAGGTGAAACTGCGCAACATCAATATCGTAACGCTCACTGCTACCGCCGAATGTATTGCTGGTAGCTGTATCGTCTTCTTCATATTTGCTATAGCGAACACCCATCTCGGTAAACTCTGGCGCAGCATCAGCCAACGCGCCCTCATAACCGGGCAGCATTAAGGCGCTGGAGGTGAGTGCCAACAAGGTGGTGCTCTTTTTATTGTTTGCGATAGCCATCAGTTACACCCACAGCCGCCGCCGGCAGCACCTGAGCCGCCGGAAGATGCTTCTTTACTGGCATGGATCTGACTCCCCATAGCAGCCTCCATGATATCGCCATCCCACTCCATGTCTTCTCGTGCGAGCGTACCCCGCTCCCACGGCTGCACAGTTTCACAGCCACACAGAACAGCAGTAAGCGCAAAGGCCAACAGACATTTCACAATAATTATTCTCCCAACAGTTCTATTATTTCGGTGCGCAACTGGACTTCGTCGTTCTTTCGAAAACCTTGATGAACCAGCCGTACCTGTCCATCGCGATCGATGAGATAAGCCGTGGGCATACCGAGAATACCGTATTGTTGTGGCGCAGTGCCGCCGCCGTCATACAACGATGGATAGCTCACAGGAACTTCACTTAAAAATTTTAAGGCATCGGCTTCGAATTCGTCGACATTGATCGCTAGTACTTCAAAGCCACGCGGACCCAGTTCTTTCCGCAATTGTTCTAATCGCGGAAAGGACATACGGCAGGGGCCACACCAGGAAGCCCAAAAATCCAAATAGACGACTTTACCTTTTAGGTCACCCAGACCAAATGGTGTACCGGCAGGCAACGTGTTTTTGCCCATTTGTTGGGCACTCAGTAGAGGGAGCTCTACGGCGGGGGCAGCATCACCAACAGCAACTGATCCAGCGCCGGCAACAGCAGATACCAAAAGACCTGCCGAAAGCAACAAGCAGGTCAAACGAAGACGCAGCGCCATTGCTAGCGTTCTACGTCCAGAGCCAACAACGTCCAGGTGTTAAACCCGTGGTTGTGCAAATGATATTCAACTTTACTGCCAACAGGCGCATCGAACTCAACCGGGATGCGCAAATCGTATATTTCGGCCTCGGCGGGAATATCGACCGTGTCTTGCCAGATAACGTTGCCATCAACTGTGACTGCCACGTGAGCGACCGCTGGGTCTTCGAACGCCAAATCACCGTGCCATAGCACTAAGTGCACAGAGTCTCCCGCATTCAGTGCAGCTAAACTCGGTTGGCTGACAGATAGGTAGTTGCAATAGCCCGTCTCGACTTCCAGAGCCCCGTCTTCGTTGTACCAACTGTTAGTGGGGCAATCCGCACCGGCAGGACGATGACCAGACAATGAATCCTGGGCCGCGCTCTGTTCTTTCCAAGCATCGACATCAACCAAGCTTATACTCTGCACCGCCGTCGCATCGGTAACCTCAATCTCGACACTGTGCTCTATTCCTAGGCTATGATGATCAGGGCCCCGCAAATTGACGCGCAGTGTGTGCTTCCCGGGTGCGATATCGTCGGGTAATGCGAAGTAATAGTTATCGTCCCAGGCGGTTAGATGATCGGCATCATCGTCATCACTGTCCAAATAAACGTGGTAGTGCCCCGCATACACCGAACCGTGATCATCGCCTGCACCGGAGTGGTTTGTACCGTCATGCATCTGCGCATCTTCGTGATCATGCTCACCGGGATCGTGCAACTTGAAGTTATTCAAAATCAATCGCAGTGGCACCAGATCACCAGGAGCGAAGCGTTGCATATGGGTAGGTGAGTCGATATAAACCATGGGTGAGTAGCTATAGTCGACTCCTTCCTTCAAATCGCTCATCAACACTGATGTGAGGCACATTTCATCACCTGTGCCATCTCCCCACTCACTATCCTTAGCGATTTGTTGCACGCCGTTAACAAACTCCTGATTCTCCTGGCTATTGTCCCAGGTACATTCCAGTTTGATGTAGTCGCCGGGCTGAATCAGCATTTCGCGGGTGAAAAAGTAAGTACCCTGCCAATTAAAGTCCCAATCCTGGATATCCAGAATGACTTGTTGGGTGCCATCAGCACGATAAAGCGTGGTTCGAGCACTGGTGCCTAAGCCATGCATATGCAAGAAACCCTGGTGTAATACCCAAGGATCATTTTCAGCAATCCCTGCCGACTCACCAAAAACGCTAGCGAGCAGTCTGGCTGGCAAAAATATTTCGTGGCTAACCTCGGGGTCACCCGCCGGGATAGGCATGTTCCCCTGTGAAAGCCAACGCGGGTCAGTAATTAAAAAGCTTCTCGCTGGGCGCTCAACTTGGTCAGTAGTCGCCACACGAATGGTGCTTTGATCAGGTTTGGGTTCTGCCACCAGCGTGTTGTAGTGCATTTGAACGATCATGACCGAGCCCGGTTCTACCCCAATACCCAAGCCCGAAGGCGAAGGATCGCGCCCTGCCCCAGGCACCCATCCACCAATTTGACGGGGAAATGGCGCGCCATCAATGCCGCCCATTCCCAAGCAATGCCAACCTGGTCGACCATCTTCGCCACCGGCGGCATAATACGTTGCAGCATCTTCAGGCTCGGCAATAGAAACAATCACGTGATGTACTTCGTCCACCTGATCGGGCGTCACGTCTACGCCAACGACATAAGAGAACTCATCTTTAGGCCAGGGAATCGCGAAGCAGCGATGATCATCTGGTCGCAAGGTGGGTGTATAGGGCTGAGGAAGCCTTTCACTAATGTTGAACGTGAAGGCTTCGCCTTTACTCTCCAGCACAGGAGCAACGTAATCTGATGGATCGCCGACCGCCATATCACCCGCCAGCCAATCAGAGATTACATAATTTTGTTCGCGGGTCAGGCCCTGTGATTGGACAAAAGGCGTGTGTCCTGCTGTGGGGGGCCACGGTGGCATTGTGCCTTTTTCCACTGAAAACAGCGCTGCAGCGGCTACCGCTTTTACACTTTGGTAATCACCCAAAGGAAAAGGTGCAATCCCGTCTTCCACATGACAATCAGCGCATTTAGCTTCAATGATGGGTTTGACGTCTCGATGGTAGGTAAACTTGCCGGATGCTGCTGCCTTGGGTGTCTGAGAAATATCCCCCTCAGGTGCTCCGTCCTCTAGCCAGCCCAAAAACAACTCTGTATCACGAGTATTCATACCAGCGTAGCCCAGTGGCGGCATTGTGCCGGCTTCCGTCACGTACACCAGCGCAGATATTTTACCGGCAACCTGCGCATAGTTTTCCAGTGGAAATGGCGCAATGCCAGCCTCTACACCAGCAGCACCATGGCAGCTACTGCAATAGCGATCGAGCAAAGGCTTAGCGGTACTATGGTAGCTAACTTCCGGCAGCCCTTTGGTGGAGCCGCCATCGGACTGATCCGAGGTCGAACTAGAACTGCTAGAGCCACCCCCACCACAGGCCGCAAGAACAAGTAGGATAATGCTGAGGGTAAAGCGACGTACTATTAGTATTATAATCATGGTTAGCAAACTACCATGAAAACTGGCGTTAGTCAGCCCCCAACTTAGGCTCATCATCTGGCGTTAGGAGGTCGTCAATGTGCCGCAGAGTCGCCAGCAATGCTGCTGTGGATAGGTCCGACCCTCTGTAGTACTCCTCCGCCATGGGGGTAATACCGCAGCGCTGCGGCAACGCCTGGCCGTGCTCGATACGCCGATACAAGGTGGGTAGAAATATGAATTGTAGCCACTGGGATAAGGTGAGCGTGTCAACGGCAAAAGGCTCTGTACTTGCCAGTGCCGCGACAGGCGGGGGTATTTTTTGCCACAAACCCAATTGTCTTAGTTCGCTCTCGATATCGAGCAAAAGTTCGGCTATCTCAGTGTGCATATGCAGTGCCTCTTGGCACTCGACTTATCACTTTAAGTCTCGTCTAAAAGGCGGCAGAGAATCAAGAATCGCGCGCCCATATCGACGCGTGACAATGCGTCGATCAAACAGCGTTACCCTGCCCTCATCACTTTCTGTACGCAACAGGCGTCCGCTTGCTTGAACCAACCTCAACGCCGCATCGGGCACGCTGATTTCCATAAAAGCATTGCGACCCTGATCCTCAACCCATTCAGCTAGAGCGGCCTCTAACGGGCTATTGGGTACTGCGAAGGGAATCTTTGCAATAAGCACGTGAGAGCAATAACTTCCCGGCAGGTCTACTCCCTCGGCAAAGCTGGCCAAGCCAAAAATGATACTACCCTCGCCTCTATCTACCACCTCTTTGTGGCGTCGAATAAGCTCCTGCTTGCTGCTATCACCCTGCAACAAGATCATCTCGCCAAATTCCCCGCTCAAGCCGTGATACACATCGACCATCTGCCGGCGCGAGGAAAACAGCATCAAACTGCCCTCACTGCGGTCTAAAACTGAGGGCAACAAATTAATCAGGGCTTGCGTATGGGCCTGCGCATCACCGGGATCACAGTCCATGGCCGGCACCTGAAAAACAGCTTTGGAGTAATCAAAGGGACTGGGCACCACCTTGAAAGAGGCCTCTCTTGGTACGCCAGAATGCAGAATAAATCGCTCAAACGAATTGAGTGCCGTCATTGTGGCCGAAGTGATCACCACGGCTGCGGCCCGAGACCACAAATGTTCCTCCAGTATATCGCCGGCCAAAATGGGACTGCAACGCAAGTCATAGGCGGCTTGCCCGCCAGTATTGAGTAAGGTTATCCAGCGTGCTTTTGGTGGAACATCGTCGGCCCCCGTTACGGCAAATTGATGCCACAGTGCCTCGGTGCTCTCAGCCCGCCCCAACATCGCGCCAACCTGGATATGCCAGGATTCGATTTCCGACTTGTCGCCGCCGGTAAAGTCGTCTTCCAACGCCTCAGACAGCACTGATTCCAAGCGTGAGAAACTATCAACCAACTTGGTAAATTGTCCTTTGAGTACCCCCGAAACCGGAATGAGAGCATCCGGCACTATGCCGTGCTCAAACCGCAGGCGCTGCTCGTCTCTATCGTCCTCGATCGGCAACTCCTCGAACAAACTACTGACCACCTGCTCAGCGACCTGCATACTGGAAAAAGCCTCGTCTATCTGCCCCGGTAAGGCTTGCAACGCTCTACTCAGCGTGTCGAAGGCCGCCAGAGTTGGAGCGGCCTGAGCCAGTAATTTTTTGCTGTCGGTCAGCCACTGACTGGTGGTGTGCAGGCGGCAGAAATTCGAAAAGTGCGACAGCGCCTTGTCCGGCAGATGATGGCCCTCATCGAATACATAGATACTGTCCTCTGGGGCAGACAATATTGCGCCGCCACCCAGAGCCAGGTCCGACAGGGCGAGATCATGATTGGTGACAATAATGTCGGTGTTTTGTAATTCTTCCCTGGCACGGTAGAAGGCACACTGTGAGATATTGGGACAGCGGCGCCCGCTACACTGGCTGTGATCGGTCGTGACACCAAACCAAATTTCTTCGGCAATACTCTCAGACCAGTTATCTCTATCGCCATCCCACTGCCCCCGCCCAATGGCTTCCAGCATAGCGTTGTAGACCGGCGCTGCGTCGGCAGCTTGGGGCGCTGCAATTTCATCAGGGTAGAATGCCAACACACTGTTATCGCCCTGCCCGACCGCCAATGCCCGGTCTAGCTTGCTCAAGCAGACATAGCGACGCCGACCTTTAGCGAGGGCAAAACTAAAGTCCAGACCACTGTGGTGCTTTATATCAGGAAGGTCCTTATGGACAAACTGCTCTTGCAGAGCAATCGTTGCGGTGGCCACGATGAGTCGCTTATTCATCGCCTGAGCAAGCGGAATAGTCGCCACCGCGTAAGCAATGGTTTTGCCTGTACCTGTGCCCGCTTCAATGACGCAAACCGCGGGCTGATCCGCGCGTGGAATTTGTCCTGGTGAAGGTATTCTTGCAAGCGTATTGGCTATCTCGGCAATCATCTGCCGCTGCCCCCACCGAGGCGTGAGCGACTTACTCTCCATCAGAGTAGCGTAGGCTTCCCGGATAGAATCCTTAGACTCCTGCGTCAGCAAGAATTATCTGCCTGTTTTAACTTGCTCGCCAGAACATTGGCATAAATCGCCAATGCATAAGGCTGATGTTCTGCTGGCATTGCTTGAATACGTGCCTCGAACTCGGCGCGACTGCATTGGCCTTGTTCTAAATAGATATCTTTGGGAATGACTACATCTTCACCATGGAGCATTTTGTAAGCGTACAAATTGGTTGGATGGAGGCAATATAAAGACGTCACCTGGCGATCAATTTCCTCGGCGACGGCTACTGGTGTGTCCAAATGCGCAGGCAATAGAGTACCGAATGACACATGCACGCAGCCCTTCTCACCGGCAATGCCTTGGCCAATACTCGCCAAGTCTTCCTGCTCGCCCTTCTCATAACTGCCCGAGCGTTCTCTCTGGCAGAGTTCCGCCGCTTTTAAGGCATCACAGGGATCAAGCTCATAGGAGATGGCGACCGGCACAATAGCCAGCTTGGCGATATGCTCGGCAAACGTACATTCACCTTTATTACGCCCCAGAGCCAGCATTTTGATAATCGCCGGTTCAGTTTTATCCAGACCGTCCTTGGCCCGACCCTCACGCTGGGCTAGCCAAATGGACTCGTCCTCATGCTGCAGCGAGTGCTCTATATACCGCGACAAGTTTTTAGACGCGGCTAACAGTTGGCGTGGACCACTGAGTGATCTTTTCACGATGAAACTTTTGTTCAAGCGCATCAGATCGGCGACCCAGGGCTTAGTCAGCAAGTTGTCACCTATCGCAATTCTGCAGGTATTTCGCCCATGCCTGTGCAGAGCGTAATTGGTAAACGCAGGATCCATAGCTATATCCCGGTGGTTACTCATGTATAGGCAGGCTTTGTCAGGCGGCAGATCGGTCAGCCCTGAAGAACTGAAGCCACCACTAGATTGATCGATCATCTGGTCCATATAGGCTTCTATGACCAGCTGCATATCGCGAACTGTGGCAACATGTCGCAGCTGTCGCCGCAAAAAGAAACCCAAGAAAAACCGACAAAGTCCGGGGAGAAAACGCGCCAAGGCGCCAAATTTCCACTGGCAAACGACATCGAGGAACTCAGTGGAATGCAGTAAATTTTGCAAAACCGCCGCGAGCTCCTCGTCGCGATAGGGACGTATGTCGGCAAACGGATCGCTCAAGAGTTTTTCCCCAAAAAACAGCGCCACACAATACCCAAATTCCGCGGCCCCGTCATCAGCTCGATGCGAGCAAATGCGACCCCGTTGACTGCGGCAGCCACCAGACTAGCCCCAAAGGTGTTACCTTGACGCCTCATTAAGAACATTAATTTACGTTAATAGAGTGGGAATAGCCAGTCGAATACCAAATTAAAAGTATATATATCAATTGCTTGAACGCCAAATGTTACCTCCTAAAACGTAATGTTACCCCCACAATCTTAAGGTTACATTTTTGTAACTCCCCAGCGCCCGCAGTTATCGCTAGAATGCCCTCATTAAATATCCCAGCACTCTTTTACACAAGACCCTGCTGCATCAGTTAATCAAAGGAAAGTAGATGAACATGTTCAGATTAGCCGCTACCGCCGGCCTTTTGGTTGCATCGGCAACCAGTTTCGCAGCCAAACCCACTAGCATTGTGTTTGAAGCCAATGACAAAACCACCGAAAGTATCGATTTTTCCAAGTACTCGGTGAAATGCTCTAATGGCAAAAAAGTACAACTGACCGCATGGGAGAATCGTCGCAAGTGGTGTGTGGGCGACGCTTCTAGCGAGCAGTGCGAAAAGAAACAAATCAACGCAGCGAAAGCTGCATGTAAAGCCTCCTAGGTCGAGTTTCTGCTTCGCCGCTTAACAGCGGCGGAGCTTTTTTTACCCCAAATAACGCCGACGTAATTCCGCCCTCTCCGGGCCTGCTACCCCAAGCTCATCCTCCAAGTAGTCCTCAACAGAAGCATAGCGCTGATCAATACTCGCAAAGGCCGCCGCCAAATAGTCTTCGTGTACCTCCAATACAGGTAAAAATGCCTGCACTTCCAGATCAATATCGTATTTGGCACGCAGTTGTTCTGCTTGACTGATGGGATTAAAAAACTCAGCTGTCAGCATGTAATCGCGCATTATTACGTCGCGTGATACGCCTAAAGCGAGCAGTAACACAGCCGCAGCAAAACCCGTTCTGTCTTTACCAGCTGCGCAATGAACGAGGAAGCTCGCATTATCGACGGCGAGAATTTCCCGAAACATAGCGGCATAGGTCGGGCTTTGCGCCTCGGCAAAGTCCTTGTTGATATCAACCATAAACTGGAATATCTCCGCGCGGTCAATACCATCCTGAGCAAAAAATCCATCATTGCTACCCGGTGTAATGGGCAGGCTGCAGGTTCGCACAGAGCTATTTTTTGGCAGTCTATTGGGGTCACGTGCCTGCTCTTCCTCACGCCTAAAATCGAATATGAGATCTAGATCCAGGCTTGCCAGTAAAGCCACATCTCCTTCACTCAACGAGGACAAGTGACCCGAACGGAACAATGACCCCCATTTCACTCGCCCGCCAGAGGTCGTTGGATAGCCACCGAAATCTCGAAAGTTCGGGGTTCCTTCCATATTCAGCCTGCGCTGACCTTTCTTTTCATTTAACTGCATAGGTTTTCCGGGCAGAACCCTCAATCTCCTTGATAGGCAAATACAGCCCGCAACAATGTTTTAATCAGCTGAATCTGGCTCTCCAGGGCGGGCTCACTGAGCGGATCTTGTCCCAGCACATCACTGTACATGGGGGCCATAGTCACATAGGACATAACCAAATTATTGAACGCCATCACGGCCCAAGGCTGCAGACCCGACTGCGCCAACATCGGAATATTGCGACCTTCAATCCTATCGGGAGCCAAAAACATTGGACGAAACAGGCGATCGATCAACTGCGTGGTGTGGGGACCACCAGACAACGCCGCGTGCTGCAGCAGCCGGGCCAGGTTTGGGTTAGCATGATGCTGCCTGACAACGTTTTCCAGCCAGACAAAAATTTGCTCGTAGGTTAACTCCGTTTGCACCAACGCCTCCAACGGTGCCGAAAAATTAATAATCAGCCTGTCTAGCACCGCCTCGTAAAGCGCCTGCTTACTCTTGAAGTGATTGTAAAGACTGGGAGACCGTATACCCACCACATCAGCGACATCAGCCAGTGAAGCGGCGCTATAACCCTTGGCTGCAAAGATATCTTCGGCCGCGTCCAATATTCGAACCGACGTGGTTCTGACCGCTTCGGATGGTGCAGAATTAGCTCTCATAAGGCGATTCGCTTAACTCAGGGTGGGATAATGACTAATAGCCATTAGTATAACCTATTACTAGCCACGGTTTTAGCGCGATCCGAGGCGAAAACGGTGGCATTACAGGTTGACAAAAGCTCACTTAATGTGAATAATCGCGCCTCCTGAATTTTCGACTCCAAGAGGTAGTAAAACGTGGCCAACTCCCCACAAGCAAAGAAGCGCGCACGCCAGTCAGAGAAGCGCCGCACACACAATTCAAGCCTGCGCTCTTTAGTGCGTACCGTGATCAAGAAAGTTCTCGCCGCCGTTGCTACTGGTGACGCCGAGCAAGCCCAAGCGGCCTACAACACAGCCGTTCCTGTTATCGACCGCATGGCCGACAAGGGCATTTTGCACAAGAACAAAGCTGCAAGGCATAAGAGCCGCCTGAATAGCCAAGTGAAAGCACTCTCTGCTTAAGCTGAGCCGCTGCTGAACATTCTGGAAGCCGGCGCAGCGCCGGCTTTTTTGTGTCTGACTTAAACTAAGACCAAATTGTCACGATGAATGAGTTCGTCGTTGCCCCGATAGCCCAGCAAAGATTCTATATCAGAAGAAGATGATCCCATGATTCGCCTCGCCTCGTCGGCGTTGTAGTTCACCAAGCCCCTGGCTACCTCACAACCGGCTGAGTCCCGACAAGACACCATATCCCCTCTGGCAAAGGCTCCTAGAACTGCCCGTACACCCACCGGCAACAAACTCCGACCAGAGCACTTCAATACATCAACGGCTCCCTCGTCGAGCTCAATGCTGCCCTGAACCTGCACCATACCCGCCAACCATTGTTTCCGCGCTGCCTGAGGCACTTTACCGGCCCGCAACCAGCTACCCACTTCATCACCGGAGGCGACGTCAGAGATTATGTGCGGAATCCGGCCGCCCGCAATCACCGTCTGCGTACCCGAGCGCGCGGCCAATCGTGCCGCTCGAATCTTAGTAATCATGCCCCCTCTGCCCAGCGCACCCCCGGCCCCGGCCATATCATCCAGGTCAAGAGCACTGGCATCGCGCTGGCGAACCATTTTTGCATTTGGGTTTAGCCTTGGATCTTCCTCAAACAAGCCGTCCTGGTCCGTTAAAAGAAGCAGCGCGTCAGCATCGATAAGATTCGCCACTAACGCAGCCAAGGTATCATTGTCGCCGAACCGAATCTCATCGGTCACCACAGTATCATTCTCATTGACGATAGGAAGAACACCCAGCTGCAACAGCGTGTTCAAGGTACCGCGCGCATTGAGATAGCGATCTCTCGCCAGCACATCGTCATGGCTCATCAACACCTGAGCGGTCTGCAACCCATATTGCTTAAATGCCGTTTCGTAACATTGCACTAAGCCCATTTGGCCCACCGCGGCAGCGGCTTGCAATTCATGTAAAGCGGTCGGACGTGCCTTCCATCCCAGCTGCACTATACCGGCGGCCACAGCGCCACTAGACACTAATACAACCTCACAGCCCGATTCGCGCAAAGCGGCTAACTGAGCCACCAACCTGGCAATAACATCAACATCGAGTCCGCGACCATCATTGGTCAGCAGTGCGCTACCGACTTTAACCACCCAGCGCCTGGCTTTGGCAATTTCAACGCGGCCGGTCATTATCGGTCATGGCTCATACATTCATGGCACATATTCAACTTCAACATCGTGATCATCATCCTCGTCATCGGCCATGTTGCTGGCATTATCTTGGGATTCCTGGCGACGCTCGGCGCGCAAGTGCTCTATTCTCTCCCTAGCTTCTTCCTGCATACGCGACTGCGTATCTCGCTCAATCTCAAGCAATTCGGGGTTTTCCGACTCTTGCGCCCGCAAATCATCCAAATGCCTCATTAGATCACCGCACAAAGGACCCGTACCTTCGCCACGGATCGCCGATACATCGTACACATGGCCCTGCCAATCCAACGCATCCAATACCGCCTGTCGACGCTCGGAAAATAGCTCAGCATCAATTAGATCGCTCTTGTTGAGCACCAACCAGCGTTCTCTCGCAGCCAGAGCAGGGCTAAATCTAGCCAGCTCATTAGCTATTGCCAAAGCGGCGGCGGCAGGATCAGAACCATCAAAGGGCGCCATATCAATAATATGTAACAAAATTCGGTTGCGGGTTAGGTGCTTCAAAAACCGTATCCCCAGGCCGGCTCCCTCTGACGCGCCTTCAATCAGACCGGGAATATCGGCAATGACAAAACTACGATGATCTTCGACTTTAACAACACCCAAATTGGGTACCAGTGTCGTAAAAGGGTAGTCTGCGACTTTAGGCTTGGCACTGGAGACAGCGCGAATAAACGTCGATTTACCCGCATTGGGCAGGCCCAATAAACCAACATCGGCCAATACTTTGAGCTCTAACTTGAGGGCGCGATACTCACCTTCACTGCCGGTGGTAGTCTGGCGTGGCGCGCGGTTGGTACTCGATTTAAAGCGCGTGTTTCCCAATCCGTGGAAGCCACCTTGAGCAACTATTAACTGCTGCCCATCTACAGACAAGTCGCCCAGAACCTCTGCGCTGTCCTCATCGATAATCGTGGTGCCTATAGGGACTTGCAGTATGAGGTCTTCGCCGCTGCTACCGGTGCAGTTACGCCCTGCCCCGGTCTTACCACTGTCCGCGCGAAAAGAGCGCTGAAACCGGTAGTCGACCATAGTATTAAGTGCTTCCGCAGCCTCAAGAATGACACTGCCACCATCGCCGCCGTCGCCGCCGTCGGGGCCGCCTTTGGCGATGTATTTTTCGCGTCTGAAGCTCATGGCGCCATTGCCGCCATTGCCCGCATATATCTTGATACTTGTTTCATCTACAAATTTCATTGCTCAACCCACGGTGCAGTATGTTGCTGGTTATATACCTGAATCGACATTTGCCAGCGTATATCTTCCGTTCAAAAAAAAGCCCCGTCAAATGACGAGGCCTTTAGCTACTCTATCGAAGAGCAGCTCAGGCGCCCACCACCTGAACAAACTTTCTGTTTTTCGGGCCTCTGACGATAAATTCTACCTTGCCGGGCGATGTCGCAAACAAAGTATGATCTTTACCTATACCGACATTAACACCGGCGTGAAAACGTGTGCCACGTTGGCGAACAATGATATTTCCAGCCAACACTTGTTCGCCACCAAAACGCTTTACACCCAAGCGTTTTGCGTTTGAATCGCGACCGTTACGAGTACTACCACCTGCTTTTTTATGAGCCATTTTCGAATTACTCCTTTACGCCGAGATGCCGGTAATTTTCACTTCGGTAAACCACTGGCGATGACCAGTTTGCTTACGGTAGTGCTTACGGCGATTAAATTTAATGATAGTGATTTTCTTATGACGCCCCTGGCTAACCACCTCTGCGGTTACCTTGCCACCGGCTACGGTTGGGGTGCCAATTTTAACGTCATCACCGCCGCCAATCATGAGCACTTTGTCGAATACGACCGTCTCACCAGTGGCAATTTCAATTTTTTCTAGCTTTAGGGTTTCACCCTCGACAACACGGTGCTGTTTACCACCGCTTTCAATTACTGCGTACATTATGTGCTCCGTTTAGTTAGCCTGCTCGCATTTGGTAAAAAAACCCTTATAAATCAAAGGGGGCAGAGTCAGGCACAAACATTTAGTTGCTCTATCAAACTGACCGCAAAATAGTAAACTAGCACGCGGCAGCTAGCAGAGGGCGGCGATTTTACTCAAATCACCTCTGCTGAGCAAGGGTTATTTTCCATAAAAGACAACAGCTTAGACTACGACTATTTGCTATCAACTTGACAGTGCGCAGGCCACACCCTAGCATGCGCGGGCACTACTCAGGCAGTTTTTAGCTATGCACACGTATCGCCAGTCCGTCTTGGCCGAGTTAGACTTGGTCAACGACCTCATCATCGAACAACTTCACTCGAACGTTCCACTGGTTGAGAACGTGGGTCATTACATCGTCGATGCCGGCGGCAAGCGATTGCGCCCTCTTTTGGTGCTGCTCTGCGGTGCCGCGCTAGGCAAGTGCAGTGACGAGCACATCACCTTTGCAACCATTATTGAGTTCATCCACACCGCGACCCTATTGCACGATGACGTCGTCGATATTTCGAGCTTGCGCCGAGGGCGAGCCACAGCAAATGCCGAGTTTGGCAACGCTCCCAGCGTATTGGTGGGTGACTTCCTGTACAGTCGCGCATTTCAGCTGCTTATAAAATTGAATGACATGGACATTCTCAGCACTATGGCTGACACAACCAACACCATCGCCGAGGGCGAGGTCCTACAATTAAGTCGTGCGGGAGACCCGAGCACCACTGCTGAGCAATACCTCGAAGTCATCACCAACAAGACAGCCATATTGTTTGCAGCGGCGTGCTACGGTGCCGCCACACTAGCCGGTCATGGCGAAGAAGTGCGTCAGCAGCAACACGCCTTTGGTCTCAACTTAGGCATCGCTTTCCAGATGATAGACGATGTATTGGACTATGAAGGTGATCCCAAAACTATGGGTAAAAACATCGGCGATGACTTAACTGAGGGTAAACCCACCCTGCCCCTTATATACACATTGGCCCACGGTACCGCAGAAGAAAAAACGCTCGTTGAGCATGCTATCACCCAAAAATCAGCCGAGAACATCGGTCCTATTGTCAAAGCTGTAACACGCTGTGGCGCCCTAGATTACACCCGCGCACAAGCCATGCACTACCACGATCTCGCGCTGGATCAACTCAATTTGCTCCCCACAAGTGAGCACCGCTCTGCTATGATTGACATCACCTCTCTATCCATCAATCGGACTCATTAATGGCATCACCAGCAGCGGGATTATTAACCGAACTACCCTCATTCAACACCCTCACCGCACTTTCTAGCAGACTCCGCTCTGCCAATATTTCGCGCCTGTTTGAAGAAAATGAAAACCGAGTAAGTGAGTTCACTCTGCATGCAGCCGGACTGACTTTAGATTTTTCAAAACACTTGCTGGACCCAACCGCTCATGCTGCGCTAGTTCAACTGGGAAGAGAGGCAGATCTTCACCGTAAGTCCGCCGCTTTATTCGCCGGTGAGTCGCTAAACTCAACCGAAAACCGACCCGCATTGCACACGCTTCTGCGTGCTACACAAGCTGGGACGCCGCAACTGGAAGCTAAGTTTAAGGAAGTGAGTGCCGTTCGCCAGAGTATGAAGAAATGGGCGGACAAACTGCACGGCCAACAACATCGGGGTCACAGTGGCAAGCTGATTACCGACGTGGTCAACATCGGGATAGGAGGATCGGATCTGGGGCCTCGGTTGGTGACGGATGCCTTAAGACCCTTTCACGGCCAAACTCGCTGCCACTACGTCGCCAACGTCGACCCGCATGATTTGGTGGATACGCTGGCGCAACTCCAACCCGCGTCAACCTTATTTATTATTTGCTCTAAATCCTTCAACACCGAAGAAACACTAAGCAACGCTCTCGCCGCAAGGCGCTGGATGTTAGATGGCGGGGCAGATACTAGCGCACTGAACAAGCATTTTTTGGCCACTACTACTAACTTATCTGCCGCGCAGGAATTTGGCATTGCGCCAGAAAACTGCCTGCCCTTGTGGGACTGGGTAGGTGGACGATATTCTGTCTGGTCTGCGGTTGGACTGAGCTGTGCAATAGCGGTTGGTTGGGAAAATTTTGCAGAATTCTTAGCCGGTGCCGAAGCCATGGACCAGCATTTTTCCGATACAGATGAGTCGGTCAATATGCCAATGACATTGAGCTTACTGGAAGTGTGGTATTGTAACTTTCTGGGCAATAGCAATCACGTAGTACTCCCTTACGAACAGCATTTACGCCTCCTACCTGACTTTCTGCAACAGCTTACAATGGAGAGCAACGGCAAACGCGTATCCGCAACGGGGCACACTCTGGACTATGATACGGGACCTGTATTGTGGGGCTCAGCCGGCACAATGGGCCAGCACTCTTTCCACCAGCTGCTGCATCAAGGCACTCGCTATAGCCCTGCGGATTTCATCGTCCCTCTGACAACACACCTGGGAGAGTCTGAGCAACACCGTATGCTGGTGGCAAACTGTTTCGCCCAAAGCCGCACGTTGATGGTGGGCCGGAGCGTACTCGACGCTAAGACATCTCTATTGGAGCGCGGCTTAACAGAGGTGGAAGCAACTCGACTGGCGCCGCACTTGGCTATGCCAGGCAACAGGCCTAGCAGCACCATCACCATGGAAAGCCTCACGCCGCAAACGCTGGGGGCACTTATCGCTCTCTATGAGCACCGCACGTTCTGCAGCGGTCAGCTGTGGGGCATCAATCCATTTGATCAATGGGGCGTAGAACTGGGCAAAGAAATAGGCCGAGAAGTTCTGTCTCAGATGTCGGTCACAGAAGCCCACGACAAAGCAGCACTCGATCCCTCGACCGCGCAACTACTCGCACGCTGGCAGGAATCAAACCTGAAATAAACCCTGTTACTTCATTAGCGAGAGAAGCTCTGCGGTTTTTGCCTCCATCAGAGCTTCGTCGCCTCTACTTTCAACGTTGAGGCGCACCACGGGTTCTGTATTAGACATCCTCAAGTTAAACCGCCAATCGGTAAAACTCATACTCAAGCCATCAACGTGGTCGGTTTCTAACGCCGAGTCGACGTAGTGTTGCTCAATGCGTTCGAGCACCGCGGGAGGATTTTCAATAGTGCTATTAATCTCGCCACTGCACGGGAAAGCCGCAAGACGCTCAGCCACCATTGCTGACAGAGGCTGACGTCGGCTGGCAATTAGACCGGCAACCAACAACCATGGAATCATCCCGGAATCACAGTAAGCGAAATCACGGAAATAGTGATGAGCGCTCATCTCTCCGCCATAGACCGCATTTTCCAGACGCATGCGCTCCTTGATGAAGGCGTGTCCGGTTTTGCTGGCCACCGCCTCGCCACCAGCTGACTCGACGATCTGTATGGTATTCCAGGTGAGGCGCGGATCGTGAACCACCTTCGAGCCGGGCTGGTTCTTTAAAAAGGCCTCGGCCAATAATCCCACTATGTAATAGCCCTCGATAAACTCCCCGCGCTCATCAAAGAAGAAACAACGGTCAAAGTCGCCATCCCATGCGATACCCATATCGGCGCCGTAGGCGCGAACCGCGGCAATTGTAGCGCCGCGATTTTCTTCTAAGAGAGGGTTGGGAACACCATTGGGAAAGTTGCCATCGGGTTCATGTAACAACTTAATAAACTCGAACGGTAGCAGCGACTCCAACTTGTCAATCACGTGACCTGCGCCACCATTTCCGGCATTTACAACAATTTTTAGCGGCGATAACGCGGCCACATCAACATAGGAAAGCAGGTGTTCAATATAAGCAGGGGCCGTATCCAGAGGATAAAGACTCCCCGCTTTTGTCGCTGCTTGAAATTGATTGCGTTCAGCCAGATCTTTAATATCAAATAAGCCGGTGTCGCCAGATATAGGCTTGGAGTCTTCGCGCACAAACTTCATGCCGTTATAGTCTTTGGGGTTGTGACTGGCAGTGACCACGATCCCGCCATCCATACCCGCATGGGAGGTGGCAAAATAGATCTCCTCAGTACCGCATTGACCTATATCGTAGACGTCAACACCCTGCTCTTGCAGTCCGCGTATAACCGCCGCTTTAATCGCCTCACTGGACAGGCGTATATCGTGCCCTATCACTACCTTTCCAGGCTGAATAACGTCAGCATAGGCCCTGCCTATGCGATAGGCAATATCTTCATTGAGTTGATCTGGCACGCGCCCACGTATATCGTAAGCCTTAAAACAGGTGATCTCTGACACTTAAATAATCCTCGCTATCAATCTTCTTGGTAATGATTTTCATAGACATAATTAGTCGCTTCGACAAACCCCGGGACACTGCCGCAATCAAAGCGCTTGCCCTTAAATTTATAAGCCAAAACCATGCCTCGTTTTGCCTGTGTCTGCAACGCGTCGGTAATTTGTATCTCTCCATTGGCGCCTGCTTCGGTGCCACGCAGAATATCGAAAATATCAGGTGTGAGTATGTAGCGGCCAATAATAGCAAAATTGGACGGCGCATCTTCTTTTGAGGGTTTCTCTACCATATCATCAACCCGATACAGATCGTCCCTCAAGCGCTCGCCCGCGATCACCCCGTATTTGTGTACCTCATCATCGGGAACTTCTTGTATCGCTACTATCGAACAGTGAAACTGCCGGTAAAGTTCGGCCATTTGAGTGAGGATACCTGGGCCATCATTAATACAAAGGTCATCGGACA
>JBLHSI010000032.1:0-18870 GCA_047626655.1 Halioglobus sp.
CCAGAAAAAGCCCAAAGACGAGTCAAACGCTTTAGCCAATTCATACCCCGACATCTCGTCTTCCAGTAGCGCTGTCATAATTGCGTGCTGCAAGGCCATTAGTTGTTACCTTTTAAATTCAAAACTATCAAATAATCTTCGGCAAACTCAGCATGCCTCAGTATCAATTTTCGTGCAAATAATTGCATATTTTATTTGATATGCAATTATTTGCAATATATACTGCCCGCCTGACTCAAATTGGTAACAGGATAGAACTCTATGGCCCTCCCTGAAAGACTGCGCGCAACACTCTCTCTGCCGCTGGTGGCAGCTCCGCTCTTTATTATTTCAAATCCAGATATGGTGATTGCCCAATGTAAAGCGGGTATTGTGGGGTCATTCCCAGCGCTCAATGCGCGACCATCCGGTGTTTTTGAAGAGTGGTTGATTCGCATCACAAATGAACTACGTGAATACGATGAAGCTAACCCGGAAAAGCCCTCTGCACCTTTTGCGGTTAATCAAATCGTGCATGGGTCTAACGATAGGCTACAGGAGGATCTCGATTTATGCGTCAAGTATGAGGTCCCCGTCGTGATTACCTCTCTGGGGGCAAAGCCTTTCGTCAACGACGCCATACACTCCTACGGTGGCATCGTTCTACACGATATTATCAACAACAAGTTTGCCCACAAAGCGATCGAGAAAGGAGCCGACGGGCTCATCGCCGTGGCAGCTGGCGCTGGAGGCCATGCCAGCACTCTATCCCCCTTTGCACTAATCCAGGAAATTCGCGAGTGGTTTGACGGACCACTGCTGCTGTCTGGTTCAATCGCCAACGGCGACGCAGTGTTAGCCGCACAGGCTATGGGCGCAGACCTGGCCTATATGGGCTCCGCTTTTATCGCCACCGAAGAAGCGAACGCAGAACAAGACTACAAACAGGCTATTGTGGATAACGGCGCCGAAGATATCGTCTATAGCAATCTGTTCACCGGGATACATGGGAACTATTTAAGACCGTCCATTACAGCAGCGGGTCTAGATCCCGATAATTTACCCGAAAGTGATCCCTCAAAAATGAACTTTGGTTCTGGCGGTGACACCAGCTCCAAGGCATGGCGCGACATATGGGGCTGTGGCCAGGGCATTGGTGTAATCGATGCGGTGTTGCCAACCGCCGACTTTGTGGCGCGCCTGAAGCGTGAGTATCAAGCGGCCAAAGATCGCGTGTTGTCGGCCTAGAACTGCCCCATCCAACTCTCTGCCACCTGCTCTAAGACGGTCAGTGGTAGAGAGCCATTTGCCAATATTAAATCGTGAAATTCGCGTAAATCAAATCGCTCACCCAGGGTACTTTCGGCCCGCTGACGCAGCTCACGAATTTTCAGCTCCCCTATTTTGTAGGACAGAGCCTGCCCCGGCCAAGTGATATAGCGGTCAATTTCTGAAGTGGCTGAATGCAGATCCATACCCGTTTTACCGGCTAGATAGTCAATCGCTTTCTGACGCGGCCAACCAAAGCTGTGCATGCCTGTATCAACAACTAGCCTACAAGCGCGCCACATTTCATAACTCAGGCGACCAAAATTACTGTAGGGGTCGGTATAAAAGCCCACTTCCAGGCCCAAACGCTCTGAGTAGAGACCCCATCCTTCGGTGAACGCTCCATGGTTAAGAAAGCGCCTAAACTGCGGAATATCCTGCTCTTGTGCGATGGAGTTTTGTAGATGATGGCCAGGCACAGCCTCATGAAAGCTCAGCGCTTCCATAGTAAACAGCGGTCGACTTTTGAGCAGCGATGTATTGATGAAATAGGTTCCCGGCGTCCTACCATCGCCTGGCGCCGGCACATAGTAGGCACCCGTTGTGCGCTCCGCTACCACAGCAGGCACCGCCTTTACGTCATAGGTATTGCGCGGCAGTGTTGCAAACAAACGTGGTAATTGGCCATCCATGCGTTTGGATATTCGAGAGACTTTCTCTAACAGATCTTCCGCATCGCTTGCGTAGAACTGTGGATCGACACGCAAAAACTCCAAAAACGCTTCGAAGCTTCCGCTAAACCCAACTTCGCGAATAAGAGCATCCATTTCACTCTGTATTCTATCAACCTCAGACAAACCAAGCGTGTGAATCTCCTTGGCTGTCATATCGGTAGTCGTGAAGAAGTTGACCAAGTAGGCATAATAATCCTCGCCACCGCGAAGGGACGACACGCCCACTGACTTCCGGCAAGCCGGAGCGTAATCCGATCGGTAAAAATCGAGGAATTTCTGGAATTCAGGCAACACTACGTTGGCGATTAAGGCCTTCCCCTGAACCTTCAGTTCTGCCCGTATGTTTACAGGAATAGCCACCGGCATTGACTCAAAAGGTGCGTAGAGAGCGCTGTCGCGAGGATCTTTTACTATACTGACGGATAGGGTCGAGTCATATCCCATCATCGAATCGCAATAGTGGGTATATTTCGCCGCCAGCGCCTCACGCATCAGTTCTAGTTGTTCGCCGTTATAGCGCTCATAATCGGCCAGACTGATCAGATAACGACGATAGTCACCCTCATTCAAAAAGGACATATTCTCGACGGCGTTGACAAAATAGCTCTGCCAGTTCGATCGATTCGTTAAGGGGAATAAGTGCTCGGGTTGACCGTAGCTTTCACGCTCTGCCGCGCGTTCATACTCAAATACAAGTAGTGATACGCGTTCCGCTTCAGTTAAATTGAGCGGATCGATGGTATCCAATTGAGCGAGTATTTCTTCGTTATAGGCGTGGCGGCGCAGGCGAGATTGGGTCGAATACGACGGCAATGCGCCATTCATACGAAAGGAATCTGGGTCGCGGCGAAAAAACACCTGCTCCTGCTCCGAACGCTCCCAATGCGACTGCAATAATTGCCCGAAGTCCTCACTCGAATCAGAATAAGCGGTGGGCGCAACGCACCCCAAAATTATTAGTAGAGAAAAACAAAATCGCTTAGATGCGCGTTTACTCATAATTGAACTCCAGTGAGGCATAGTCGCCAGAGCGCAGTCTGTAAGCAAACACCTAAAAACTCAATAGAAGCAGAGCGCCAAGCCAGTTATTTTCCACTGAACCTTGCTGTATTGAGTCGAGGGGCCCGCTCCCGAAGAACCCACCGTGAATCGAAATACTCATGGCGGAGAGTAATCCGAGATCAGGCGCAGTTCACATCGGTAAATCAATACAACGAGCTGTCAGCGGTCGGGCCTAGAGTTCTGAGAATTTGACTACCCGTGCATTCACCGGAGGATGCTGCTCAGAACCAATCCAACGCCAACACAAAGTGCCTCTATTGTGCCCTGCTGTCTCTACCCAATTGGGTAGCCCGGGATCTTGATGAGCAACCACGATACACACACTGCCATCTGACTTGTAGGCTGCGGTATGCTTGTTGAAATGGATCTGATGATGGCGGTAATCCAGAGATTCCATCCACCAATTTTGCAAGACAAAGTTCCAGGTCTGACAGTTTGGAATAGTCGGTGCGTCTATAATCAAAGCTTCATCATCAGCCAGTTCCCACGCACTGTGAAAATAATAGATATTGGGGTCGCCACCAATCGCCTGGCAAAAATTCTGATCTGCCGGAGCGACTTCGTTCATCGTGGGCAAAAAGCCCTCGGCCCAGCCTTCAAACAAACCGGTGGTATTTTTGACAAACTGAACGGCACCGAGCAAGGCTTTCTCTAGCTTCTCAGCACTTAATGGCTCTGGACGCTCGTCGCCGCAGCCAATACGTTCCATGTGGATCTCTGCCTTCGTTTCGGATCGCCTATCCTGAAACGTTTGGCGCACATTAATTGAGTTGGTTTCTGGGCCCATAGGCAGCCAGTTTCCAGGCTGTTCTCGCTGGCTAACAATAACCTCTATTAGACCATCATCGCCAATCTCCATATCGCGTGAATCGAGAAAACCATCTGTTTTCATTCCGCCACCTGAGCTGTAACGGTTAATGACGGTGCCAAAGCCGAGGTAATCTACTGTGCCGCGAGTACCTGTAATTTTATAATCGAAATCTGCATTGATGGGAGCACTTTGATAGTAGTTATCGGGGTTATCGGCACCCATCTTGATAGTTTCGTGAACAGGACAGCGCAAGGACGGAAAAGAAGAATCGCCAAATTCCAGAAAACTCTCCAGGCCTGCACGCAGCATTCGAGTGAGATAGCGATAGCCCTCAATGCGGGTAAAGTTATCTTGCGGCGCCGCCTCGCTATTGACTAATTCACCGGCCTCTTTCAAGCCGTCGCAAAAATCGGCCCACAGCTGCCCATTGGCGACTCTCTCTTGTGCATCTGAATTCATTGCTTTTTTCCCTCTAGTGCGTAGCGCTCAATATAATCGCCGAACAGCGCTGCTACATCCGCTGTTGAAATTCCATAGTCCTGCAAATGATATTCATGCATGCCATGCTTACCTTTAGGATTGTTGTCGAGCCAGAGCTGCATATCCCCACGCCCCTGTTCGCTAAGCGCCTTACCTGAGGCCTTATAAATCGACTCAATGACCGGCCAGGGATCGTCTACAAACTCATCGTGGTAGACATCAATGAACTGGCCAGGACAATTGAGTTCATGTCGCGATCTCGCCTCCTCGAATGTCCGGGTATACACCTCGAGCATATCCATCCAGTCGCGGCCCACGACAGATTTATCGACATAATCAGAGCCACTTTTGCGTAACAATTCGCTAAAACTGCAACCCGAGGCAACAAAGGTTTCGGGGTGTCTATGAGTTTGCACAATAATGGCATCGGGATATTCGCGTAAAATACCATCGAGACCGAGTTGGTGAAACGGTGCTTTGAGCACCCACTGGCCTCCCCGTTTCGATTGCAACAGTTTCAATTGCTGGTGATGATAGGCGTAGCTATCACTGTCACATAAGTTTTCATACAACCAATTGGCATAGCTGGGGATGTGAAACATTGCCGAGTACTCGACCGACATAAAATTTCGGTTGAGGAGCATATAGCATTCGTCGGGCTCTCTGGCATCGATGAGATGAGTTTGCAAAAAGCCCGGCAGAAACGTTTCTGTCATCGAGACGCCTTCCTGCTGCTTGGCTATACGAGGGTCGGTGGTATATGTGGCTGCTTCAGGCGGCGGCACCGGATTTTGGGCTTCCCACAACCTGAGGGTATGATTTTGCGTATCCTGATTAAGCATGTGATGCAGCGCAGTAGTGCCAGTACGGGGCAGACCTACGATAAAAATTGGTCTTTCTACACCCTCATTCTGCACCTCGGGATGGCGATTCAGATAGTCTTGTATTTTTAGGCGATTATTCAATCCAGAACTGATCGTCATTTGCGCACGAAAGGCACCAAAGTCGTTGAGCCTCGCTTCTGTATTGAGCGCGTTTATCAGCAAGTCCAGAGGTTGATGGAATTGCGTTGTTCCGAAGTCGGTCAGCCCCGTATACTCGAGTGCACCGCGCACGAGTTCATCCTTATTTAGCACACCATTTCCTCGTTTATTATTTTCACATCGGTGCGTTCAGACTATCAGTACTTTATCTGACTATCTATAACGGGCATGATTGATCCTTCGGCCTGTAAAATAAAAATGAGGAATGGTATGAAAATTGGACTGATACCTGCCAACGTGGGCATGAAAAACACAGAGCAAATGATAGGCTTTGCGCAAATGGCGGAGTCACTCGCGTTTGAATCCATCTGGACCTTCGAACACGTCATGGTGCCGCAAGATTACACTTCGAAATACCCCTACAGTGGCGATGGAAAAATGGGGGTTGCTCCAGACACTCACTTTATAGACCCCCTCATCGCGCTGAGTGCCATCGCCGCGAGTACCAAAACACTGCGCCTAGGCACGGGGGTTAATATTGTTTCTCAGGCAAACCCTCTGCTGCTAGCAAAACAAGCCGCCAGTCTCGACTTTGTATCTGGTGGCCGGTTTATGCTGGGCGCGGGCATAGGATGGTTAGAGGAAGAGTTTGACGCCATGGGTATACCGTTCGCCCGCAGAGGCGCGCGTTTTGATGACTACATAGTTGCCATGAAAAAGGTCTGGGCCGGTGGCGTAGTTGAGCATCAAAGCGATTTTATTAACTGGTCGGGATTTAAAAGCTTTCCCCTGCCCGTTCAACGTCCCGGAGTGCCGATTATCATGGGCGGCTCCAAGGGCAAAATTTTCGAGCGCATCGCAAAACACGGTGATGGCTGGTTTGCCCCCACTAGCGACACCAAATCTTTAGCGCCAATGCTGGAGAAACTGAAGTCGGTCTGCGACGAACAAAACCGTGACTTCAATACAATTGAAATCACTTCTATGTGGGATAATCAAGGCGGCATAGATGCGATAAAAGCATTCGAAGATATCGGTGTAGCGCGAATTTTGGTGCCGCTTTTCGCGTTAAAGGAAGGCCCGATGGAGGGTATGACTCATTTGGCCGAAACCATTATAGCCAAGCTAAGCTAGCTGATACCGGCCTTAACCCTGGAAAGCGAACTCGGTTCCAAGCCTGGGTATTGTGCTGATTACTCAAAGCAGGCGCTGGTACCATTTAGAATCGATGCGTTATTTTCTGAGAAAAACAGGAACTGATTTATTTGTGTTTAGCTTATCTTCGACCTTTGGAGCGCGCACGGTATAGAAAAATAAATCTGTCCTCATTATAACCCGCATTAGTCGTTTTTTTAATTTTAGCTAAAAGGTTAATGTGTGTCTTACTCGTTAATTCGCTTCCATAAATAGCCAATAACAACGAGCGCAGAGATTATAATTAGCACCAATACCATTGGGACACTTTCTTGAATTATCTCTGCATTGAATGCATAGACGGTAGTTGCATCAGCGTTGCTAGAGGCGACAATCAGAACCCTGAAATTAATCCGTATTTAAACCCATGGTTTCGCGTAACGGTTCACTTATCATAACCCTATAAAAAATTGCCTCGGATCGCCAGCTTCGGTGCCTGCTTAGCGCGTAAAAACCCTAGGACCCCATCATCGTGATCACTTGAAAAACTGCATACGCGGCGGCGTAGGCCAGCAATCCATATCCGAAGAACATTTGGATGGGTAATCTCCAGGACCCCGACTCGCGCCGCAACACGGATAAAGTGGAGACACATTGAGCTGCTATGGCAAAAAACACCAACAGGGCAAAGCCTGAAGCCACAGGTAATCCACTTGCCTGCACTTGCTCGGACAGCGAAATAACATTCTCCTCGGCGCCCTCTATACCAAACAGAGTACCCAGGGTGCCGACGAACACTTCGCGTGCTAAAAATGACACCAAGATCGCCACACCGTATTTCCAATCCAATCCGAGTGGCGAGAATATAGGCTCGATAAACCGCCCTATAATACCCAGCCAAGATTGGCCAAGATCTGCCCCTTGATTGGGGAAGTAGCCCAAAACCCAGATTACCATCGTCACCCAAAAAATCACCGGCCCCGCCTTAATCACAAAGTGCTTGGACCGATCCCAAGCGCCCCGCACCAAAGGCAGCCAAGAAGGCATTCTATAGGGTGGCATTTCTAGCACGAACGGCGCGTCATCGCTATCGTGCCCAACCGTGCGCGACACCATCGCTGTCACTAGTAAACCCGCGGTGATACCAAATACATATATCCCGAACATTGCCAGCCCCTGCAGGCCTATCCAACCGCCTAAGATTGCCTCTGCCGGGATAAAGGCAGATATCACTAAGGCGTAGACGGGAAGTCTCGCCGAACACGGCATGAGAGGAATTGCCAAATAAGTGAGCCAGCGCCGCCTGGGAGATTCAATCGTTCTGGCAGCGTAAATACCCGGAATTGCGCAAGCGACTCCAGAAAGCATAGGTACAAAACTCTTACCCGTCAGACCAAACGCACGCAGTGGGCGATGACATATCACCGCCGCTCTGGCGAGATAACCGGAATCTTCCAGCATGCCCACAACCAACGTAAGGACGAAAATCTGTGGTACAAACACCAAAAACGCACCCAGCCCGCCAAACAGCGCTTCATCGACAAAATCATGGGCAATGCTATTGCTTATAAGCGGTAATATCAGCGAGGAGAGCCCCAAAAGCACCGACTCTACCCCGTCCATAACCGGGGCTGCCCAGGTGAAAATGGATTGGAACAACAGGTACATAATCGCGAGAAAACTAATACCACCTGTTAACGAATGCAGGAAAAAGGCATCCGCGCGAGAATGCGTTTTGAGCAGCAGGTCTCCTTTGGGGCCAAAGTCTTGCGCCAGCTTCTCGGCCTCTGCACGAAACGCGTTTTCATCTCTGCCTATGATTTCATTTACCGAGGGTGCCAGTTCACTATCGGGTTGATCACTCGCGAGCAGGCTTTCTAGCGCGTCGATGCCCTCGCTTGTTTTCGCTGATATTGGGACCACTGGCACTCCCATGGCCTGCGCTAAGCCCGGCACATCCAAACTCAATCTATGTCTTTTGAGGACGTCCACCATATTGGCAGCCACGACGACTCGTTTACCAAATTTCTGGCACAACTCTTGCAACTGCAGCGCGAAGACCAGGCCTTTTTCAAGACGCGTCACATCTACAACACACATGACAAAACTGATGTCATCCTGTTTCAGAGAGCGAGACAGGGCATCCAGCGCCACGGTTTCCTCCCCCGAAATAGCGTGTAGGGAATACACGCCGGGAAAGTCTACTAATTGCATATTCGGGTGACGCCGGCTCTGTCCGCTATGCGTACCCACAGTCACGCCTGGAAAGTTAGCGACTTTCTGGTTTAACCCGGTGAGTTTATTAAAAAGGAGGCTCTTGCCCGAATTCGGGCTACCGACTAATAGTATTCGGGTCATGCTTCTTGTTGCTTGGTACTAACCAACTCCGCGATCTGTTTTTCTAGCGAGTAGACCGCATTGGCCACTCGATACAATTTTGGAGCACCCATGCGCGGAGCAGCCGTGCAGGAAATCCCCGCCCCCGGGCGGAAACCCAGTTCGGTCAGCCGGGTGCGAAAGCGAGGCTGCAGGGCCGAATCAAAGCCAGTGATGACACATGTGTCACCCCGCCTTAATTGCCACAGAGATTGGCTCATTACGGTTCTCCATTTTGATGCTTATGACCGAACAATAACAGATTCAATACGAATAGTAATCCTTATCATTTAGATTAAAAGGCCACCAACCTGAGCTTGCCGCACACCATGGAAATATGTTCCTGCCAAGGGCTGATTAGACAGCTACGTAAGGCCCCCAAGTATTAAACCTTAAACCGAGCGGTTATAACGACGGGTTTTGGTCAAAATTGACCTTTTTCGACATGGTCGAGCATCCCGCTCAAACGTAATGTCTGTTATACAGGCCCTACAAACTCGCATATCCACTCGTTCTAAAGAATAGGTGCTCCAGATGAAAAGTAAAAATAGCAACCGAACTACAGGCCAAACCAGCAAAACGGCGATCGCCACTGCGGTGGCTCTGTTTGCGGCACCCGCCATGTCCCAGCTTACGCTGGAGGAAGTTGTTGTTACTGCGCAAAAGCGTCAGCAGACGGCGCAGGACGTGCCCAGCTCTGTGGCGGCGATTTCTGAGGAAATGCTCGCGCGCACCAACACTCGTGACTTTAGTGACCTCAACAACATCACCTCCGGTATCACCATAACGGGCGGAGCCGATGGCTTTGGTAAGGTGATTAGGATAAGAGGGGTCGGCACCAATTCATTCGTTCCTGCTATCCGCCCTGCCGTGGGCATATTTTTGAATGAAGTACCTCTGGGTGCCCCCGAATCTGCCTACAACAATATGGCCGACATTGAGCGGGTCGAAATTCTTAAAGGACCACAAGCCACGCTCTTTGGTAAGGAAGTCTCCTCCGGTGCGATCTCTTTGTTCACCAAACGACCCGACACCGAGGTTATAGGCGGCTATGTAGAGGGTAATTACGGTAACTTCGATAGACAGGAATACCGCTTAGGGGGCAACCTCCCACTGAGCGACCAGTTTGCAATACGAGCCAGCGCTTATCACAATGAACGCGATGGCATGATCGAGAACATTTCCAGCGGAGAGGACGATGGCGCTACCGATGCCGATGGCTATCGCGTCAGACTGCTGTGGGAAGCCAGCCCACAATTCAATGCAATACTCAGTTACGAAGACCACGAGATCAATGTTAGAGGAAGCTCCTCTGTCGCTCAGCAATACGGCGATCTTTACCAAACTTGGGAAGACAAAGTCCTGGGACTAGACCCGAAAGATAGCCAGCTGACAATACTCGACCCCTTTGATCGTAAAACTGCCCACTCAGCCTCGACCATTCGCGATACCCAAACAAAAATATTTAGCCTCAATGTGGAGTGGGAACTGAGTGATGAGTGGTCTATGACCTCGGTTACTAGTGATCAGGAATACGCCGCATATGTTTATGGTCAGGACGAGAGTAGCTTTATTAATTTAGCCGGCGAAAACGTGGCCGCTACCGCTGATACATCGGTAGGCCCTTACAAACTCAATAATTTCTATCAAAATGCCCAAACCGACACATTTACACAGGAACTTCGTTTCACCTATGAGAGCGGCAAGTGGTCATCGATTGTCGGTGCTTTCTACGCTGAAACAGACATCATTAGCTTTGTACCCTTTACCAGTATGTTAGGCGCACTAGGCCCAAATGCAAAGTTCGTCGCAGCTGGTATTTCTGATCTCACCGATGATGTGAGCGAGTGGGCAGTCTTTACTCACAATATATACACGATTAAAGAAGGCTTAGACCTCACCTTCGGCGTGCGTTACTCCGATATCGAGAAAAAATCGGTCAAGGGCCAGTTGACTGGATTTGGCCCCCTAGCCGACCTCAACACCCCGCCCGTGCCTACAACACCCTGGGGCAACGATACCCCCACTCAACAGGACAGCTGGGATGAGATAACCGGCACCATAAAACTCACCTATTGGCTGAATGATGAGCTGTCAATGTACGGTGGCTGGGATAGAGGCTTTAAAGCTGGCGGCCACAACGTCTGTAAGGGAACGGAAGCAACACCTGATTGCCCGGCTCCATTCGCTTCAGAGTTGGCCGATAACTTTGAAATTGGCTTAAAGGGACGCTTCCTGGAAAACACTCTCGTATGGAATAGCGCCGTTTTCTACCAAACCTACGACGACTACCAAGTTGATATTCAGGACGACGAAGGCATAGGTAACTCGGTTCGCAACGCAGCCAAAGTTGTTATACAAGGCATAGAAACCGACTTCCAGTGGCTGGCAAGCGACAACTTTTTAGTCGACGGCAACATTTCCTATGTTGATGCCCATTGGGATGAGTATGAAAATGCTGGTTGCCTTCGCCCCCAGTTTCAAGCTATCGCGTGCTCCAATAACGCCGAGGGCGTCCCCGTGCAAGATTTGAGCGGTGAGCGCTTGAATTACACCAGCCCTCTGAGCGCAAACCTCAATGCCACTTGGAGTGACCAGTTGAGCAATGGTATGAGCTGGTACGTTCGGGGCGAATATGCCTTTAAAGACGACCGTTTCTTCTTCCCAGACCTAGATCCCGATGTCACTGATGGCAGCTACTTTCTGTTTAACGCCAGCGTGGGTTTATCGGGAGAAGCAGACAATTGGGACATCATTTTGTGGGGTAAAAACCTGACTAATGAAGACTACCTGATAGGTGCTAGCCGGAACCGCGACGCGGGCAACCCAAATTTTGGCACAACAGCCGTTGAGGGATATCGCGTAACCACCGGTGAGGAAGCCACTTACGGTATTACCCTGAAGTATCGATTAGGTCAGGGCTGAACAGCCAAACATGATTTAAAGGCGACTTAGGTCGCCTTTTTTTCAAGCTGAACTTAATAGTCAGTGTACTGGATGCCGCTGTTTAAGCCGACCTACGAACCCGTACAGCGCTAGCCAGTTCTTCCATCACAATCTCAGTATCCTGCCAATTGATACAGGCATCAGTAATACTTTGTCCATGCACTAAAGCTTGACCAGGTACCACATTTTGCCGCCCTTCTACCAAATTGCTCTCTAGCATGATGCCGAAGATACTCCGGTTACCACGCGTTACCTGCGTAGCAATATCTCTGGCAACGTCTACTTGCCGGGCTGGAATTTTTCGGCTATTGGCGTGACTTGCATCGATCATAATACGTGATGCCAGACCCGCCTTGCCGAGCATCGCACTCGCGTCATCTACCGAAAACATATCGTAGTTAGGATGCTTGCCGCCGCGCAAAATAATGTGACAATCTTCATTTCCCGTAGTTTGGAAAATCGCTGAACGACCCTGCTTAGTCACGGATAGGAAGTTATGCGGTTGCGATGCAGATTTAATCGCATCTATTGCCACCTGAATATCACCGTCGGTAGCATTTTTAAATCCCACTGGACATGACAGTCCCGAAGACAACTCTCTATGGGTTTGGCTTTCTGTTGTGCGCGCACCAATAGCTCCCCAGGAGATTAAGTCTGCATAATACTGAGGGCTAATTAGGTCGAGGTATTCGGTGCCTGCCGGCAAGCCCATATCGGCCAAATCAGATAGCAGGTGTCGTGCCAGATGCAAGCCTTTGGTGATCTGAAAGGTGCCGTTGAGGTCTGGGTCATTAATCAGTCCCTTCCAGCCCACGGTAGTGCGCGGTTTTTCAAAGTACACGCGCATCACAACAAAGAGATCTTTGGCCAGGCGATCGGCTGTGGACTTAAGTTTTTTCGCATACTCTCTGGCAGCGTCAGGGTCATGAATAGAACAGGGACCCACTATGGCGAGTAGCCGATCATCTTCGCCAGCCAAGATATTGTGAATCGTTTGCCGTGCGTTAGCTACCGTGCTCGCAGCAGCATCGCTGACCCGTAAATCGTCGACCAGTTGTTCCGGTGAGATTAACTCGGTTGTTTTTTGTATTCGCAGATCGTCTGTATTTGCTATCATTACCTATGCCTTTTCGGTTCGCCGGGCAATATACTATATATTGACTAAGCACGCCAAAATCATGACGGCAGACTAAATCTACCACTACATTACAAACCTAGTAGACTTGTTGCCGAGTGTTGGCTTATTCACTTTTAAAGTTAACGAGCTTTTGTCTCTGTGTATTCACATTTAATTCAAACACATCGGGTCTTGAGTAGTGGCCGGAGGGATCAAAATTCTGCCTTTCTTTCCTTACTTCGTTCAGATCAATGGTGGCTGTAACCACGGCTTCTTTCTCAGCAATTTAGTCCGCCCACCGTAAACTTGTTAAGAGAGTGCACTTTTAGCCCATTGCCATCACCAGTGCTCCAAACTAGCCGCTCTTCATAGGTTGGCATTAACTTCCTTTGAATGGACTGAATGATCCCCATTGTGTCGATATAGATCAAACTACAATAAATGCTGTGCCCACCTCGGTCACCCGCTCTTTCAGCGCAGCCTAAGTACACGGCAGTTCGATGTTTTTTTGCCAGTACACAAATACTGGTAAGATCAGCACTTTCAATACTGACCGCCTGACTGAGATAATGCGCAAAGATTTCTTTCTGTATGGGGCTGTTAAATTACGCACCATCGGTTAAATCTAGCCAAAATGGATAACCGGGAAGCAAGGTTTCGCGAAAACACACTAGCTCAGCATTTTGACCAGCGGCCTCCTCTATGGCCTCTTCGATCTTCTTTATTGTCGCTTTTTTGTTCAGTCATTGAGGGGCGATTTGAGCAATTGCGATATTTAGTGTGTCACTCATCTATTTTAACTATCCTTTATAACTCTTTGACCTTACCAAAACCTAGGTTAGACGCTCAGCGCGGCATTCCTACGCACTAATCTGAATACAGAGAGTTACCAGTATTGCCGTGTTTTCCATGGCGTGACTGCTGAGAACATGGCCGATACGCCATCGGATGCATTATAATACAATGCTTAGCTGATGGTAGTGGCCTTTAAAGCAGGTTATACATAAACCTATACCGTGTATCATGAATCACTAAAGATAGGGCCGCCCACTAAGGCCTCCTGCTTGGCAGGCAAGACTTTAAGTTCTGGCAACTATTTGTTTCGACAACAATGAGATGAAATATGTATTTAAAATCAAAAGTATACCTCGTTTTTATAGGCCTTTTGTCCATGTTTCTGGTTACATCGTGTGCCTCCGCGGAGGATGCTAACTCTGCAGAGGAAGATGAGGAACCCATTGAACGCCGGTGGTGGCATGATGATCGTGGAAAAGGATATTTCGAAGGTGAATGGTGGAATAAGGATAAAGAAAGGAAGGCCGAAATCGTTAAGGCTAAACAAGAGAATATTGAAAATGCAGCCCGCACAGGGTTACCTGCAAGAGAAGGATATATCATTGTTAAAAACCGCAATTCCAGTGAAGCTTGGAATCTGTATGACAAGCAAGTTATAAAAGTTGGCGATGGCTTAAAGAAAATGTACTGGGGGGACCCCTCTGTTCTGAAAGAGGGCAATACTTACCGGATGTGGTTTACAGGCGGTGACATGAAAGGCCTTAACCACGTTAGAGTTTACCACGCTACTTCATTAAACGGCACCGACTGGGACATCAATACAACACCTGTTGTCAAGGAAGGCCCTAAGGGTACTTGGGATGATGAACGCACAGAAACACCGTCAGTCATCAAGGTCGGTGACACATACCATATGTACTATACCGGGTTTAAAACTGGAGACGCAGTAGCAAGATTCAATCTAGGGCATGCCACATCAAAAGATGGCCTTAAGTGGACCAAGGACCCGAAAAACCCAATCGTTAGTAATCACGACGATGCAGCTAAATGGGGCTTATATTATGTGGCTGAACCTTCGGCAGTCTACAATCCAAAAGATAAGTTGTTTTACCTGTACTACGGCACAGCCAAAGGTAACTATGAATACAAGGGCAAAAATTCAGATTTGCAAAGCACCAGTGCTATCGTTCTAGCAACATCAAAAGATGGCAGCCGATTTATCCCGTTTGATCGTGATGGTGACGGCAATCAAGATGCGGTTTATGAACCAACAGATCACTATACAACAGACCGGCACTACCGTGGATTTTCAACACCCTTTGCTTACATAGGGTCAGATGGACTATTTCATCTATATGTAGATGCGGTTTATGCCAAAAAAGGCTGGAGACAAGCGGCGCTCGCTCATGCAACGAGTAAAGATGGAAAAGCATTCACCACAACAAGCAACGACATCATTCTGCGAAAAAACGCTGATTGGATAGCTAGGGAAGTAATAGGACCCACTGTCATAGAGGACAATGGCGAGTATTTGATGTGGTTTGGTGGGCACGGCCACGATTTTTTCAAGACGTTTGGTATTAGTTTCGCACGAAGACCAATGAAATAGTGTGAGCGTTTAAGCTTCCAGGGCTTATGCTTCGGAACCGACTGGACGTGAAAGACTAGACGAGAGAGTATTTTCAATTACGCCAAGGCGTCTGAGCCCTGGCAATTACTTATTTGAACTACAGTGAGATGAAATATGTATTTAAAATCGCAGACTTACTTAGCTTTTTTGAGTTTTTCATTCCTGTTTCTGGCCACATCGTGCGCCACTGCACAGAACTCCAGTACTGCCGCAAAAGACAAGGAGCCCACTGAGAGCAGATGGTGGGAGGATGAAAATGGAAAAGGCCATTTCGAAGGTGAATGGTGGAAGGATGATAAGGAGAAAGAAAAGGAGAGTGATATTGCCGAGGCCCCTATACAGGACACTAAAACTGACGTTGGCGCAAAAACAACCGCCAAAACAGGTTATATGCTTGTTAAAAACCCCAATTCTAAAGAAGCATGGAATCTATATAACGGGCAAGTGATCAAAGTTGGCGATGGACTAAAGAAAATGTACTGGGGTGATCCTTCAGTTTTGAAGGACGGTGATACCTACCGCATGTGGTTTACTGGAGGCAACATGAAAGGCCTCAACCATGTTCGCGTTTACCATGCCACTTCCACTGACGGCATAGATTGGAAAATCAATACAACGCCCATCGTCAAGGAAGGACCCAAGGGTAGCTGGGATGACGAGCGCACAGAAACACCGTCCGTCATAAAAGTAGGTAAGACATACCATATGTATTACACCGGGTTTAAGACTGGAGACGCAGTAGCGAGATTCAACATCGGACATGCTACATCACGCGATGGTATAAATTGGACTAAGGACCCAAGAAACCCAATCGTTAGCAATCACGACGACATCAGCAAATGGGGCTTATACTATGTTGCAGAGCCCGGTGCAGTCTACAATCCTAAAGACGAACTATTCTACCTGTACTACGGCACAGCCAAAGGTAACTATGAATACAAGGGTAAAAATTCAGATCTGCAAAGTACCAGCGCTATCGTTCTTGCAACATCGAAAGACGGCAGCCGATTTAAGCCATTTGACCGCGATGGTGACGGTAATCAAGATGCTGTTTTTGAACCAAAAAATTACTATACAACAAACAGAAATTACCGAGGATTCTCAACACCACACGCATTTATAGGGTCAGACGGATTTTTTCATCTGTTTGTCGATGCGGTCTACGCCAAGAAGGGCTGGAAGCAGGATGCCCTCGTTCATGCAAAAAGCAATAACGGCAAGTCATTCGCCACAGTAAGCAATGATATTATACTGCGCGAGAATGCTAAATGGATCGCTAGAGAAGTGATTGGCCCCACTGTTATAGAAGACAATGGGGAATACCTAATGTGGTTTGGCGGACATGGTGACGATTTTTTCAAGAACTTTGGTATTAGTTTCGCACGCAAACCTGTCAAGTAATTAGCTATTTAGTAATTATGCTCGCTCTGTCTCAGGAGCGGGCTCTCAGCTCCCTCGATTCAGGAACGCGCGCGCTCTTCACCTATTTGGTACCACGGTTCAGATCAAGACGTGACGAAATGTCTCAGCCCTTTTATTAGTTCAGGATGGTTGTTCAGAAAATACCGGCCAGCGCTCAGTGATTTCACCGTCCTGATAAATCGCTATATCGCCAAACTGAAGGAACACAAATTCACTCTGGGTGGGGCGAAGAAAGACCCAGTCATCGGGCTGCAAGTTAATATTGGTAGAGCCATTAAGCATCTCCTGATTAGTGGAGCGACCGAATAGGGGATTGGTGGTTAAACCCTCTGGTGATTCAGGCTTAGCTTTCCAATAGCCACCATAGGTGAAGAATGTTCTCGCGCGGTTAGGATTCCAAAGACCTTGCAAACCACCCACGTTAATACCCGGTATTTCCACGGTGTCGACGCGTTTTAACACCGGCGTTGCAATATAGGAGGCAGGGGAATGATCGGCGAGTGAGGGAATATCAAAATCGGAAGGCTGAACGAGGCAAGAGCCGGCAGCCAGTTCATTGAAGGGATAGCTCCCTTCATCATACATTTGATAGGTCGGACTACCGCCAGCATTTAACACCGCATCTTCCGGCCAATCTGCCCCCAGGTAATCTTGCGCCAGCTTCAAGTAATGCGAGTAAACGGCCATCGCCTTATCACGATATTTTACCGGATTACCCGGCGCTTTGGTCACGTGCGGTTCATACCCCATGAAGCCACAAAAGCTCAGATGTTCGGAATTTTGAATCAGCGACAACATCGACAGTAGCTGCTCATCGCTGTGGACACCACCTCTGTGCAAGCCTACATCCAGTTCAATACAGACCAACATATTGCGTTCTAGTTGCTGTGCCAAAGCATCGTATTGCTCCACGCGTTGCGGCGTGTCCAGCAACCAGCGCAGCTGATTTTCGCTATTGAAGGCGCTTCCCTGATACTGCGAGTAAAAGTTCTTGGCCGCGCCTACAGGCATGGGCTTACCCAACAGAATGTCGGCATATGGAAAACGATTGGCCACCTCATTAATGAAAGGCTGATGAAAAAGCATCAACCGATTACTCCCTGAGGCCTGCATAATAGTGTCTAGTAGCGGCAGCGAGGGCAATGACTTGGCGACAATACGGTAAGCGAAGCGCTTATCTATATGACGGGACAAGGTCGCTACATTCTCCAACAAAACTTTTCGATCTATAACAAGTGTTGGTTTAGCAATATCGCCCGAGTGAAGTGCGCTGCTGAGTGATTGATAATAGGCGCTATGATCGCCGCCCGTTTTCTTGGGTTTAAGAAACCAACCCAGTCCCAACGCGCCAGTCAAGCCAGCAAATAGTATTGAACGACGCCTCATTCTTCAGCCTCTTTCTCAAGTAAACAGTTGACGCAAGTAGTCATTCAAAAAACGTCCTTGGGGATCCATTTGCTGCCGCAGCGCCAAAAAATCATCCCAGCGCGGATACAGTTGCCGAAAATCTTTTTGCGTTAGCGTATTGAGCTTACCCCAGTGTGGCCTACCCCCGTATTTACGAAAAATGGGTTCCAGTGTCTTGAAATACGGCTCAAAGTCTTCTTCGAAAAATCGATGCACAGCAATAGAGCACGATTCGCGCTGATAAAATGGACTGAGCCAAATATCATCCGACTTAATAAAACGCACTTCTATTGGAAAAAAGACTTCATGATGTTTACTTTCCAGAGCAGTTCTAATTTCCGCTAAGGCCAGCAGTCCATTCTCTCGTGGCAAATGGTATTCCATTTCATTGAATCGAACATTGCGTTCACTGGCATAGTTTTTCCATGAACTCTCGACAGTACGCTCGTCTGACAAGGTCTTCATGTAGCTACCCAATATTAGCTCACGCAGCCACGGGTAGTCCTCCATCCAGTCTCGCGCTAGCCTTAGGTCATCGACGGCATCGTTACCATCAATCTTATCGGTAGCGCCAATGGCCTCATCGGTAAGGTTATGAACATCTGTAAATCCCATTCCGGTAAATGGCACATAATAGAATTCGAAGTTGCGATTGTTATCAGCGTAGTCGTCGGCAATTTCTAGAATATCCTCAAAGCTATGCCATACGGCCTCTCTCTTTAACC
>JBLHSI010000033.1:0-18516 GCA_047626655.1 Halioglobus sp.
CAGGCCTCCGCAGAACGAGAATGGTCATTTGCGTCGAACTTAATGGCGCAATACTTACGCAGTGCTGTTGAAATAATTGCCAGCTACAGCGTGCAAAATGAAGGTGTACCGGAGAAGGGCAGTTCGCTTCTCGATGAATTTCCCAGAGTTACAGTGACGCCTCCAGATATTGTCAATCCGCAGTGGGTAGCATTGCAAGAGGCCGCGCAGCCCGAGTATTTCGTCGATAATTGCGCACCAGCTCTGGAGAGGGAGGAGTTGGCGGCGATTCGAGGTGGTAGTGGGTTACTTGAAGACCAATCGCAGTGCCCATTTCGGGCGTTTGCTAAAAGAAGGCTCGGGATTCAACCATTATCGGAGCATGAAATTGCATTGTCTGCAGCAGAGCGAGGTACTTTGCTTCACGATGTGTTGTACGCGCTTTGGGGTGGTATAGGCGACAGTGACACCCTCGGGGAGATGTCCGCGGTGACACTTGAAAGTCTAATCGCCACATCGATCGCGCAGGGCTTACAAAAGGTAGCGGTAAGTCGCCGCAATGCGCTTGGGGTAACTTATTTCGAATTGGAAACCAAGCGCTTGAGTACTCTTTTGGCCCAGTGGGTCGAGGTAGAGAAAAAGCGTTCTCCCTTCGTAGTGCTTGCCCGAGAGCAGGAAATAGAGTTGCAACTAAGTGCTCTGTCGATATCGATGCGAGCCGACCGCATAGATGTAATGCCGGATGGAGCCCAGTTCGTTATCGATTATAAGTCGGGCTTGTGTTCCCTTGGGGACTGGCTAGGCGATCGCCCGGCTAAGCCTCAGCTGCCGCTTTACGCGCTGGCGATGGAACAAACCGTGGCCGGTTTGTCGTATGCGCAAATTCGCCCTGACGAGTGTAAATATATTGGTGCGGGGCAAATAGAGGTCGCTGAAGGTGTGCGCGCTGATACTGAAAAATGGGTGAAAGACAAGATGCCGGTGAAGGACTGGGAAGATTTAACCGAGCAGTGGCGAGACAACCTTGAGCGCCTGGCCCAAGAGTTTTTGCGCGGCGAATCCAGTGTTAATCCGCTCAATAACAGCTGCACATTTTGCGGTCTGCAACCTCTTTGTCGCATCGACGACCAGCCGGCGGCAAGCTCATGAGTATCGTCGATAGTAGCGCGCGCGCCCGAGCGCTGGACCCAACGGTTAGTTTTTGCGTGACAGCTCCTGCCGGTTCGGGAAAAACCGAACTTCTCATACAGCGTTACCTGACACTGCTTGCCCGAGTAGACACGCCCGAGCAGGTGCTGGCTATCACCTTTACGCGTAAAGCCGCTGCCGAGATGCGCGAGCGGGTTTTACAATCGCTTCAAGACGCAGAGCAAGGAACTGTTTGCAGCAGTCCTCATCAACAAATCACACGCCAGCTGGCAGAGTCGGTGCTAGCCACTAGTAGCGATAGATCTTGGTCGTTGGTTAAAAATAGCGTTCGACTCAATATAAAGACGATTGATGCTTTTTGCGGTTCTTTAACACGACAAATGCCTGTATTGAGTCAGTTTGGTGGTCATGCAAACGTCACAGACGATGCGCTAGAACTCTATGGCGAGGCAGTGAGTGATCTCTTTCAGTCGGTGGGTCAGGAGGGTGGTGTCAGCGAAGATATTAAGGCGCTGATGCTACATTTTGACAATAATTGGGCTAAGTTATCAGATCTGTTTGTTGCCATGCTCGGTCGACGGGAGCAGTGGGGCAGTTATGTTGGTGTTCATCACCAGGCGGACGAAGCACAGCAATACCTTATAGCGACCGTTCAAACGCTTGTCGATGAGGCTCTGAAGAGCGTCTCGGATAAGTTGTCAGGCTATAGTAGCGAATTACTGCGTGCGGTCAATTATGCAGCGGGCAACCTCGACGAGCCTCAACTGGATGTTTTTCCGACTGCAAACTACAGTGAGTTTTCGGCGTGGCAACGTATTAGGCAACTGCTACTGACCGCAGCAAAGGAGGGAAAGTGGCGATCAAGGCTTGATAAAAACATGGGTTTTCCCGCAGGCAAGGGCGAAGCCACGGAAGCAAAAGACAGGCTAAAGCTAATCATTGAAAACCTCAGTGACATAGACGGCTTACTGGAAGAGCTCGCTGCAATCAGTTATCTACCAGCGATAGAGTCCAACAGTGAATCGTGGCGGTTGGTATTGCACCTTTCTCGTGTATTGCCCACTTTGTCGGCACTTCTGTTATTGGTTTTTCAGCGCCGCGGCGTTGTCGACCACACCCAGGTCGCATTATCAGCGCTACAGGCTTTGGGGGAGGATGATCGCCCGACCGACCTAGCTTTACGCCTGGACTATCAGTTGCAACATATACTGATGGATGAGTTTCAGGACACGGCAATCAACCAGTATGACTTAGTAAGTCGATTGACCCGAGGCTGGGGCGAGCATAATAGCGTTAACCTGAAAAACCCACGAAGCCTCATGATTGTGGGCGATGGTATGCAATCTATCTATGGTTTTCGAAACGCCAACGTAGGCCTGTTTTTGCGGGCGAGGCAGGAGGGGTTCAATGGGGTTTTGCTCGAGCCTTTGAGTTTGCAGTCGAATTTTCGCTCCGACCCCAAGGTCGTCGATTGGGTCAATGAAACCTTTGTGCATGCGTTTCCGGCGCGTGACAATATTGCAAAAAGCCAGGTCAGCTACACACACTCCAGTGCGGTTCAGCCGACCCAGCCTGACGCTTGTGTGGCGCTACATAGCTTTCAGGGAGACCACGCCGCTGCGCAGGAAGTTGATTACATTTGCATCCAAATACAGGAGGGTGTGACCGATAGCCGCTGCCAGTCTATCGCCGTACTTGCGCGTACACGAGGCCATTTAAAAGCAATTCTAGATCGCCTGAAACAATTGGGTATTGGGTATTCGGCACCGGATATCGACAGCCTCGCCAGCTCCGCCGTTGTCATGGATTTGATGAGCTTATGCCGTGCCTTACTTAATCCGGCAGATTCACTCGCGTGGGCCGCCATATTAAGAGCACCTTGGTGTGGGCTGTCGCTGGCTGATTTACACGCTATTGCATGCGCGACGACGCGGGGCTTTTCTGGCCTCGAACCATGGAGCCAGCTACTCAGTATTGAGACGGCCGACACGCTTAGCGACGATGGTCGACTACGGTTGCTCGCCTTTACAGCGGCAATTACGCGAGCTCACCATAATCGCGACAGACTAGCGCTACGTATTTGGATAGAACATTTGTGGCTCGATTTGGGCGGACCGGAAGCGGTGGAGAACGCTGTTCAACTAGAAGACGCCGAACGATTCTTCCAGTTACTGGAGGAGGCCGAGCAAGAAGGTCAGGGGCTAAATGTGCCATGGTTGGAGTCGCGTCTGCAACGGCTTTTTGTTAACTCACAGGACCCAGCCAGTAAAGTTCAATTAATGACATTGCACAAGGCCAAGGGTTTGGAGTTTGACTGGGTGATTATCCCCAGTCTGCAAAAAATCACCCGATCCAATAGCAAGCCACTACTCAATTGGGACGATTACACTAGCGCTTCTGGCCAGCGCGGTTTTTTGCTGGCAGCAAATGATCATAGTAAAGTCGGGGAGCCCAGCCTGTATAACTATCTTGAATTACAGCGTGCTAACAAGTCACTGGAGGAGACCACGCGCCTATTGTATGTGGGTGTTACGCGTGCGGTGAGCCGACTCTACATGACGGCGTGCTTGAATTATATCGAAGAGAAAAACGAATACCGACCACCTTCATCGCGCTCCTTGCTGGGAAGAATATGGCCGCAGTTTGCAGATCAGATGTGCAGCCATCCCCCGCTGGAGCTTCAATCCACGACAGATCCCAGCGCAGATATAGACGTACGTACTATTCGACGTCACAGTAGTTCCCTTCTCTGTAAACAGCCAGTAGTTGCAGCCATCTCAAGCGAGCTCGCGTCTGACCCCAATACGCCACTACGCAGTCTTAACTATGTAGATAGGTATGTCGGTACGGTAGTGCATTTGGCATTGGAGCGCTACGCTAACAGTGATGTTATTGCGACGCACTATACCGACCTGGACAAACAACGTTGGCGCTTTGAACTTCGGCGACTAGGACTGGCAAATGCTGCCTTAGAGCAGGCTCAACGCCAGGTCGAGAGCAGTATTATGACTGTTCTACAGGATGACGTGGGCCGCTGGCTGCTATCGTCAGAACACGATCAGGCAAGAAGCGAATTCACTCTAACCTATGTCGATAATTCAGTAACCGCCAAGCATTTAATTGTCGATCGAACCTTCATTGACACCAAAACAGGTATTCGTTGGTTAATCGATTACAAAAATAGCACGCCGGACAACGGCGAACCACAAGAGAGCTTTTTCAAGCGTGAAGCGACTCAGTACAGCGCTCAAGTGTTGCAATACAAAGACGCCTTGCGCGAGATTAGCGATCACCCCATTAACTGCGCTCTGTATTTTACGGCGTTGGGTCACTTGGAGGTGTTGTCGAGTATCAGCGATGGGCCTGCCACAGTGTAAATTTGTTGTTCTGGGCGAGTTTCTCCACCTGCGAAAACTCACGTTTAAGTGCGGGTAAGTAATCGAGGTGGCGGTTGGATACAATGCACAGCCTCCCTCCTTTTTTGAGATATCTGGCGCTTTGAATTAGCAGCCGTCTGCCAACGCCTACCTCTACACGGTGATTGTGGTGGAAGGGTGGGTTGCACACAATGAGTTCGGCCGGCTCGCCGCTGCACGCCTGCAGTCCGTCACCGTGGTGGTATTGTATTGCACTGTTTGGGAAGTGTCGTTGTGCGTTTATTTTTGCAGCGGCGATGGCCATTGCCGATTCATCACACAGTAGCAGTTCTTCGCAGAGCGTCTTGTTTAGCGCGTTCAGGCCCAGTATACCGTTGCCACAAGCGAGATCTAACATCTTGTGTGCAGGCGCCAGTAAGCTATAATTTTCCAGTAAAAATCGACTGCCTATATCCACCTTCTCACGCGAGAAACCGTTGGCCAATGACTTTAGAGGGGCATCGAGGGTTTCGCAGTGGAAGCTGCTGTGCCCAGCAAAAGGCGAGGCCTGTCGATCGTCCCTGACAGCACGAAACGAGCGTGCTTTGCGCTGACCTCGATGGCGCTCGGTTGGGCCGATGTAACGCTCCAGTAATTCGGCTGTGTTGGCGAACAGGTGCTTATCCATACCCGCGGCGACAACATGCGTACCGGGTGGAAGTGCTGCGGCCAATGTGCTCAGTTGGTATTCGAAATAGGCCAGTTGCTTTGGCACCCGACACAACACGAGTTCGATGCTCAGGGCGCTGATCGGTGCCTTATTATCGCTCCAGATGATACGCACAGGGTCACGCTGATTCCTCAGCAGGTTTTTTTGACTGGCATGTTGCGCTAACCATGAGTCTGTCCACAAACTGGCAGCACGGGTTGCCACACACAGTGCTCCGAACTCGTCGTTCACGAGTAAGGTGTTGGCGTTGCTCACGTCTTCCTGAGCAGCGATTTCGGCGATTAGAGCATCCGCAGCATTCCAGGCCTGGCTATTGGGTAGGCGGGGGTAGGGCTCTAAAGTAAACGCATCAAACGGTGATTCGGCCACTCAGATTTCAGTTACCCAAAGGGTGAGATTTTGTCCGGGCTGTAAATAAGCCTCTCGATTTAAGGCGTTCCAATCGATAATTTCACCGATTGTGACGTTAAACTTACCGGCGATGACATAGAGGGAGTCACCACGCCGGACGCGATATCCTTTGGCGCGCGGCTTTCCCTCGGCCATCGCGAGGCTCGTTGCCCAGGCATTGCCACTGGGGATCATGAGCGTTTTTCCCGCGCGAATTAAATTTCCACGAATGTGGTTAACCTGACGCAACAGGCCGACCTCGGTGTCAAACTGCCTGGCAATTTTGATCAGACTATCACCTTGCTCTATGCGGTAATGCTCCCAGCGAACTCTGTCTTCGTCGGTCAGTCCTGCAATGCCTTGCTCTAATGTATTCAAGTGACCCACCGGTACCAGTAACTCGGCTGCCTGCTCTGGTGAGGTTGCCCAACGCAGTTGTCCTGGATTGAGCGCTCGCAGGCTTTCTAGGTCAATCTCGGCTAGCGCTGCGGCCTTAGCCAGTTCGATTTGGCCGCCCGTTTCGACAACACTAAAAGCGGGCTGGTTTGCGATGGGGGGAATGGTTAAGCCGTAGGCGTCTGGGAAGGCCACAAGGCCAGACAGTGCAATGAGCTTGGGGATGTAGCGGCGCGTTTCCCCTGGTAGCGATAACGACCAGTAGTCTGTGGCTAGTCCCTTTTTCTCATTGGCTCTTTGTGCCCGCCTTACCCTTCCTTTGCCGGAGTTATAAGCTGCTAATGCCAACAGCCAGTCGTCGTTGAAATCGGTGTGTAGGTGCTCGAGGTAGTCGAGTGCTGTTTGGGTCGACTCGCGCAAATCGCGTTTTCCGTCGTACCACCAATTACTTTCCAGTCCCAGATAGCGGCCGGTAGCCGGCATAATCTGCCACAGACCCGTGGCACTCTGGGATGAGCGAGCATAAGGGTTGTAGCCACTTTCGACCATGGGAAGCAGGGCGATTTCAATAGGCATGTCGCGCTTTTCGATTTCTCCCACGATGTAGTGGAGATAGGGCGCGGCGCGTTCAGACATTACGGGTAAGTAATTGTTTTGCCGCAAAAGCTGGTCGCGAGCCTTCGCAATAGCCTCATTGTCCAGCGTTTGCCACTGTAATTGCTCCCTGATGTGTACCCAAAGGTTTTCGGCGGGCTTTTCAGCCTCTGCTCTCAGGCTTTGGCTATTCAAATCTGGCGCTAACTCGATATTGTTCGGTTCAATGCCGTGTGTTGCCACTTGATCGACTGTGGCAGGCTCCATAGTTTGGCAGCCATACGCGCCAAAAATAATAGAAATCACAATAACTAACTGCCGCAAAACATTGTTATTGTTCATATAACAAAGATATCCTTCCAGGCCCTGACGGCCGCAAATACAACCTGGCTGTCAGTTGAGGTCTCTTTGCCCTGACGAGACATAGACTGCTGTAAAACATCCTCAGAGCAGCGCAGAAATGGATTTGTGGCCAACTCTATGCTCATTCGAGACGGAATAGTGGGCTCATCTCGATGTCTGGTCTTTTGGTCAGCGCTGATGCGCTCCTTTAAGGCTTCGTTGTCGGGCTCCACCGCAGCAGCAAACGCCAAATTAGCAAGCGTATACTCATGTGCACAGTACACCTGAGTATCCACCGGCAGTGCCGCCAGGCTGTTGAGCGATTTCAGCATCATGCCTGGCGTGCCTTCGAACAAGCGACCACAGCCTCCGGCAAATAACGTATCACCGCAAAAGAGAAGCGGCTGTTTGCCCCGGTGGAAGTAGGCAATATGATCCAGAGTATGTCCGGGTACTTCCATGACTTGAAACTCCAAACCGAGGACAGGCGCAACATCGCCTTCGCCCAGCCGGTCAGTAATACCGTTAATTGTCGGATTATGGGGCCCAAATACGCGCGGAGAGTAACGATTGATCAATATTTCTAAGCCACCCACATGGTCAAAATGATGATGTGTAATGAGGATTCCCACCAATTCGAGCTGCAAGTCTTCAAGGGCAGCTAATACGGGCTGTGCATCGCCGGGGTCTACCACAAAAGCCTGTTTGCTCTGTTCGTCGTAAAGCAGCCATATATAGTTGTCTGAAAAGGCCTTAATGGGCAGAACGCTTAGCATTGGTTCTCTCTTATTGTGTGCATAATTGTCTCTAGGCTTGAATTATGACCAATGCGCGCTGTTAGAAACAAGGTTATTTTCTACTTATCTGGTATTTGCGCTGATTTACTGAGCAGTAGCGGCTATGGCCACTTCAAGTGCGCGTTATTTTGCTTAACCGTGCGCTAGCGCACCGCGATGAATGCTACTAGCGCAAGATCGCATTACAAGCCATGGACAATGCAGTACCATGGTCGCTGGCTGGCAACCGTGTGGCACAGGCACCTCTACTAGTGAAAGCGATCGGCAATCATAAAAGCTCACAACTCATCAGTGGTTGGTACGATCGACCTAATGGGCAGTATGTGCTCGACTCTCTGAAATCGACACTGGAGCCGGTGTTGACCACCGCTTTTGGCTACCATGCCGTACAAATTGGCTTGAGTTCGAGGCATCAGTTGTTGGACCATAGCCCAATCAATCACCGAATATATTTGGCCGATCAGGCTGATTTAAGTACGGGTCTTATTGCCAATGCAGATGAATTGCCACTTGAAAGCGACAGTATCGACTTGCTTCTAGCCCATCATAGTCTGGAGTTTGGCCCGAACCCACACGCTGTTCTGCGCGAGATTCATCGCGTGCTTGCCCCGCAGGGCCAGCTCGTTATTGTCGGTTTTAATCCTTATAGCATGCTGGGTATGGGCAGTGTGCTGCGCAAAGCAGTAGGCAATGAGCTATGGCGCCAACAGCGGGCCGTTAGCCGACACAGGATGAGTGACTGGCTGCACTTGCTGGGCTGTGAGGTGCAAAGCTGCCAGTACATTTATGACTTACCCCCGGTCGGTAGCGGGGCCTTGAACGCAGCACTGGTCCGTGCCGATAAATGGTTAGGCCAACACAAGCTTCCCACCGGCGGCCTCTATATACTGCACGCCATTAAACAGATGCATGGTATCAATCGCCCCCGCTTGCGCTTGCGCGAGCGCGGTGAACGGCTAATTGGATTAGCAGTGCCCAAGCCTGCAGCCGCGCCAAGCCCAACACCTGCACTGCCGGCTAAAGACAAATACTTTCAAACCTCTGGAGATGTTGCAGCTTGAAACTTATAGAAATATTTACCGATGGTGCCTGTCGCGGAAACCCTGGTCCGGGCGGCTGGGGCGCGTTAATACGTTACAACGGTGTAGAGCGAGAATTATTTGGTGGTGATGGAGACACCACCAATAACCGGATGGAATTAATGGCGGCGATCGAGGCACTCAAGGCGTTGACAGAGACCTGTACTGTCACCCTTACTACAGATTCTGTGTATGTAAAGAATGGCATTACACTGTGGATCACCGGCTGGAAGAAGCGCAACTGGAAAACCGCAGCCAAAAAGCCGGTTAAAAATGTAGACTTGTGGCAGGCCTTAGACGAGCAAAATCAGCGTCACCAGATAAGCTGGGAATGGGTGAAAGGGCACAGTGGCCACAGGGAGAACGAGCTAGCTGATCAATTGGCGAACCGGGGAATCGACGCGTTAAATTTGGAGAAAAGCTAGTATGAGGCAAATTGTACTGGATACCGAAACCACTGGATTAGATGCATCCAGGGGACATCGTATTATCGAAATCGGCTGTGTGGAACTGGAGGGTCGGAAATTAACGGGTAACCGCTTTCACCAATACGTTAATCCAGATAGAGAAATTGATCAGGGTGCGATCGAAGTTCATGGAATAACCAATGAGGATCTTGCAGACAAGCCGCGCTTTGCTCAAATCTCGGAAGAGTTTTTCGAGTTTGTACGCGGCGCAGAACTCATTATCCATAATGCGCCTTTTGATATAGGTTTTTTGGAGGCAGAATTTAAACTGCTAGATTCAGGCTATCGAGATATCAATCAAGCCTGCAAGGTTATTGATACTCTAGTTATGGCCCGAGCTAAGCACCCAGGGCAGCGAAATAGTCTAGATGCTCTGTGCCAGCGCTACATGGTAGACAACTCTCAGCGCGATTTGCACGGCGCTTTACTAGATGCTGAAATACTCGCCGATGTCTATCTGATGATGACTGGTGGTCAAACGACACTGCAACTATCTGATTCAGATTCCGGCGCAGAAGCGGGAGGTCATTCGGCCACAACCATAAGGCGGTTATCCGCGGACAGAACACCATTGCGTATTGTGAGGGCCAGCGTCGACGAAATTACGGCACATGAAGCCCTGCTGGATGTGATCGCAGTCAACAGTGGCGGCAAAGTAGCATGGAGAGATCAGTCTTGACACACACCGCTGAACTCACTCCTTTTCATCTGGCAATAGCGGTGCGTGACATTGAAGAGGCACGCGAATTTTATGGCACCAAAATGGGGTTTCCCGAGGGGCGAAGTTGCAGTCAATGGATCGATTTCAATATGTTTGGTCACCAGCTTGTGGTGCACCTGAACTCGCAACATGCCCTGGAAGATGGCGCCGATAAAACCTCTAACTTAGTGGATGGTCACGCAGTGCCTATTCCACACTTTGGGGTTGTTTTAACGTTGGAGAAGTGGCAAGAATTAGCACAGCGTCTACAGGGATTTATACAACATTTTATTGTCGAGCCCCATATTCGATTTGCCGGTGAGCCCGGTGAACAAGCTACGCTATTTTTTACTGACCCTTCCGGTAACGCGCTAGAGTTCAAAGCTTTCAAAGACATAGAGCGCGATTTGTTTGCTACCTAGTCAATATCGAGAGGTAGCTTATAGCGACTGCAAGGTCTTTTCTCGCAGTTACTTCGGCCTTTGATATCTGACTCCGAATCATCAAAGCATTCTCTCGATGTGACCTACCGAAAATTTGGAGGCGCGGCCAACAGGTGCCGGTGTTTTCTGTTTTGACTTCAGCCGAAACAATAGCGCTGTTGTTATCGATTCGACACCGGGCGGATAGGTCGCTAGATGCGCGGCTAGCAAATCAGTTTCGATGATCTCCGCATTAAAATCGGCAGCGCGGTACAGCTTTGAGATGTTCCGCAGATACAATGCCGCTTTGGCATTGTTATCCCCAGGCTTAGTGCCTGAGATTTTTGCATGGAAAAGGGACTAAAAATACGTCTGACTTAGCTTTAGCGTACTATCCAGTAAAGCGTTTGTAGCGAATAACTGTTTTATCCAATACTCAGGGGTTTTCTACATCCCTATTTCGCCTTAATGGCGAGGGTAGCCTTGCTTAAAAACCCACGGAGTATACGAGAAGAACAAAGTGATAGGGGCCTTTAATCGTGCCCGATTACTGGCAAACTATGCCCTGTGCAGCGCTACGCTGCAGCTAAGGTAAAAGAAGTCGTACCGGCAACCCCAAAAAAACAGCCTGGACGTCAGTTCTACATTGCATCATTTGTTATACTCACTAACCTATCTAAAAATAATCGAATTCGCCAGAGCGAGTTCTCATAAAGGTATCAATGATGCGCGGCACTACTAATAAGATATTTGCTCTGCTGGCCCTACCGGTTCTCTTTGCCTGCACTGACAGCAGCGACAGTCGTCCCGACGCTCCTCCACCCGAACCACCACCCGCTGTGACGAATTGTGCAGGCATCGAAATTAACCCCCTGCGGCTGTTCTTACAGCAACTGGGAAGCGATCAGGTCATCATCAAATGGCGCGGCAATGCAGACGGCGGGGAAGAGGCCAGTTCAGTGTGTTTCGGCACCGATATGGCTGCACTACCAGAATCCAGTGAAGCACAGGCAGCGGTAACGGCGACTGGTCACAGCGAAGTCTTGTTGACGGGTTTGACGCCAGACACCACTTATTATTACTCAATAGGAGGCGCCGGCGAGGCGCCGGAAAGTCATTTTTTTCATACCGCACCGGTGAGCGGCGATCTACCTGCCAGCGGCAAAACGCGGCTGTGGTTGGTGGGCGATTCTGGCGTAGCAGGGCAGGGTAAATTCGAGTCATTGGATGTGCGAGATGGTTATCTGAAATACATCGAAGACGGTGACGGTGAGCCCGCCGACTTATTTATCATGTTGGGTGACAATGCTTATTCACAGGGCACCGATGAGGAACACCAGCTGGCAATTTTTGATGTCTATACGTCTATTTTAGCGAGCACCCCGCTCTGGCCGACCATTGGTAATCACGAAATGGGTTCGGTAGGCGTATCAAGAAGTGCTGATGTCGATAGCTATGCTGTGCTGGGTAGCGATCCTACCGGTGGTCCGGACCCCGCACCCGATAGCCCGATGCCCTATCTGAACATATTCAGTCTACCTGTGGGCGGGGAAGCCGGCGGCCTGTCCAGCGGTACTGAACTGTATTACTCCTTTGACTACGGCAATGTGCATATTGTTAGTTTGGACTCGCAGATATCGGCACGCGATGAAACCAATCGGGAAACGATGTTGCAGTGGCTGAAAGATGACCTCATGGCAAATACTACCCATTGGACAGTGGTGATTTTTCATCACCCTCCTTACACCAAAGGCAGTCATGATTCTGATCTAGCTATAGGCGGTATTGACCAACCCATTTTCGATATGCGAGAGCAGTTCACGCCGGTCTTTGAAAGCTACGGTGTTGATGTTGTCTATAGCGGCCACAGCCATATCTACGAGCGTTCTTATTATATAAATGGCCATACCGGCCTCGCCAGTTCATTCGACCCTGCGGTCAATGCGGAGCTCAATGAGGAAGGCCAGCCAGCCAATGGTCAAGACGAAGAAAGCTACGGCCAAATCACAAAAAATGGCACTGACGACAAAGTGATATACACCGTTGCCGGGAATGGTGGCAAGGTCACTAGCACCTCTAACGGCTTTCCACATCCCGCCCACTTCTTTTCCGAGTTGACCTTGGGTTCGGTCGTAATAGACGCTGATGCAAGTAGCCTGGAAGCGCGTTTTATCGGTGTCGAGGGAGAGGTATTAGATTGGTTTAGTGTGACCCGTTGAAGGGTTACTTGTCGGCTGCGCCACGGCTGAACTGCAAGCGCGCATGCAAGGGCTTTTATGGCCTTGCCTTGGTTGCCAGCATGCACTTTCTTATGCCGGCTACCGCGCTCGCCCATCCCGGTATAGGCGATAGAATTCACCTGCTCGATGATGAGATCGCCACCCAACCGGATAATCAGTACTTTTATATCCAACGCAGTCTGGCCCACTCCGAAAATGGTAGTCCACAAAAGGCCATGCAAGATATTCAACGGGCCAATACATTAGGTGACGCAGTGAATGCGGCTTTTGTGCGCGGCGTGGTGCTGTACAGACAAGGTAACTTCAACGGAGCCCGGCAGAGCTTTGATCAGTATTTGGCGGCTTACCCGGAGCACGTTGAGTCGCTCGAATATCGCGCCAGGCTGTTGCGCGATGCAGGTCAAAATAAGGCAGCGCTGGCCGACTTTGTCAGCCTCTTTGCTTTAAATCCCGCACCGAATCCGGGCCTGTATATTTCTGCAGCAGATCTCATGGTGACGTTGCCGTCCTACGGCAGCGACGCGGCGATTACCCTATTGGACACAGGTATGTCGAAGTTAGGGCCGGTCACCCAATTACAGCGCCATGCAATAGCGTTGGAACAGCAGCGGGGGAATTATCCTGCTGCTATAAGCCGGATGAATCAGCTGCCTGCCTCGTTGCGCTCCACACCGCACTGGAAGATAGACCTGGCTAAATTGTACTGGCTTAATAGTGATCAAACACGCGCGCAAGCGTTGTTGTTGGCCGCCCGCTCACAGCTTGATGAGCTACCGCGAAATGGCATGCGCGACGCCGCTAGAGAAGAATTATTGCACATGCAAAAACAGCTTGCCTCAGAGCTTGCGCTTGAACGCATCGCAACGGAGCAGCCTTGACAGCAAAAGTTGTGCTAATAACGGGTACATCGTCTGGATTGGGCAAAGCGTGCGCCGAACATCTCGCCAATATTGGATATACCGTGTACGGCACTAGTCGGAAGCCGTGTCCGGATACTACGACCTATCGCATGCTCGCGATGGATGTTACCGACCAAGACTCGGTAAACCTCGCGGTCAATAAATTGATGCACATAGAAGGGCGCATCGATGTGCTCGTTAATAACGCTGGTTCGGGAATTGCCGGGGCGCTAGAAGATACATCAATCGACGAATTACGTTTTCAGTTTGATGCTAATTGTTTTGGTGTGATGCGTGTTTGCCATAAGGTATTACCGATTATGCGCGCGCAAAATATCGGTCATATTATTAATATGGCGTCTATAGCAGGTTTAATTCCTGTGCCATTTCAGGGGGCTTACAGTGCCAGCAAATCTGCTCTGCAGAGCCTCACAGAAGTATTGCGTATGGAAGTGAAGTCATTTGGAGTACAAGTGGCTTTAGTAGAGCCCGGCGACTTCTGTACAGATTTTACTGCCAACAGGCTCTACACCACGCAGAGTCAGAGCAATGAACACTATCGCGAAGCTTGCAAACGTGCGGTTGAAACGATGGAAGAGGATGAGCGAAACGGTTGTGATCCGATAATGGTGGCGCGTTTGCTAGAAAAAATCATAGCACAAACCACTCCGCGGCTGCGTTACACGGTGGGACCGCGCCTCCAAGTATTGGCTGTTCACCTGAGGAAAGTAATGCCATCGAGACTATTTCAGTGGCTGATTATGAAAATCTACAAGCTATAAATTCCACATAAGGCATTTAGACCTCCAGATGTTTCTATAGAAACACCACCACAGCGGCCAAGCCAACTCCGCCCAATACAATGGTGTAAGGTATCGCCATGATCACCATTCGTCCATAGGACAGACGTATTAGAGGCGCCAGAGCCGATGTCAGTAAGAATAAGAACGCCGCCTGACCGTTGGGCGTAGCCACACTGGGCAAATTGGTTCCCGTGTTTATTGCGATCGCCAGCTTATCGAAGTCTTCGCGCGTGATGGTGCCGGCATCCAGTGCTGCCTTCACTTCATTGATATAAACCGTGGCGACAAAAACGTTGTCGCTGATCATCGACAGAACACCATTGGCGATGAAAAACATGGCGGGGCGCACCCCTGCATCCATAGCGAGGACGGCGTCAATAATCGGGGTGAACAAGTGCTGGTCGTGGATTACCGCAACGATGGCAAAGAAAACCACCAGCAGAGCAGTGAACGGGAGAGCTTCCTCAAATGCATGGCCAATTCGGTGTTCTTCGACAATGCCGTTAAAAGCCGTTAGTAATACGATGATCATCAGGCCAATAAGGCCTACAGCAGCCCAATGCATGGCTAACCCGAAGACCAAAATAATCGCGACGGTCGCCTGTATCCAAAGCCGTGCCTCGGTTCTTTTATTGCTGCTGGCTTCTACCTTTTCTTGATACTCCTCCAGCACTGCCCTAACGTTGTCTGGTAGTTTTCCGCCGTAGCCAAATTTTCCGGTCACTTCTAGTAGCCAACAGGTCGCCAGTCCACAGACGAGAACCGGCATGGTGATGGGCGCCATCATCAAGAAAAACTCAATAAAGGACCAGCCAGCTAGGTTGGCGATTAACAGGTTTTGCGGTTCGCCCACCAAGGTGCAAACTCCACCCAGCGCGGTTCCGACTGCGCCGTGCATTAATAAGCTGCGCAGAAAAGCCCGAAATGACTCCAAGTCTTCCTCGTGGCTGGCATGAACAGCTGCATCGTCCGAGGCATCGTGTCCGTCCTGATTAACCTTTTTTCCCGAGGCGACCTTGTGGTAAACACCATAAAACCCCACACCTACACTGATCAGAACTGCGGTAACAGTTAATGCGTCGAGAAAGGCCGAAAGAACGGCGGCTACCAGGCTAAATAAGAGAGAAATTTTGACCTTGGACTTCACTCCGAGCAAGATTTTCGTAAATATCCACAACAGAAGCTCCTGCATAAAATAAATGCCGGCCACCATAAACATCAGTAGCAGTATCACTTCGAACTGGCCCAGAGTCTCATGATAAACCGATTCCGGGGTGGTTAGTCCAAGGAGCACTGCCTGAATAGCCAATAGCCCACCTGGCTGCAAGGGATAACAACGCAGGGCCAACGCCAGGGTGAAAATGAACTCGCCGATGAACAACCAGCCGGTGATAAATGGGGTAGTCAACAATAGAACAATAGGGTTGAGCAGCATGAACCCGACAATAGCCTGCTTATACCAGGTTGGGGATGAACCCAAGAAGTTTTTCCAAAGCGCGTGGAGCAGTGAGTCATTCATGTTTATGGGTCACGTTTTGTTATTAGGATGCTGGCTGAGAGTTTACGTCATTTTTAGAATAGCTGCGACGTCGCTCTTGCCCCCGACACATGGCGAGCATACTATAGCGAGCCGTTCGACTAAACTATTTTTGAGATTACCTGTGTTCCGACTTGAAACCCTGTCGCCAGAATCGACCGAAGGAAGCCTGCATATCGTTTTTCAAGGTGCAGATATTATAGCAGATTTGCGTTCGGCCAATGGCTGCCTGATTGACGAACATCTGCTAGCGGCACAAAACTGGAATGTCCTACGCCGCCAATTCCTTGGATACTGGCACGATCAACCGTGTTTTGCCGCTGAAATCGACCCCGTAAGTGAGCTGGACCCTATGTCTTTCCATAAAGGCAATCTTTACCAATTGCTAGGGCGAGTAGATGACGCTCTGTTTTCGCTCGCGGGTCGAGCCGCTCAGTTGCTCGATTGGGAAAGAGATCACCAGTTCTGTGGGCGCTGCGGGCAACCCATGTCGCTCGATCCGGTAGAAAGAGCTATGCGCTGTGTGCCTTGCTCATCCATACTGTATCCGCGTATAGCGCCCTGCATTATTGTGCTGGTGACCCGAGGCGAAGAACTTTTGCTCGCCCGCAGCCCAAACTTTCCTAGACCCATGTACAGCACATTGGCGGGATTTATTGAAGCGGGCGAAAATGTCGAACAAACATTGATCAGAGAAGTTCGGGAAGAGGTGGGAGTCGAGGTGAATAATTTGCGTTATATTCAATCTCAGGCGTGGCCATTCCCCAATCAACTGATGCTGGGTTACTTTGCTGATTATGAAAGTGGTGATATCGTTTGCGACCCTCGTGAAATAGTCGATGCGCAGTGGTTTCACTACCGAGATTTACCTACTATACCGCCACGCGCGTCCATTTCCGGGCAACTCATTCATGAGTATGTCAGTCAATTTAGTTAACTTGGAGTAAAGCATTGGAATTCCTTCTCGAATACGGACTGTTTTTAGCACAGGCGGTTACTTTGGTAGCAGCGATACTTATTGTGGCCGTTGGTCTGCTGTCCCTCACGGTCAAACATAAACCTGAGCAAGATGGCCAGATAGAAATTCACCACGTCAATGAAAAGTACAAGCATATCGGAGAGACTATTCAGTTTGCGGTCTCAGACGAGGCGACTAGAAAAGCCGACAGTAAAGCCAAGAAAAAGGCGGATAAAGAAAAAGCAAAAGCTGAAAAGAAAGCGGCCAAGAATCCCGCTGAAACAGCTCCCGATGATGCTCGCAAACGTCTCTATGTTCTAGAATTCGATGGCGATGTTCACGCCAGCGACACCGACAATCTGCGCGAGGAGATATCAGCGGTACTACCACAAATACGCGAAGGCGATGAGATTTTGGTTAAGCTAGAAAGCCCGGGTGGCTTGGTGCATGGCTATGGGTTGGCAGCGAGTCAGTTGCAGCGGATAGCCGACGCCAAAATCCCACTCACCATAGCGGTCGACAAAGTGGCCGCTAGTGGCGGCTATATGATGGCCTGTGTCGCCAATAATATTATTGCTGCGCCGTTTGCGGTGTTGGGTTCTATTGGGGTCATTGCCCAATTGCCGAACTTTAACCGCTTGTTGAAAAAACACGACATAGATATTGAGCTATTAACTGCTGGCGAGTACAAAAGAACGCTGACTATGTTGGGAGAGAATACCGATAAAGGGCGCCAGAAGTTTGTTGAAGAGCTAGAGGAAACTCACACGCTGTTTAAGGAGTTCGTGGGCGAAAATCGTCCAATGTTGGATATCGCAAAGGTATCTACAGGCGAAGTCTGGTATGGCCGTAAAGCGATCGACGTTGGTTTAATCGACAAATTACAAACATCGGATGCTTTCGTACAGGAAAGATTGATCGATGAAGATGTGTACGAGGTCAAATTCGTACACAAGAAGAACTGGCAGGAAAAAATGGGCATGGCTGCAGAGGGAGCGATGGAAAAAACCTTGTTAAAAGTGTGGCACCGAATGCAGGACCGGGCAAACTTCTAGCTTATGCTCATTTCGACTCGCATTCGCCTTTGACGATTAAGGCACGATTGACAAGAGCGTCCTGATCATCGGGCTCCGCACCGAGCACTGCGGCGGAGATATCGCCCTGCGGGTTGGCGCAGGGGTCGGTATGATTGAAGGTCAGTTGCGCGAGCGCTGCAATTATCATAATAACAGCAACAAAAGACACAACACTAAAAAGTGCTTTTCTATCTATAGGAGGGTTCTTCATGTTTGGCACATTTGAGTGATTGACCGCGAGTGGTGTTGTTTGCACTGTACCATGCCCTGTGTTTACCTCATCTGCAATGACAATGAGCTAAGGGTAATGCGGTGAATACTGCGATTTACACATTCGACATTTTAGGTATAGCGGTGTTTGCTATTAGCGGCGCGCTGGCCGCGGCCGAGAAGCGATTGGATATTCTCGGCTTTATTCTGTTTGGTACCATCACCGGTATTGGTGGCGGCACAGTGAGAGATATTCTCCTGCAAACCGACCAAGTGTTTTGGATAGCCGATACAAGTTATCTTTGGGTGTGCATTGTGGCCTCATCTCTCACCTGGTTTTTCGCCGGACGCTTCCATTCCCTGCGCACTCTGCTTTTATGGGCTGACGCGCT
>JBLHSI010000034.1:0-18400 GCA_047626655.1 Halioglobus sp.
AACAAAGAAAATCGCAACATATTGACTCACTTGTCTAGCCGACATCGGCTGCAACTCCTTGTGAACGCTCTAGCGTTGCACGGTCGTCCAGTTTGAGCAGAGACACTACCGCCGGCAGACTTTCATCCCAATCAAAACACGAGGTGATAAAGTGCCTTGCAGGCTCCTGCAGGTGACAAAACTCACCATTAATGACACCTTCTATATGCGTCTCATATTCTGCTGGCTCTTCTACAACGAGTAACTGCTCCCCATGGGCAGCTGCAATCCCCTCCAAACCCAAGCTACTAACCAAAACAATTTTCTCCATAGCCATTGCTTCTAACACCTTGTTCTGCACGCCCCTCGCTACTCGCATGGGTGCTATAGCGGCTATTGCATGCTGCAGGTAAGGTCGAACATCTTCGACTCGCCCAGTAACTTCAACGCCGGCATCTTCGCCCAACCGCAGAACCGGAGCGGATGGGCTACCTCCAACAATACAAAACTGCAATTGGGGGTGTTTGGCGCGCAGGAGCGGAAATACATTTCGTGCAAACCAGACTACCGCGTCAACATTGGGCCAGTAGTCCATTGCCCCGGTAAATACGATCACCTTCGCGTCGATACTATAGGGGTTGGCATAGCTGTTCGCGGGGTTGAAATAGTCTCTATCAACGCCATTGTTATAGTAACCGACCTTACTCGCGTTCTCTGGACATAGCGATTTAAACAGTTCGGCCTCAGCCTGAGATACAAACAAGCTGCTATCAAACTGCTCGCATAGCGCTTTTTCCAACACCAATAATTTGTTCGCTTCGCGCCGAAAGACGTAACTTACTGGCCAATTTTTTTGCTCAGAATATTGCCGCCACTTGTCAGAATCAACGTCGACAAAATCTATAAGACGACGCTTGAACTGAAATTCTAGCGGCGGTATAAACTGAGCCATCGCCGAAGAATACACGATAGCGTGAGCGATACCTTGGCTCGCAACAACGTCTTTCACCCAATCCGTCATATCAGAATTTTCATAGTAGGGAACTGACAAAGCCTGATTGGTCAGAAAGCCCTTAAGACTTCTAATTGTAGCGGCTCTGGGCGATAGAGACAGCACCAGCCGCTGCCGGCAATATTTATCTAGCTCTGCTACAAAGCTCCAGTCCTGTTCATCGTCAACAAACGTCCCAAGATAGATATCGAATGATTTCGCCAAGTGCTTTAAGAGATGAAAAGAGCGGATTTTGTCACCCTTATTCGGCGGAAAAGGAATACGGTGACACAAAAATAAAAGAGGTGTCTTAGCGTTAGCTACATCCTCAATCACTGGGACTAACCCAGATTTCGTGCGAGAGGTGGGCCAATTATATTAGCCACGAAAAGAGGTAGACGACTCCAGGTCTCGATCAATAGTTTGTATTTTGGGTTACTCGGATTGACATCGGGAACAGAGTCACCTTTCACCAAATAGTACTCGTAAGGTATCGGCTCGGGAGAAAAACCCCAGTTTTTCTTAAAGCTGTAAGGCCCGGTTCCCGCCTTGCTCCTACCAAAATCAAAACTACTAATGCCCTCATCTGCTGAACGACGCATGAGCTCCCAATACATAAAATGGTTACAGCCCGGGATCGAACGTGCCCTGCGGATACTGCCACCGTAGTACGGCAATACTTCACCCCGAAAATAAAAACTCATAACACCGGCAACATCCTCGTCACCGTCTCGAATCATTAGTATTCGACAATCATCTCCAAATTCAGCCTGTAAAATGTCAAAGTACTTGCGCGTAAAAACGGGGGTTCCAAGATTTCGCACACTTTCAGAGTACACCCTGTACAGACGGGCAGTTTGGGAATCCTCTTCACTGATTAAACCGCTCTTAATCCCCTTGCGAATCATAGCCCTCTGTCGATTGGGTATGGCCTTCAAATTTGCATCATTATCAGTAACAATGCCTTTTCTAAAAGTGAAATACAGGTCCTTACCCGACCATCCCGCAAGTGTCGCTTCGCTGTCCCTAAACTCTAACGCATCCACACCCAGTTGTTCGGCCAATCGACAGGCCGCTTCTCGCAGCGCACTGTTGCCAGCATCAGAGATCGCTGCTATCCCGGCATAAACGCAAAAGGGCAACGAAGACAGCGAATTACCGAACAACAGACTTTTGATCTGCGCAAGAGGCAGTACTCCAACTACCTTGCCTTCTAACTCCGCCATCAAGAAGAAAGTTCGATGGCCAAATGCTTCTTCGAGCACCGTCTTCCAGCCTGCCCGATGAAAGAATGTCGCATCGTCACAACCGGTAACAAACTCATCCCAAAGGTCACTGTCTGCTGCAGTCATTTCGCGCACCGATACACTCATTGCGTGTCGACCTGCGGTAAAAATACGCGATCCATCCTGTCCCATTTGAAATCTACTAATAGTTTGTCCATACGGACATACATGCGATTGAGGTTGATGTAGTGCCGGAATCGGGTTTTCCAACCCAGATTTAATTGACGCGGCTGGTCGGTGTCTATTTCCCACGGATGAAAGTAGAAGTTGGCAGACTGACCCTCCAGCTCATTTACCCGTTCCAATGCCCAACGAGAGAAAGCATAGGGAAACAGACGAAACCACCCGCCACCACCGCAATTAATATTCCTCCCCAACAGTGGTATAGTTGATATTGGTATTTCTAAAAGACGACCATCGGCGACATCAAACGCGAACCGGGGCGCTTCGGGCATTCCATATAAGTCGTGTTTGATTGGTACGATGCTGGAGCTATAAATGTAACCGGCATCGGCTAACTCATCCTGTGCCCAAAGATTAGAGGCGTTAATAGAATAACTGGCCGCTCTGTAGCCCTTAATTTCCTGACCGGAGATGCTCTCGAGCAGATCCTTCGTACGAGTAATATCCTCGCGAAAAGCAGCCGGGGCTTGTTCAGTCACACGAATATGCTCCCAACCATGACTGGCTAGTTCATGACCCTGCCGCACAATGCGCTTTACCATCTCGGGATGCCGCTCAGCCACCCAGCCTAAGGTGAAAAATGTAGCCTTCACACTATGCGAGTCGAACAGCTCCAAAATGCGGTCGACGTTTAGCTCGACACGACGGGGAATGTTATTCCACGTTTTTTTATCTATATGATTTTCAAACGCAGAGACCTGAAAATAGTCTTCCACATCGACCGTCATGGCATTGACAGTTGCATGCGCCAAGAGCGATCCCCTTAAAATTGGTAGATAAGTGTGAGAGTCAAACGATTTTCGTCGTACTCATCGATTGCCAGTTCAGAGTTTCGTTGGCTGTATTGGTAATTAAGCAGAACATTGGTGTTAACGCCCAGCTCTTTGTCGAAACCGATACGTGCACGCCAAGTATCGGAATCTCGCTGCAAAACATTGCTCTCAAAATCGCCTGTTTTTCGGTCACTCCAACTCACACTCGACTCAAGAGCCAACGTCCGAGATAAGCTTCGTGTGGCAGACAGTGAAATGTTGCTAAATGTCGAATCGCGCCCATCCTGAGCACGTTTCTGTTCTGATCGACCGCCATCTAAATTGATCGTGGTACGTCGACCGGTATAGGAATATGACAGTAGAAACTGTTCGTTAACAATAGGGCTGTTGGTAATTGTCGTAGGTGTCCCGGCAAAGGTTATTGGCTCTCCGGCCAATACCTGCTCAATCGCCTGAGTAATTAATTGGTCTACACTGAGCGTTGACTGATCAACCGTTCTCAGATTTCGGTCATAAGTAAGGTCTCGCTGATAGCTGACCCGCAGTTCACTTCGCTTGTGCCTGTAGCTCACTTCGAAACGTGGAGCAACGCCAAAATATCGATCACCCACACCAACAGCAAATGAGACTCTCTTGCTCGGTGTCCACAATAAGCCTACATCCCAAAATGTGCCTTCAATTTCATCGTCAACAGACAAAAAGTCATTCCACTCTTCGCCTGCATAGGCGTTAACTTGCCACTCAGAATTCAACTGATATGACGTGCGAACACGGGCTGAAGAGAGTTCATTATTGAAGGCGTCGCGCCCGCCTGCCCGTTCATCGTATTCAATTTTACTGTAATTAGCGCTCACGCCCAGGCTAAATCGAGTCTCTGAAGCGTCACTGCCAATATCGAACAACGCACTACTGGATGTACTATCGCCCACTAGATCTACTGTATTACGCTGGTCGTCAAAGGTATAACGCAGCAAGACATTGGTAACATCGCCTAGCCTGTGGCTAATATACGGGCTGAGATTGTAATTGTAGGTGGTGTTAGTGTTGCGTCTGCCATCTAAATTTTCATTGCCACCCGCGGCAAAGGCGTTCACTTTATTTTGGTCGGCATAGGCGCTGGCGTCAAAATACAGCCAATCTTCCAGTAATTCTGAACTACCGTTAAATCGCAATCGTGGCGAAGGCGAATCTTTATTATCGCCAAGGCCTGCGGCACTGCAATCGAGAGAACTGTTCGCAACTGAATTGAACTCGAGCCCTCCCACAAGCTCCATGCTCGCCCTGGCGCCCTGAGCTGAAAGACTAATCTCTGGAGTGGCTGTGGCGATAAATTTGGACTCTTGATTGTCTTCTTGGAGACACACGTTGTCCGAATAAACACCACCTGTTCTAATCGCCGCACCCGTCTGCCAGTTCGCAGCAAAGGCATTGGATGACGCTATTAGCGTCACCATTAGCAGTGCCCTACGATTGAAGCGATATTGGTGATGGGTACGCATGGCGTTACTAAGCCTCATTGATCGCATTCGAATCTACTCTCCTACCGCGACTGTCGGAACCATAGCCGTAACCATAACCGTAACCATAGCCAAATAGTTTTCCGCGATTACGCCGAGTTCGGTTTAGTACCATGCCAATCATTTTATTTTCAGCAATATGCTCAAGAGCTTCGGTTATAGCATGCTGTGGAGTCATATCAGCCATCACCACTAGTACGATTTGACCCATAAGGTTGGCCAGCACACCCGCTTCATTGGTGAGTAATAAAGGTGGAGAGTCAAACACAATAACTCGGTCTGCATAGCGCCTCGAAAGCTCTTCCATTAGCTCAATCATTCCATCGCTAGCGAGCAGTTCGGTGGAGTGTGAATGAACTTTTCCGGCGGGAAGAATCTTTAGGTTTTCCATATTCGTATTGAGGATTACGTCGCCCAATGTGACACCGGTATTTTCCAACACATCGATCAGGCCAAGACTATCTGGAGACACGCCAAGAACATCACCAGCACTAGCTTTAGAGGTGTCGGCATCAACAAACAGTACCGTTTTGTCCATTTCCATCGCGATACTTAACGCGAGATTAATCGATGAAAAGGTCTTGCCCTCATTTTGCAGCGCGCTGGTCACCATGATTAAATTTGCATGCTCGATTGGGGCCGCTGATTCGCCGTCAATATTCTTCAACAGAGGCCGTTTAATGGCTCTGTATTCTTCCGCTATAACACTTCGAGGTACACCGGGTGTAATCATCCCCTGCGCGTAGAGGGTGTCGAAAGGTATGCGTACAATAGGCCGACCATTTGATGAGGGTGTCGCGAGAGTATTGCTGGGCGTATCGGCCACCGCAACATCTAAGACTACAGGCGAAGGGCCAGATCCGTCCTTTTTAGCGATTTCAGGGTCGATGTCCGTCGCAACTTTTTGTACAGTATCGGACACAGCAGCACTATCGGGCTTGGGCGCTGTGGCCGCATCCGCTACTACTTTCTTTTCCAGGCTACTAACCGCCTTTTCGATAATGCTCATTACTGCTTCCACCCATTGCTTTCTTATTTTCTAGTGTATTCTTTCTACCCCACTTGCCACTAACTCGATAACAATATTGGCACTAAACTCAGTCCAGCGAAAACAATAACCAAGGCAAACGAGAATGACGCGAAAACCACTAGATCTAATATTTCCTTTCGTCGCTCCCCAGGTCGCATACTCGCTGTGACGGTCCCCAAGAGGGGCAAACCAGAGATGTTAATCAAGGTGCGAGGGTCACTGACAATCGGATAAATTAGCGAAACTACCAGCCCTGACCCAATACCTACGAAGATAGCCATCGCCAACGCAATCGCATTCAACAAAGGTTTATTAGGCTCAGTGGGTTCGCGGGGAGCAAAAGGAGGATCGATAACTCTGAATGTTACATCACTCGCGTTCTGCTCTACATCCTGCGAAAGTCGAGCTGACTCTCGACGCTCCAACAGTTCTTGATGTTGGCCGGCGATCACTTCATAGTCACGATCCAGCTGCTTTAACTCGGCCTCGATCTCTGGAATATTATTCACTTTTTTGTTGAGCTGTTCTACTCGGCTTGCATATTCGGCTGAACGTACTTCTAGTTCTGCTTCTTTGGCCTCAGCCTCAGCCAACATTGACCTCATGCCCTGATACACAGGACTACTAGATAGGCTCGACAGATTACCACTGGAAGCAGCAGCATCTTTCGCCTGACCATACTCCTCCAGTTTCTGAGCCTCTAGCTCCTCGATCAATCCGCGAATTTGGCGCACCTCGGGGTGCTTACCTGTATATGTTGAGAGCAGCGAATCCATGGTGACACGCAAAGATTGGATACGGGCATCTAGCGGCGACATCGTTCCTGTGCCGTTAATACTACTGGAGAGAAATACAGGCTCTTCTCCGTCTAGCTGACGCTGTAGCTCACGCCTGCGATTTGACATCTCCTTTAACGTGAGTCGCGCCAGCTCGTATTCTTGACGAGTGGATTGTAGTCGGCTGTAATAATCTCCGCCACTGCCGGGCAATACATCAACATTCTGTTGCTTGAATAATGCCTGCCGTGTCTCAGCGGCTATCAGGCGCTGCTCATAGTCGGTGATCTGATCGTCGAGAAAACTCTGCGCACCCGAGCTATCCTCCCGCTTTTGGCTCAGTGAACTCTCGATAAAGATGGTGATAAGAGACTGGGCAGCTTTAACTGCAACCTCCCGTTCCTTGTTGGTCACCGAAATGGAATACAACGAAGCATTATCTCGGTCGCCGCTGAGACTAATAGATTGAGTGAGGTCGGCGAGAATTTCTTCTTTCTCTATATCTGTGGTCGCCTGCAGATCCATGTCGGTCATACGCATCAGCTTTTCCCGATTGGGCCTGCTGAGTAAGGTACGACTCATCATCGCAATGCGGTCATCTATATTTGGCTGAATGGCAAGCCCTTTCAAGAGCGGCCGCAAAACACTGTTGGTATCGACATAAACGCGCGCTGATGCAACATAAGCATCAGGCATCTGCCATATCCAGAGCCAGCCTCCAATAGCCACTAACCAAGCAACAATGATACCCAGCCAACGATGGCGCCAAACACCCCAAAGGTATACCAAGACTTGTGCCAGGATTTCTTGCATTACTATCGTTCCCTACGATCCAGAATAATTGGTGCGCTAGAACCATGACTCAGAAATGATAATGATGTCACCGGGCATTAATGCCAGGTCTGCCGAGATATCGCCCTCTTTAATCAGGTCATCAAGACGCAGGGCATACGATTGTTGCATCCCGTTTTCGATGCGCACGAGCACAGAACTATTACCAGCTGCGAACTCAGTCATCCCGCCCACTGCGATCATGAGATCCAGTAGTGTCATATGCTTCCGATAGGGCACGGAGGTAGGCGCAATCGCCTCGCCTACAACTCTTACCTGCTGACTTGGTACGCCAACAAATTCATTAATAATGACGCTCACTACAGGCTGCTTCACATACTCCGCATAGGCTTTCTCTATGTCGCGAGCTAGTTCCGTTGAGGTCTTGCCACTGGCTTGCATATCTTCTGCCAGTCGGGTGGTAAACTTGCCATCGGGTCGCACTACACCAACGGTTGTGAGTTCCTCATTACCCCAGACAAAGATTTCCATCGTGTCACCTGGACCAACCACATAGGAGTAATCTGCACCGGCGCTTTTTTGCGCATCTGAAACCGGCGGATAGCTGTTCGTACTGCAGGCTGCGACACTCAAAATGAGGGGCAGTAAGGCGGCTTTTGCAGCGTTATTACGACCGCTTTTTCTACTAAAAATATTCACTAAATCAAACATTTAACTCTCCATTGGGCCAGTCAACGCTCTTTCGTTGTGGCATGAGTCTAACACGCTGTATTTCACGGACACTAGCTAGGGTAATTGTTTGTGACAAAGGTCACAATTACCAATCGCTACTTTCCTCAATTATTATTTGTGCAATTCTGCCAAGCTCCGGCGGACCTTCATTCGCTTTAATGTCCAGGTCTGCATAGGCACCCCTGCCCTCAACTCGCAAACGATCGTGGGACACCCCCAGGGCGAATAAAAAGTCAGCGACCGCTTGCGCGCGCTTTCTGGACAGTTCCAAATTATACGCGGTATTACCAAAAGGGTCGGAGTATCCCGCGATGATCGCAACACCCTCCAAGCGATCATGTATGGCATCAATGGCATGCTGAATCGTAGTGAGGGAATTTTTGTCTAACTCAGCGCTGTCGAAACCGAACCGCACCAGAAAAACTTGCTCATCGGATTCAATCGTCTCAGCGATTACCGAACCTGCTACAAAGTAGTCAACCGGGCCAGCCTCTGTTTTTAGCATCGCTGATTGGGCCTCGGGAACCTGATCGAGCATCAGCGGTAACGGCTTATCATCAACATCCTCGCTGACCCGCGCAACCGTCTTGCCTAATACAGCGCCAATCGATTTAATCGGTGATTTTTGTAACGACAAGGCCTGAGTCAACTCTTGTTCATTAACGACGACATGAACTGCCTGGCGATCGATGGAAGTTACTCTCAGTCGATCTGGATGCGATGGCAAAATAGGTAATGGCGTAAAAATATTGAGGTCATCAGATACTGCCAATTGTTCGATACCAACTGAGTCAAACTGCAGGCCTACAGCGTCTTTTGTCTCACTAATAGCGAGCTCAAAACTCGATGTATAAAGAGCTAAAAAAAGAATAGCTGCCGAAAATATAGCCGTGATAATGGCTACGCGATGATTGCCTTTATGCAACGGTTGCGCCGAGGAAGCGGAATCCCGGGACTCAGCTGAGACCGCTAAAGCGGCTTTTTTTTTTGCCCTGAACCGTTATTGGGCAATGGCGTGACCGCCTGCTCGCTTGAGACCTCACTCGCGTCAGAGACCGGCGTTACTATTGGCTCTGGATTAGCCGAGGTTGTTGCATCCTGAATGGCCGGCGGCGCATTGGCGTCGGCCACAATTCGAACAGTAGGTTCGGTGCCCCCAGCAGATCGAAGTTGATCCGCCACAGAAGCTAACGGAGCTGGCGCAGCAGAAATTGCATCTTCGAATACATCTTCGGCGGTAAAGTCGTACTCGGATAGAGAAGTGCCAGCGGCAAGGTTCTCACTTTGTAACTCGGAAATCACCTTACGCACATCTGCAACACCAATACGATGTCGCTGCTCTACACAACCGTGCAGAAATAGACGGCTGCATATCATATTGATTCTGCGAGGCACGCCCTCACTGAACTTGTAGATCAACGGGAATACCGCCTTACTTAAGGCAGGGTCACCTTTCCAGCCCACTTTCTCTAAACGGTGAAGTATATAGGCCTCGGTCTCTTCCTCCTCTAGTGATTCGAGGTGGCTTGCCGCAACGATTCTTTGATGCACCTGTTCCATGCTGGGCTGCAAGATCATTTCTCGCAGCTCAGACTGACCTAACAAGAATATCTGCAGCAAGGGGCAGCCATCTTTTTGTATGTTTGTGAGGAGCCGCAACTCCTCCAGGGCAGATGGCGAAAGGTCTTGTGCTTCATCGACAATTAAAAGTGCGCGACGCCCCTCTCGATTCCATTTTAGCAGCAGGTCATTAAGGCCCTGCAGGAGTGATGCCTTTTCCGTTAGTGTGGAACTGATACCAAAACTATAGGCGACCATCTTAAGTAAATCATCGGCCTGTAATTGCGTGCAAACAAGGTTTGCAGTCATGACATTTTCATCCGCCAAACTCTCCACCATTTCACCGATGAGAGTCGTCTTACCAGTACCTGGGCGGCCGGTAATCATCACAAAACCTTCCGCCCGCACAAAAGCATAGGCCATGTAGGCTCGCGCCTTTGCGTAGCCCTTGTGATCAAAACAGAACTTGTGATCCGGACTTAACCGAAAGGGCTCTGCTTTCAAATTGTAGAAGACTTCGTACATGTGAAAAAAACACCGTGTGACACTGCGAACTGCGAAGACAAGCTTTGCAGAGTTCAATTGTCTTTACAAGATGAAAAGGTTGAGAATGTGAAGTAGGTCTTGTTGCGACTACGGGTGCGGAGTATGGTTGAAACAGCTGTTATCAGAGGAAATCAACTGTGCATCAACTTCTCAGTATGTCAGGAACTATAGCGGGCTATAGCGGAGCGCTAGTGTGCCTTGTCGCCGGTAGCGCGAGAGTCATGGGACACTATGTCATTGGAGGCTACGAATGCTCTGCGCTATTCAGCGTCGGGACAGGACTAATGGTCTACGCCTGCTTTACCAAACTTGAGTCGCTATCTAGCCCACAGGCCGAAGGGTAGCCTGCACACCAATAGTAAACTTATCAGAGCCCTACTAGCGCTGCCTAGTCTTCAGATCGTAGTGCCTTGCGCAACAGGTGAGGCAACAATAGGTACAGTGGCATACGTAAATAGTGCGATCTCACGTATAGCAACCAATTGGTGAAACCGGCCAACCGGGGTTCACGACTTTCCACTCGCGGGTAAAAAGCCTGCCCTACTAAAAAATCCATGATTGCCACTACCGCTGCATTTGGCGCTCCACAACGTTCACTTTCAACCCTGTTTTCGGGCGACAAAGGTGTGTTCAGATATCCGCCGCAATAACGCAGAGCATAGTACAACGGCCGCCATAGGCCCATCACCTGGGCCCGCCGAAAAAGATTTCCGATAAACGCTGGATCGGTGCCGAAATGTCGAAGCAGGCCATCCAGATCTACAAGGTCTCTAAGACCGCCAGCAAGGTCACCATCATGGAAAAGGTGAGCCGCGCTATGCAGCACCATATCTTCGGGAGCTAACATATACACATTACTGAAGCCTTCAAGCTCGACCGCTGAAGACCACAATAACTGCACGTCAGGTTTAGGCCCCGCCGTGGGAGGGAGTATAGTGTGATGAACATCCAGCAAGGTCGATCTATCTCTATGCAGCAGAGGTGGAATTTCATGCATCCACTTACGATAGTACTTTTGGTCGTAGGCGTTTAGTTTGGTAGCAGTCCAGCCTTTAACTATAAAGCTCCGTTCAGCGGCCTGGATATCACAATGCGATACCATAATATCCACATCGGCAAATAAGCGACCCGCTGCCGGGGGCAGATTCGCCATTTCATAAGCAGCCCCTTTTAGGAGCAGGCAGGGAATACTCAGCTCTGCCAGCACCCCTGCAACCTCTTTTACCTCCCATTTCACCGAACGCGCACTGCTCGCTCCCACCGTATTCGCGCTATTTAACTGGGTCATAATTTTGCCCGGCAAATGCGATAGTTCGTCGGACTGACACACCCTACTGGCCACCCGGCTAAGCAAATTAGTGGCTCTCGCCTGACGGACCAGCAGACTCCACTGTTGTGGACTAAAGCGCGCAATGGATCCTTTGCTGTCATTGAGAAAATCGAGCAGTACCGACGGCGGTGACACGTTTTTCAAAGTAGGCTTTCCAGCAGTGGAATAGCTTCATCCAGCTTTTCATAGGTAAAATCGTAACTATCAGTGCGCTCAACCAAGTTGGCGCAGCTTTGAAAGCCATCGGCGCCCAAAACGTGATAATTGAAACTGTTCTCTGCCACCCGCAGTAAGCTGGCGCCTCGGGGCAACTCGGCCAAGTGGGTACTGGCACCCTGCTTGTATTTAGGGAAAACTATGAGAGCTGGTTTGGCAGTTTCACGGCGCGCATCGACGCTGTCTTTTGGGGCTCGCATGTGGGCCACGGACCCCTTCGCCGTATCTTCCACCACGCGCCCCAAATAGGACTCAGGCGACCTCTCCCGCACGATATCGATCGACTCGTTTTTGAGACCGACTGGACGAGGTATTGGGTAGACCAAGCCATCCTTCACTCCAATCAACGTCATTTCATCGGACAGCAGCCGCCAGCCTGCACAGACCAAAGCCGCGCATAGCGTGCTTTTACCACTACCAGGATCACCAGGCATAATAAGCGCCTTACCGTTTCGCTCAACGACCGCGGCATGAATATTCAGATAGTGATGCGCATGGGAGGCGATGCACCAATTCAAACCCCATTCAAACATGGCGAAGCCCTGATCACTGGGCAAAGGTTTAAAAGGTGCATTGGCATCGAGAAAGAACTTAACCTGCGGCCGAATCCAACGCCGCAGTCCTCGCGGTGGGTTCAAACCCACATGAAAATCAATCAGCGCCGCTGACGATGACAAAGGGTAGTCGCGGTAGAGCTGACGGAAGTCTTCGGCAACGTGAGACAGTGGTGTCGCTAGAGACACATCGAAGTCGCCGATCTCTAATACCAATTCAGAGCGCCTCAATCGATACTTTAGATCTGCGAGACTCAGCTCACCCACCCTCACTTCGAATCACTCTTGGGTATTAGCTTTAGCAAACCCAGTTGATCAAAACTCTCGAGATATACTTCCAGCATACTCGCCAACTCTTCTGCCGTGTGATGAGGCATCGACTCCGCTAGCACTTTTTCCAACTCTGAGCACTCGTAAACACCCGACCCAATAGCATGCAGGACTACAGCACCGGATGCGGTGAGCAAATGCGTTTGAGCGGAACCAACATCGAATACGGCAGCTTCACCACCAAAAAAGCGCATCTGAAGCTCAGCCGAAGATTGTATTTGCAAGATTTTAGGATTTTCCATTCGCTGAAATCATACCACGATGTCAGACGAACGGAAGTAGAAGGATCAGTTCCAGGTGGTGTCCAGGTAGGCAGTGAGACTCATGCCGCCAGGCACATCGGTATGACCGAGAATCAAATCAACAAGTTGATCTTCAGTCAGAGCATATTCAATATCGCTGCAACTGGCATTTAGCAGAGCGGAAATCATATGGCCGACGGGATGGGCTCCAGAGTTGCCGGGAAACTCCCACAACAATCCGGTGAGCGTTTGGTCGTCATAGGCGCCACCTTGCAGGCCGGCGAGAACCGTTTGGCCAAGTGTAGTGCCTCCGGTATAGCTAGCGGCTTTATGCTTATCTCTCTTATTGCCGTTTATGTCCGATTCATCAAAATCGCTGTATTCGAAAAGCGTACGACTCCAGTCGGGTGAGCCACCACTGGTCTTCCATCCGCCGGGGCTCCAGCCATAGTTACAGTTGCCTCGAGTCGGATCCGAAAGATTGCCCGATAGCGCATTAGATAGGCACTGTGTACCGCCCAGCACTGGCTTACTCGCGAGAGTCATTATCACAGGCAGAGCCACACCCAGCTTAGAGAAGCCGCGCCGCGAGCTGTCGATGTTATCGCTATTGCTGTCTTTAATACTCATACCGTGCCTTCTAAATGCATCACTTCATCTAACAGATTAGCAAGAATCATACCATAATCCCAAGTAACTGATATATATATATATTATATGGTCGCGATACTTATCTCGGTACTAATTTTCCCATATTGTAAAAATTTCTGACTATTGTGGACAATTTTGGTCGTTGTCATTTTCTGAAGCAGCAGACCACTGTTTGACGTTAAAGTCGCCAAATATGCGCACCAGCGCTGCTAACTGCCGCTCTGTCCAGTACTGACTTAACATCAATCACTACACCGCCAGGGCGCAAGCTCGCCAATACTTCGTTAAGCTCCATCGATAGGTACTGTTGATGCGGTACCGCCAAAATTATCGCATGCGCAGGCGGCAAGTTAGCCCACTGTGTCAGCGTGATACCGTATTCACGCTCAGCGTCATCATAACTCGCCATCGGCTCGTGAACCGACACATCGCAGCAGTACTCAGCCAGCTCCTCAATAATATCGATGACGCGGGAGTTCCTAAGGTCCGGGCAGTTCTCTTTAAAGGTAAGGCCGAGAATATTCACTTTCGCCCCACTCACGGGCAGCCCCAGTTTGACCAATTGCTTCACCGTCTGCTCGACGATGAACTTACCCATGCCATCATTAGTGTCTCTGCCCGCCAACACCACCTGAGGGTGATAGCCAACGCTCTGTGCTTTGTAGGTTAAATAATACGGATCTACGCCAATGCAATGCCCGCCCACAAGGCCCGGTCGAAAGGGCAAAAAATTCCACTTCGTGCCAGCCGCTTGCAACACATCCTCGGTGTCGATATCCAGCTTGTTGAAGATTAGAGCCAGTTCATTCATCAGCGCTATATTCAGATCTCGCTGCGTATTTTCAATCACCTTGGCGGCCTCGGCCACCTTGAGACTGCTGGCCCGATACACCCCCGCAATCACGACACCTTCATAGAGAGACGCCACACGAGCCAATGTCTCATCGGTATCACCGGCAACAACTTTAACAATCGTCTCCAATTTGTGTTCGGTATCGCCAGGGTTTATCCGCTCCGGGGAATAGCCCACGTAAAAGCCCGATGCGCCCTCGTGTTGAGAAGACCCGCCAAGCCAAGGCATTTTTGAGTATTCTTCCAGTAGTGGAACACAGACTTCCTCCGTGCAACCGGGATACACCGTTGATTCAAATATTACCGTCGCTCCAGGACTAAGATGGGTACCTACCGTTCGACACGCCCCTTCCAAAGGACTTAAATCTGGGCGGTGAGCATCGTCAATAGGTGTAGGCACCACCACGATGATAAATTCCGCCTGCGACAACAGGCTCGCATCACTAGTGAACGTCAGGTGCTCGGCACCCAGCAAACTAGGGGTATCAACTTCGCCACTAGGATCAATGCCATTTCTATAGCTGGACAATTTAGCTTCATTTAAATCGAAACCGATGGTCCTGCGCTGCCTGCCAAAGGCAACCGCCAGCGGCAACCCCACATAGCCGAGACCAACAATTGCTACGACTTCGCTCATCGCGTGTCCCTACCTTCCCTTAGCTGTGGTACCCGAGTTCGATTTTGTGTTGTGGCTCGCATTGTGAGCAGAACCCCATTTACACGATGGAAGCCGCAGTATAGTGTTTGTGTGCAGGCCAGGCTAGGACCAGAGCGTGACCTGGCGCACGAATCTGCTAAAGTGTCGCCCTCCAACTTATCCGGATATAAAGCATGGTTTTAAATGTTGGACTATTGAGCTACGCGATTGCGGCACTGGCCTACCTAAGCCTGGCCCTACTGCTGGCATTTGTTTGGCGCGATCGCCCGTTTAAAAACTCTCTCGTAATCGCCTGTATCTTGACCGCGCTGTGGGCTGGTGTGATCGCGGGGGGGACACAACTTAATTACCCTCCTATCCGATTCATTCAGTTGTTCGAACTACTGAGAAACGCCGGCTGGGCGTATTTCCTACTGCAAGTCACAGCGATGAGATTTGACGGCAACAGCAGCACCATAGGTGGTCGATCTTGGCGGCCCCTATTTGTGCTCGGCACCATTGGATTGATCACAGCACTTATTTTCGTGCCCTGGGCTCTGTCCCACTACAATCTTGCATTTGCAGTCTACAGGGATATCGCACTGGGCAGCTGGCTATGCATGGCCATATTTGGGTTGTTGCTACTCGAGCAGATTTTTCGCAATGCTAACAATACCGAGCGCTGGTCATTAAAGTACCTCTGCTTTGGCCTTGGGGGCATTTTTGCCTTTGACCTACTGATGTATTCCGAGGCCTTAATGTTTCGGCAACTGGATTCCCAATACTGGCAGGCAAGGGGCTTAGTCAATGCCTTAGTCACCCCAATGCTAGCAATCTCTTTTGCTAGAGGATCTAGCTGGAAAACGGCTCTAAATATTTCGCGCCAAGTGGTTTTTCATACCGTTTCGCTATTAGGTGCCGGTGTATATCTAATACTCATGGCGGTCGTTGGCTACTTCATAAAGTTCCTCGGCGGGAGCTGGGGTGGCGTACTGCAGATCTCTTTTCTCATTGGGACCGGTGTTTTGCTATTGGTGCTCTTGTTCTCAGGACAAATCCGCGCCAAGACTCGGGTATTACTGAGCAAACATTTTTTCGCCTACCGCTACGATTATCGTGAGGAATGGCTAAAATTCACCCGGGCGCTATCTGACATGGATGACGACGTACCCGGAGGCGTTATACGGTGTATGGCGACGCTGGTGGAGAGTCCAGGCGGAATGCTTTGGACGACCACCGATGATAAGCAGTATCGACTGCTGGAGCACTGGGAAATGGCAGAGCCGGAGAAGAGAGGCGGCATCGACGAACTCGCCACATGGCTGCAAAGTACCAAATGGGTTATCGATCTACATGAGTTGCAGAGGAACCCCGATATCTATGATAATCTTGATATACCTCCTGTTTTGTCTGCGATTGCCGACGCTTGGCTTGTACTACCTATTATGTTCGGGGACAAATTACCGGGTATTTTGCTACTCAAGGATTCTGAACTGCAAAAGTCATTAGACTGGGAGGAACACGACCTACTTAAAACCGCTGGTCGACAAGCAGGCAGTCACCTAGCACAATATCTCGCTAGCGAAGCGCTGGTAGAAGCAAAGCAGTTTGATGCGTTTAACAGATTGTCAGCTTACGTTGTACATGATTTAAAAAATGTTCTCGCCCAACAATCTTTGATGGTGGCGAATGCTGAAAAACACAAACACAAACCCGAGTTTGTAGACGATATGATCACCACCGTGCAAAACTCGGTCCAGCGCATGACGAGCCTCATGGAGCAGATGCGCAGCGGAATGCGCACCACAGATCCATCCGCTGTAGAACTGTCACAATTAATCGTCCAAGTGATAGCAAGCCATAATATTGAGCGACCACTACCCACACTCGAATCCAAAGTGGGCGATATATTCGTGCATGCCGATGAAGAACGACTGGTGACTGTTTTTGGTCACCTGGTGCAAAACGCTCAACACGCCACCGACAATAGTGGAAAAGTAGTCGTTCGCCTGACCAGCGACAACCAGCAGGCAATTATTGAAATTCAGGATACTGGAGTTGGCATGTCACCTGAGTTCGTTAATCACCGGCTTTTCAAGGCTTTTGAATCTACTAAGGGGCTCACAGGCATGGGTATTGGGGCCTTTGAGAGCCGGGAGTTTATTAGAAGTTTAGGGGGAGACATCACCGTTAGTAGCACGCCGCGCGAAGGATCTCTATTTAGCGTCTCTATCCCCTGTTTACAAACTTCCGAAACTGATTGACCATAGCACTCACTATATAAGAGAGAGACACCGTGAAGCAGCGCAAGAAACATTTACTAGTAGTTGAAGACGACATAGGGTTACAGAGCCAGATGCGCTGGGCATTTGAAGACTTCGAGGTCGAGATTACCGGCGATAGAGAAAGCGCTATCACACAGGTTAGGCGCTTGCAGCCCGGCGTTGTCTTACTTGACCTGGGCCTTCCGCCAGACCCCGGCGGCGTCACTGAAGGTTTAGCCACACTAACAGAAATTCTGGCCCTGACACCTTCAACTAAAGTTATTGTTGTGACTGGAGATGACGACAGGGCCAATGCCGTCAAAGCAATCAGTTTGGGTGCCTACGACTTTTATCAAAAACCTGCCGACCCAGAAATTCTAGGCATGATAGTAGAGCGCGCTTATCAAGTTTACGAACTCGAAATTGAAAACAGCAGACTCATTCAAAATCAGGAAAAAATGCCTTTGGCAGGGATTATCGCTACCAGTCCCCAAATGCTCAAGGTCTGTCGAACAGTTGAGAAAGTGGCTCCTTCCGATATCACTACTTTACTTCTAGGCGCTAGCGGAACAGGTAAAGAACGCTTTGCACGCGCACTACACGAACTAAGCCCTCGTGCCGACAAAAAGCTCGTTGCTATCAATTGCGCGGCGATTCCAGAGAATTTACTTGAGAGCGAGCTGTTTGGCTATGAGAAAGGCGCCTTCACCGGCGCGACCCAGTCCACACCGGGAAAGATAGAATACGCCGACGGTGGCACACTGTTTCTGGATGAGATTGGGGATTTACCGCTAGAATTACAAGCAAAGCTGCTGCGATTCTTGCAAGAGCGAGTCGTTGAGCGATTGGGTGGCCGCAAGGAGATACCAGTAGATATAAGAATAGTATGCGCAACCCATCAGGATATCGCCGCAAACATAGAACAAGGCACGTTCCGTGAAGATCTCTATTATCGCATCAGCGAGATTACCATTCAGATTCCGCCGCTCAAAGACCGAGACGGGGATGCCCTTGTTTTGGCAAAGGCCTTTCTCGGCAGGTTTTGCCAGGTGTACAATAAGCCCCAAAAGAGTTTCGACGCGGAGTCTATCAATGCTTTTGAAACCTACCACTGGCCTGGTAATGTGCGTGAACTAGAAAGTCGAGTGAAGCGCGCTGT